>JADCGK010000216.1 GCA_020249045.1 Azospirillum sp. | reverse complement strand
CGGTCGCGTGGTCAAGCGCGCCGCCGGACGGACCGTTTCGGGCGACTCGACGTGGAAATCGAAGCGCCGGAACAGCCGCGCGATCAGAAGCACCGCTTCGACTTGCGCGAAGCCCGCGCCCGCGCAGACGCGCGGCCCCACCCCGAAGGGGATATAGGCGCCCGGCGTCATTTCGCTTTCGCGCGCGGGCAGGAAACGGTCCGGATCGAACGCGTCGGGATCGCGCCAATAGCGCCGATGGCGATGCATGAGCCATGGCGCCACGATGACCAGCGCGCCTTTTTTCACGGCGCGGCCGCCGATGCGCATCGCTTCGTTCGCCACGCGCGGCAGGAACGTGATCGGCGGATAAAGCCGCAGCGTTTCGCGGAACACGTTGCGCACGAAGGGCAGCTGGCGCGTGTGCTCGAAAAGGATCGGGCCGTCGCCGGCCACCGCTTCCACCTCGGCGCGCAGGCGCGCGACCATGGCGGGCCGCGTCGCCAGCAGATAGAACGCCCATGTCAGCGCGCTGGCGCTGGTTTCGTGCCCGGCCAGGAACAATACGCCCAGTTGGTCGACGAGTTCCTCGCGCGTGAAGGCCTGGCCCGTATCGTCGCGCGCGGCGGCGATGGCTGCGGCGATGTCGTCGAACGCAGCGGCACCGCCAGCCAGATGCGTGTCGACCAACGTGCCGAGATGCCCGCGGATCAGGCGGCAGGCCGCGAGCACATGGTCCTTCTGCGGCACCGGCTTCCAGGCGCGGTCGAAGATCAGGCGCCGGATCTCGACTTGCGCGACGCTTCGCTCGAAGGCGATGAAGGCGTCGAAGACCTCGTGCGCGACCCGGGTTTCAAGGCCGGTCGAAAACACGGTCCGGCAGATGACGTCGGCCGTGACGTGGCTCATGGCGAGGTCGAGCGAGAACGGCTGGCCGTCGCTTGCGCGTGCGGCCAGCGTCGCCTCCGCGGCTTCGGCGGCGGCTTGCATGGCGGGGAAGGCGCGGGTGATCCGCATCATCGTCAGGGCCGGATCGATCATCGCGCGTTGGCGCTTCCACGTGCTCCCCGACGACACGAATATCGAATCCCCGATCAGCGGCGCCAGCGCGTTGACCATCAGATCGCTTTTCGGCAGCAGACCCTGCGGGTCGGCCAGAACCTCGCGCGCGAGATCCGGGCGGTTCACCACGATCGTGGAGCGGCGCGAATAGCCAAGCGGGCCGATCTCCGCGCTGTAGGCGGCCTTGGGCAGCAGCGATAGAAGATCCCCATCGCCGCGCAGCACGCACCGCAGCAGCGCGAAAAGGGCGGGAAGCGGCGTGGGCCGCGGCGCGAAGGATATGTCCTGCTGATCGTCTCGCGTTTCGCGCGGTATCGCGGCGAATGCGGTCGTTGCCATGCGCGCCCTGCCGGTTCCTGGGCGGCGCCGCGTCCGGCGGTAAACGCCGCACGGAAAGTAGACGCCCTTTACACTTGGAGTGTCAAGTGCGACTGTCAGTTGGGGAGCGGGCCGGATGACCTATTTCCTGTTCGAAGTGCTGATCGCCGCCCACATCGTCACGGGTGTGACGGGTGCTGTGGCGTTCTGGGTCCCCGTGCTGGGGCGCAAAGGCGGCGCAGCCCATGCCAAATGGGGCCGCATCTTCGCTTTCGCGCTGTTCGCCACCGGCTGTTTTGCGATGGCGATGGGGACGATGACGCTGTTCGCCCCGTTGGAGACGCATCCCCATCTCGTCGATCTGTTCGATGCCCCGTTCATCCGCGGAATTTTTGGCTGGATGATGCTGGCCGCAGGGTTGCTGACGGTCAATCTCGCCTGGTACGGCTGGCTTGCGATCCGCAACAAAGGGCGGCACGAAGCCAATCGCACGCCGCTCAATCTGCTGCTGCAGGCGGCTTTGGTCCCGGCGTCGCTCGCGTGCGTGTGGCAAAGCTGGGTGCTGGACAACCCTTTGATCGTCGGGATCGGCATCGTCGGTCTCGCGACGGCGGGAACCAATCTTTGGTTCATCCTGTCGCGCGATCCGGGGCCCGACGCGTGGCTCAAGGAGCATGTGAAGGCGCTCGTCGGCGCGGGTATCTCCGTCTACACCGCGTTCATGGCTTTCGGGTCGGTCCGCATTTTGCCGGAACTCGCCCTCAATCCCTTCATGTGGGCGGTCCCTTTGACGGTGGGGTTGGCGATCATTCTGTGGCACCGCCGCGCCATCGACCGGCGTTTCGCGGTCCGTTCGCGGGTGGCTTAGGCCGGCGCGTCGCGCCAGGATTCGAAGCGCGCGCGCAGGATCGCGGCGGTTCCTTCGGGATCCTCCTCGTGAGCGAGATGGCCGAGACCCGGCTGCATATCGATGGTCGCCCGCGGGGCGAGGTCGGCGACGCGACGCTGCTCGGCGGGCGGAATCGTACGGTCATTGGCCCCGATCACCAAGGCGAGCGGAACCGTCAAGCGCGCCAAGTCGCGCGCCAAAACCGCCACGTCCCAGTTTGCCATCATCGCCAACGTCGCGCCGACATGGTCGGCGTCGGCGAAAAGCCGGCGATAGCCGCGCAAACCCGCCGCGTCGATCCGCGAACCCGTCCCCGCCAGCAACCGCTCGACCCGGCCGGGCGCATCGCTGCGCCAGGCGGCGATCGCCGGCACCATCGGCAAGGCCGCCAGCAGCTTGGCGACCGGTTTGAAGAACGCCGCACCCGGCGCGCGCAATGGCAGCAGCGCGCCGTTCAAAGCCGCCAATCCGCGCGGTGCGATCGCGCCGTCCAAAGCCATGCGCGCGACGACCGCGGCACCGGCCGAATGACCGACCGCAAGGGCGGGTGCCACGTCGAGCGCGCGGCACACTTCCGCCGCCAAATCCGCGAAGCCGGGCAAAGACATCCGCCCGGCCGGCGGGGTGCCGGTGAATCCGTGGCCGGGCAGGTCGAGGGCGAGCACGCTGAAGTCGCGGGCCAGCGCCGGGGCGAGATCGCGGAACGAGTGCGTCGAAGCCCCCGTACCGTGGACGAGCAGCGCCCACGGGCCGTTACCCATGACCTGGACGTGCCACTCGATGCCGCCCGCCGCGACGAAACGGCTGGCGTCGCGGTTCGGCCAATCCTTCGCCCGCCGCTCCCACTCGCGCTTGCGAGAGGCTCCCATGTCGCCTCCTGACGCTCGAAGTGTCAACCCAGCCTGTCGTTTTTCGTCGGCAAATGCGTCGGATGGGTTTACGATGCGCCGAGGAGAAAAGAAAGCGCATGGTGCGTCGCCGTCCCTCCGTCCGAATCCGTCCGACCGATGCGCGCCCGAAACTTCGGCGCTGAGGCGGGCTTCGCCGCCGATCTGGACGCCTGCCGCGGCGCGTTGCGCGGCGGTTCGAAGACGTTTTTCGCCGCCTCGCTGATCCTTCCCGGCAACGTGCGCGGACCCGCCACGGCGCTTTACGCGTTCTGCCGCGCGGTTGACGACGCGATCGATCTGGCGCCCGAACCCGCGCGCGCGCTCGACACGGTGCGTTGGCGCTTGCGCCGCATCTACGACGGCGGCCCTTTCGACGACGCGGTCGACCGCTGTTTCGCAGAAACGGTCGAACGCTTCGCCATTCCGCGCGCGCTGCCCGAAGCGCTGGTCGAGGGTTTCGAGTGGGACGCCGAACGTCGGCGCTATCCCGATCTCGATGCGCTTTACGCCTATGGTGCTCGGGTGGCCGGCGCCGTGGGCGCCATGATGGCGATCCTGATGGGCGCACGCGGCGCGGAAACCTACGCGCGCGCATGCGAACTCGGCGTCGCCATGCAACTGACCAACATCGCCCGCGACGTGGGCGAGGATGCCCGGCTCGGCCGGCTTTATCTGCCGCTTGACCGCATGCGCGCGGCCGGCCTCGATCCCGACGTCTTCCTCGCCCGGCCGCGATTCGACGATCGGGTCGCGCGCGTCGTGGGCGACGTGCTCGACGCGGCGGACGCGCTCTACGAGCGCGGGGTCTCCGGTATCGCCGCATTGCCCGCGGGCTGCCGGCCCGCGATCCGCGCGGCCGCCTTCCTTTACGCCGAGATCGGCCGCGAGGTGGCCCGGCGCGGGTTCGATTCAATTTCGGGCCGCGCGGTCGTCGCACCGTCGCGCAAAGCCGCAGTGCTGCTGCGCGCGACGCTGGCGCCGCCTGGCGCGCCGTCAGGTCCGGGCCCTGCACCATTGCCGGCGATCGCCCGGCTGGCGGAGGCCGCCTCTTTGTCGCGCCGCCCTGTTCCCGCCCCGCCGCCCGCTTGGTGGCGCCTGCACGCCCGCGCCGAACGGATGATCGTGCTGTTCGAGCGCCTGGCCGAGCGCGAGCAATACGGCAACGGCGGGGATTGAGTGATGGGCGAGGGCGGCGGGCATTTCGTCGGGCTGATCGAACTCGCGCTGGTTTTCGCGCTGGCGCTGGGTTTCGGGATCCACCAGATGCTCGATCTGCGCCGCGAGCGACGCAAACGCGAGCGCGCCGCGCGCGACGCCGAAAACGGGAATTAACGCGCCCGGCGCGGCATCCGGAAGGGCAGCATCGCGCGCACGATCGGCGTCGCGAAGCGATCCAAAAGCAAGGATTCGTGCATCGCTTCGACGGGCGCGCCTTCCCAATGCGTGCGGATTTGCGAGCGCGCGTAGAACGGCGTGTCCTCCAGCGTCGCGGCGATGCGCGCGTCGCGCCCGCGCGCGGGCCGGGGGATGCGCCAGATCGAGGTGGGCGGCAGCACGCAAGCCGGCGGTGGCTCGAAGGCGCTGAAGCCGTCGGCGTCGAAATGCGTCGCGATCGCCGTGCGCGCACCCGCGCGCGTGCGCACGTCGTAGACGACCGAAGCGCCCCTTGCGGTCGCCGCGCGTGCCCATTCCCAGGAATGGAAATCGCGTTCGAGCGGCGCGTCGCCGTCGTTGGCGTCGAGATAACCGGTCCCCGACCAGCGCAACTCGGGCCGGCGGAGGTCGACTTCGATGCGCGCGCGCGGGGCCAGCGCTTGCCAGCGATGCCGACCGTCGGGGTCAAGCGTCACGCGCGGTCCTGCGGGAATCTCCGGCCGCACGCGCACGATTCCGGTCACGCGCCGGGGCAAGGGCATGCCGACCTCGTCGATCTCGAAGACCAGATCGGCGCCGTCGGTTGCCACCCGGCTCGGGCCGATGCGCAGGGCGTCGGGCGCGCGCGTCAGCCCCCCGCGTCCGCGCTCGGTCATCGCCCAGCGCCGCGGTGCAGCACCGTAAAGCGCGACGTTCAGCGCCGCGTGGTTTGCGGGATCCGCCGGGCCGTTGGCCCGCGCGCGCGCGTAGTAGGGCGAGAAAACGCTGCCGACGAACGCGATCAGGACGATCCCGTGGCGTCCGTCGTCGCTCCAGCCATCGACGTACCACCATGCGTAACCGTCGTGCGGGACGGCGCGATCGAAACCAAATGCGCGCGCACCGCCGCCGCCGCCAGCCGCCCCGACAGCGCCGCCATCGGCACGCCCGCCCCCGGATGCGCGCTGCCCCCCGCCAGAAACAGGCCCGGGATCGGCGTCGCCGTCCCCGGCCGGGCGAACGACGCCGTCCAGCCGTGCGACGCTTGGCCGTACAACGCGCCCCCCGTCGCCGGGAACAGCGCCTCGAACCCCGTCGGACCCGTCGCCGTCGCGGTCGGGTGATCCAGTTCGATCGCCGCTCCGCATCGCTTCAATACCTCCGTTGCAGCTTGGGCCGCGCGCGCCATCGCCGCAGGCCCGCCATCGCCCCGGTCGCCGTTGGCCGGCGCGTTGGCCAGGACAAGGAAACGTTCGTCGCCCCCGTCGGGGGCTTGCGCCGCGTCCGCGCGATCTTGCGCGCAGACATAGACGGTGGGTTCCGCCGGGGCCTCGTCGCGGCCGAAAATCGCGTCGAACTCGGCCTTGTAGTCGCGCGAGAAGAACACGTTGTGGCGCACGAAGGCGAAGCCCGTGCCGCGCCCGCGCAAGGTCCATGTGCGGGCCGACAACGAACGGCGCGCGGGCGCCAACGCGCGCGTGCGCGCGGCGACGGCCGCCCCGAACCGCCCGCCGGCCAGCGCCGCCGCATCGGCGTTGCAGACGATCGCATCGGCGGCCAGGAACGTCCCGTCGGCGAGAACCACGCCGCGCGCGCCCCCGTCGCCCAATTCGATCCGCGCGACCTCCGCCCCGCAGTCGATCGTCGCGCCCAGTTCGCGCGCCAGTGCGGCCAAGACCTGGGCCACGCGCGCCATGCCACCCTCGACCGACCACACGCCTTCCTGTTCGACGTGCGCGATCAGCATCAGCGTGGCGGGGCAGGCGAACGGCGAGGAACCGACATAGGTCGCATAGCGGCCGAAAAGCTGGCGCAAGCGCGGATCGGCGAAATCGCGGCCCAGCGCCGACCACAGTGAGGCGAACGGCGGCGCCGCCAGCATGTCGCGCGCGCCGCGCCAGCCGATCCTGCGCACGAGCCCCGCGGGCGTGGGCTTCGACGCGCGCATGAAATCCCGGTCCAGCGCGTCGTGCACGCGCTTGGCGCGCGCGCAGAATTCCAGATAGCCGCGGGCCGCGCCCGCGCCCGCGAAACGCCCGATCGCGTCGGCCGAGCGCGCGCGATCGGCGAACAGATCGAGATGCGCCGATCCGTCCCAGGCGTGCCGTGCCAGGACTTCGAGCGGCGTCAGCCGCAAGCGATCCTCGAGCCGGGCGGCCGCGTCCGCGAACAGGGCGTCGAACACGCCGCGCATGGTGAACACCGTCGGGCCCGCGTCGACGGCGGCGTCCCCGGCGGGAAGCGCGCGCATCTTTCCGCCGGGCGCGGCCGCGCGCTCGAGCACGCGCACGTGCGTCCCGCGCGCGGCGAGGTCGATGGCGCAAGCGAGACCGCCCACGCCCGCGCCGATCACGATCGTCCGTCCGTCGGTCATCGCGGCTGTGTTCCGGAAAGAAACGGGTTGACGCGAGTGTCAATCTAGCATGACAATCGAGATATCCAGAAGAATTGACGCTCACTCGCGACGGAAGGACGTGCCATGGACGCAGCCGAACGCATCGAGCGGGCCTTGGAAGGCGCATTGGCCAGGACCGGCGGCGTGGGCGCGCCGCCCAAGCTGGTGGCGGCGTTGCGCCATGCGGTGTTCCCCGGCGGGGCGCGGATCCGCCCGCAATTGGCGCTGGCGGTGGCCGCGGCGTGCGGCGACCGGAATCCGGCTTTGGCCGACGCGGCGGCGGCGTCGATCGAGCTTCTGCATTGCGCATCGCTCGTCCACGACGATCTGCCGTGTTTCGACGATGCCCAGACGCGCCGCGGCAAACCATCCGTGCATCGCGCGTTCGGCGAACCGTTGGCCGTGCTCGCGGGCGACGGGTTGATCGTCCTGGCGTTCGAAACCGTCGCGTTGGCGGGCGCGCATAAGCCCGCGTTGATGCGCACGCTCGTGGGTGTCGTCGCGCGCGCGGCGGGCGCACCCAACGGCATCGTCGCGGGTCAAGCTTGGGAAAGCGAGCCGGAGATTTCGCTGGCCGCCTATCAGCAGGCGAAGACCGGCGCGTTGTTCGCCGCGGCGACCGTGGCGGGCGCCACGGCTGCGGGCGTTCCGGGCGAGGCTTGGCGCATGGTCGGCGAACGTTTGGGCGAGGCCTTCCAGGTCGCCGACGATCTGCTCGACGCCTTCGCCACCGCCGAAGCGGCCGGCAAACCCGTGGGGCGCGATGCCGCACTCGGCCGGCCCAACGCCGTGCAGCTTTTGGGTGCGCGCGGCGCGCGCGAGCATTTCGACGAATTGGTCGCGGAGTCGGTCGCGTCGGTCCCGGATTGCCCCGGCCGCGATCCGTTGCGCGCGGCGATCGCCGCACGGGCGGCGGGCTTGCTGCCCAAGGAAGTCGCGTTGAGCGCGGCGTGAGCGTCGCTTCCGAGAGCGGCGCGGCGCCGGTGCCGCCTTCGGCCGACGGCTTGATCGAGCGCGTCCGTGCCTGGGCCGTACGCCTGATCGGCGACCCGAAATTCCGCCGGTTTTCCGCCGCTTTCCCGTTGTTCCGCCCGCTCGCGCGGCGCGAAGCGCGCGCGGTCTTCGATCTTTGCGCGGGCTTCGTCTACTCCCAAGTGCTGCTGGCTTGCGTGCGGTTGCGCGTGTTCGACCGGCTCGTCGACGGGCCGATGGACGCGGCGGCGCTCGCGCTTGCGCTGGGTCTCGAGCCCGCGCAAGCCGCGCGCTTGCTCGATGCGGCGGCGGCGCTCGGTCTCGTCCGTCGGCGCGCCGACGGGCGCTATGCGTTGGCCGCGCGGGGCGCGGTCGTTCGCTCGGATCCGGGCCTTTCGGCGATGATCGAACATCACGCGCTGGTCTATCGCGATCTTGCCGACCCCGTGGCGTTGTTGCGCGCGAACGCGCCGGGCGGGGCGCTGCGCGCCTACTGGCGTTATTCGCGCGAGGACGATCCGACGGCGCTGTCCGATGCCGATGTCGCGGCCTATTCGCGGCTGATGGCGATGTCCCAGCCGCCGGTCGCCGAGGAGATCGTCGCGGCGTATCCCTTCGGCCGGCATCGGCGCGTGCTCGATCTGGGCGGCGGCGAAGGCGCTTTCCTGCGCGCGCTGGCCGCGCGCCATCCGCATCTGGAACTCGCGCTGTTCGATCTGCCCGCGGTCGCCGAGCGCGCGCGTGCGAGCTTCGCCGCCGACGGCCTCGAGTCGCGCATCGCCGCGCATGGCGGCGATTTCCGGCGCGGGAATCTGCCGACCGGCGCGGACCTGGTTACGCTCGTGCGCGTTTTGCACGATCACGACGACGCCGCCGCGCTCGAAATCCTGCGCGCCGCGCACGCCGCTTTGCCGCAGGGCGGCACGATTCTGATCGGCGAGCCGATGGCCGATGCCCCGGGCGCGCAAGGCGTGGGCGGCGCCTATTTCGGTTTCTATCTCATGGCGATGGGCCAAGGCCGCGCGCGGCGACCCGCCGAAATCGAAGCGCTGACGCGCCGTGCGGGCTTCGCGGATTTCGCGGCGCACCCGACGGCGCTGCCGCTGCGCGCTGGTGTCGTCACGGCGCGACGTGCCGAAGTGTAAGCTTGCCTTGACATTGTCATACGTAACTCTAAGATGACAGTTGGCTTCAAAGCTGAGGCCGTGACAGGCCCGCGGTGCGCATTCGCCCTCCGCGGGGCCGAAAAAGGGGTTCGATGGAAACGTTCGCCGTCGTGCTGAAGGAGCCGGGTTCCCTCGCGCTCGACCGCGTCGCGCTCGCGCCGATGGGCGCGGACGACGTCGTCGTCGACGTGGCGTGGAGCGGCATCAGCACTGGCACCGAACGGTTGCTGTGGAGCGGGGCGATGCCGCCCTTTCCCGGCATGGGCTATCCGCTGGTTCCGGGTTACGAGACGGTCGGCCGTGTCGTCGACGCGGGTGCCGACGCGCGCAAGCGCGTTGGCGAATACGTGTTCGTGCCGGGCGCGCGGTGCTTCGAAGGCGTGCGCGCGCTGTTCGGCGGCGCCGCCCGCCGCCTGATAGCGCCCCAAGCCCGCGCGCATGGAATCGACGCGGCGCTGGGCGAGCGCGGCGTGCTTATGGCGTTGGCGGCGACCGCGCGGCATGCGATGGCCGCACCCGGCGCGCGTACGCCCGAATTGATCGTCGGCCACGGCGTGCTCGGCCGCCTGCTCGCGCGCCTGACTTGCGCGGCCGGCGGCGCGCCGCCGACCGTGTGGGAGACCGATGCGGGCCGCCGCGCCGGCGCCGTCGGCTACGCCGTCGTCGATCCCGAAACCGATCCGCGCCGCGACTACGCGTCGATCTACGACTGCAGCGGCGACTCCGACCTGCTCGACGCCTTGATCGGGCGCCTCGCCCCGGGCGGGGAGATCGTTCTCGCCGGATTCTACAAGGCGCCCGTCCATTTCGCGTTTCCGCCCGCCTTCATGCGCGAGGCGCGGCTGCGCGTCGCCGCGGAATGGCGCGAGCCGGATCTCGCCGCCGTCAAACGCGCGGTCGCCGAGGGCGCTTTGTCGCTCGACGGCCTCGTGACCCACGTCGAAAGCGCCGAACGTGCGCCCGACGCCTACCGGACGGCGTTCACCGACGCCGCCTGCCTCAAAATGGTTTTGGACTGGAGGACTCGCCAATGACGGACGTGATGACCGCGCGGCTGCGCGCCGAGGCATCCGCCCCGCCCGATCCGGTGGCCACGACGCCGGCCACGAAGGCGACCCAAATCATCGCCATCTACGGAAAAGGCGGGATCGGGAAGAGCTTCACGCTCGCCAATCTTTCCTACTCGATGGCGCAACTCGGCAAGCGCGTGCTGCTGATCGGCTGCGATCCGAAAAGCGACACGACCTCGCTGCTGTTCGGCGGCAAGGCGTGCCCGACGATCATCGAAACCTCCGCGCGCAAGAAGGCGGCGGGCGAGGCGGTGGCGATCGGCGACGTCTGCTTCAAGCGCGACGGCGTGTTCGCGATGGAACTGGGCGGCCCCGAGGTCGGGCGCGGCTGCGGCGGCCGCGGGATCATCCATGGCTTCGAGCTGCTCGAGAAGCTCGGCTTCCACCAATGGGGGTTCGACTACGTGCTGCTCGACTTCCTGGGCGACGTGGTCTGCGGCGGCTTCGGTCTGCCGATCGCGCGCGACATGTGCCAGAAGGTCATCGTCGTCGGCTCGAACGATCTGCAGTCGCTTTACGTCGCCAACAACGTCTGCTCGGCGGTCGAATACTTCCGCAAGCTCGGCGGCAATGTCGGCGTCGCCGGCATGGTGATCAACAAGGATGACGGCACCGGCGAGGCGCACGCCTTCGCCGAGAAGGCCGGCATTCCCGTTCTGGCCGCGATCCCGGCCGACGACGACATCCGCCGCAAAAGCGCCAACTACGAAATCGTCGGCAAGCCCGGCGGGCGTTGGGCGCCGCTGTTCGAAACGCTGGGCGTGCAAGTCGCCCAAGCGCCGCCGTTGCGCCCGACCCCGCTGACCCAGGATGGGCTGCTCGGCCTTTTCAAAGGCGACGCGGTCGGCCGGGGCGTGACGCTCGTGCCCGCGACGGTCGAAGACATGTGCGCCGCCGGCACGATCGACAAGCCTTCCCTCGAAGTCGTTTACGAAAGCGCCTGACCTTGGACGATTCCCGCGTCATTCCCGGCGATCCCGCGGCCCCCCGGCCGGCGGCCAGCGGCTGCCATGGCGGCCGCGAAACGCTGCTCGAGGCCGCGCGCGTCGCGGGCAAGGGCGAAGGGCTCGCCAAGCTGCTGGCCGATTACCCCAAAGGGCCGCACGACCAGCCCCAATCGATGTGCCCGGCCTTCGGGTCTTTGCGCGTGGGGCTGCGCATGCGCCGCGTGGCGACGATCCTGTCGGGGTCGGCGTGCTGCGTCTACGGCCTGACCTTCACGTCGCATTTCTACGGCGCGCGCCGGTCGGTGGGCTACGTGCCGTTCAATTCCGAAAGCCTGGTGCGCGGCCAGTTGTTCGAGGACATCCGCGACGCGGTGTTCAAGATCGCCAAGCCCGAGGATTACGACGCGGTCGTCGTGATCAATCTGTGCGTGCCGACGGCTTCGGGCGTGCCGCTCGAATTGCTGCCCAAGCAGATCGAAGGCGTGCGCATCATCGGCATCGACGTGCCCGGATTCGGCGTGCCGACGCACGCCGAGGCCAAGGACGTGCTCGCCGGCGCCATGCTGCGCTATGCGCGCCTGGAGGCCGAGGCCGGCCCCGTCCAACGTCCGCGCAACCCCGGCGGCGAGGAACCGAAGGTCTCGCTGATCGGCGAATTGTTCCCGGCCGATCCGGTCGGCGTGTCGCAACTGCTGGCGCCGATGGGTTTGGGTCTCGCCCCGCAAGTGCCGACCCGCGAATGGCGCGATCTTTACGGCGCGCTCGATTGCGTCGTCGCCGCGGCGGTCCATCCGTTCTATACGGCCAGCGTGCGCGAATTCGCCGCCGCCGGCCGGCCGGTGGTCGGTTCGGGGCCGGTCGGGCTCGAAGCCACGCTGGCCTGGCTCGATTCGATCGGTCAAGCCGCCGTCGTGCCCGCCGCCAAGATCGACGCGGCCAAGGCGCACGCGCAAAAGACGATCGGTGCGGTGCTCGCCGCGTGTCCGATCAAGTCGCGCATCTCGCTCTCGGGGTACGAAGGCTCGGAACTTCTCGTCGCGCGCCTGTTGATCGAAGCGGGCGCCGAGGTGCCCTATGTCGGCACCGCCTGCCCGAAGACGCCGTGGAACGAGACCGACCGTGCGTGGCTGGAAGCGCGCGGCACGCATGTGCAGTTCCGCGCCTCGCTCGAGCAGGACGTCGCCGCGATGCTCGACATCCGCCCGGATCTGGCCGTGGGCACCACGCCGCTGGTCCAGAAGGCGAAGGAAATGGGCATCCCCGGCCTTTACTACACGAACATGGTGTCCGCGCGCCCGCTGCTGGGGGCCGCCGGCGCGGGTTCGCTCGCCGGCATCGTCGCCAACCAAACGCGCGGCGCCGAACGCTTCCGCACGATGGTCTCGTTCTTCGAAGGCGTGGGCAAGGGCCCGACCGCCGGCTACGGCTTCGCGGGCGTTCCCAAGGAACCGCCGGGTGCGCGCGACCGCTACCGGAAAATCCTGGCCGCCAAGCGCAAAGCCGAAGCGCCGACGGGGGAGGTTTAGCGATGCTCGTCCTCGATCACGATCGCGCGGGCGGCTATTGGGGCGCCGTTTACGTGTTCACGGCCGTGCGCGGTCTGCGCTGCGTCGTGGACGGGCCGGTGGGGTGCGAGAACCTGCCGGTGACCGCGGTGCTGCACTACACGGATGGTCTGCCGCCGCACGAATTGCCGGTCGTCGTCACCGGGCTGTCGGAAGAATCGCTGTCGATGGACGGCACCGAGGGCGCGTTGCGCCGGGCCAACGACACGCAAGACAAGGAATTGCCCGCGGTCGTCGTGACGGGCTCGATCGCCGAGATGATCGGCGGCGGCGTCACGCCCGAAGGGTCGAACCTGATGCGCTTCATTCCGCGCACGATCGACGAGGATCAGTGGCAGGCCGCCGACCGCGCGATGACGTGGCTGTGGCAGGAATTCGGCCTCAAACGCGTCAAGCCGAAGCCCAAGGTCGAGCGCGCGGCCGGCACCAAGCCCAAGATCAACATCATCGGCCCTTGCTACGGCACGTTCAACATGCCCTCCGACCTCGCCGAAATCCGGCGCCTCGTCGAAGGCATCGGCTGCGAGATCAACGTCGTCTTCCCGCTGGGCGCGCATCTGGAGGACGTCAAGCGTCTGCCCGACGCGGACGCCAATGTGTGCATGTACCGGGAATTCGGGCGCAAGCTGTGCGAGGAGCTGGACCGGCCCTATCTGATGGCGCCGATCGGAATTTTCTCGACGACGAAGTTCCTGCGCAAACTCGGCGAGACGGTCGGCGTGGATCCCGAACCGTTCATCGAGCGCGAAAAGCACACGACGCTGAAGCCCGTGTGGGATCTGTGGCGTTCGGTCACGCAGGATTTCTTCGCGACGGCGTCCTTCGGCGTGTCGGCGACCTCGACCTACGCGCGCGGCCTCAAGCGCTTCCTGCAGGACGAGATGGGCGTGCCCTGCAGTTTCGCCTTCGAGCGAACGGCCGGCGCCAAGCCCGACAACGCGACGATCCGCGAGACCATCCGCCGCGCGCCGCCTTTGGTGCTGTTCGGTTCCTACAACGAGCGCATGTACGCGGCCGAAGCGGGATCGAGGGCGATGTACATCCCCGCCTCCTTCCCCGGCGCGATCATCCGCCGGTCCACCGGCACGCCCTTCATGGGTTACGCCGGGGCCGCCTACGTGATCCAGGAATACTGCAACGCGCTGTTCGACGCGCTGTTCAACATCCTACCTTTGGGCACCGAGCTCGACAAAGTCGACCGCACGCCCGCGAAGCTTTCGGCGGTCCCGCCCGACGCGTGGGACGCCCAAGCCCAAACGATGCTCGACCGGGCGGTCGAGGCCGAACCCTTCCTGGTCCGCATTTCCGCGGCCAAACGCATCAAAGACCGCGCCGAACGCGAGGCGATCCGCGCGGGCGAACGCAAAGTCACGGCCGCGCACGTCGAACGCGCGCTGGCCGAGGCGGGAACATAGGGCCCGGCGACGCCGGACTTTCGAGACACGGTCGGCCGGATCGCGAGACCCGGACGGCCGTTCCCGGCCGCGCGGGAGCTGCGCGGTAACGGCCGCAAGGCCAACGAGAGGAGACTTTCTCCATGGCAGGAGGAAATACCGGCCTGAACGACAACGAAGCCCAGGAATTCCACGGCTACTTCGTCCAGGGTTTCGTCATCTTCACGATCATCGCCATCGTCGCGCACATACTCGCGTGGATGTGGCGTCCGTGGCTGCCCGGCCCGAAGGGCTATGCGATGCTCGAACAGGGCATCCAGGCGGCAACCACCTTCATCGCGTAAAGGGAGGCGGCAATGTGGCGTATCTGGAAGCTGTTCGATCCTCGTCGAGCGTTGGTCGCGACGGGCGTGTTTCTCTTCACGCTCGCCATCGTGATCCACTTCATCTTGCTAAGCACGGATCGTTTCAATTGGATCGAGGGCCCTCGGAAGGTGGGTTCCGCTCTGATCGAACAATCCTTGTTCCTTCTGACCTGAACGCGGCGAAAGCCGCGCGCGGACAAGGACGGGGCGGAGGCTGCGGCTTCCGTTCCGTCCCGGTCGGCCGCGCCGCCCGCGGGCGGCCGGCCGCCGCGCGCGCCCGACGGAGGATACGACGATGGCCATGCTGAGTTTCGAGCGCAAATACAGGGTCCGTGGCGGGACGTTGATCGGCGGGGACATGTTCGACTTTTGGGTCGGGCCGTTCTACGTCGGCTTCTTCGGGGTCACGACGCTCTTCTTCTCGCTCGTCGGGACGCTGCTGATTTTCGTGGCCGCCGCCGACGGTCCGACTTGGAATCCGTGGCAGATCAACATCGCGCCCCCCGACATCAGCGTCGGCTTGGGGCTCGCGCCGCTGAAGGAAGGCGGGTTCTGGCAGGTCATCACGGTCTGCGCGATCGGCGCCTTCGGTTCTTGGGCGCTGCGCGAGGTCGAAATCTGCCGCAAACTCGGCATGGGCTATCACGTGCCGTTCGCCTTCTCGGTGGCGATCTTCGCCTACGTCACGCTGGTGGTGATCCGGCCGATCCTGATGGGCGCCTGGGGGCACGGCTTCCCCTACGGCATCCTCAGCCATCTCGATTGGGTGTCGAACACCGGCTACCAATACCTGCACTTCCACTACAACCCCGCGCACATGCTCGCGGTGACGTTCTTCTTCACGACCTGCATGGCGCTGGCCCTGCACGGGTCGCTGATCCTGTCCTCGACCAATCCCGCGCCGGGCGAGCACGTCAAGACGCCCGAGCACGAGGACACCTATTTCCGCGACGCGATCGGGTACTCGGTCGGCACGTTGGGCATCCACCGCGTGGGTCTGATCCTGGCGTTGAACGCGGGCTTCTGGAGCGCGGTCTGCATCGTGATCAGCGGGCCGTTCTGGACGCGCGGCTGGCCCGAATGGTGGGGCTGGTGGCTCAACCTGCCGGTTTGGCGTTGAGGGGGGAGGGAACCATGGGCATCGAATACCAGAACATCTTCACCCGCGTCCAAGCGCGCGCCCATCCGCACGACGGGATCGCATTGCCGGCGGGCGACTGGGCGCGGGACGGCAAGCCGTTCTTCGCGCACCTGATGGGCATCATCGGCAACGCGCAGATCGGACCGATCTATCTCGGCCATCTGGGCGTGGCCTCGCTCGCCTGCGGCTTCATCGCGTTCGAGATCATCGGCCTCAACATGCTCGCGAGCGTGAATTGGGATCCGATCGAGTTCGTGCGCCAGCTCTTCTGGCTCGCGTTGGAACCGCCCGCACCCAAATACGGACTGAGCCTGCCGCCCCTCAATGAGGGCGGGTGGTGGCTGATGGCCGGCTTCTTCCTGACCGCGTCGATCCTGCTGTGGTGGCTGCGCATGTATCGCCGCGCGCGCCAGCTCGGCATGGGCACGCACGTGGCCTGGGCGTTCGCCGCGGCGATCTGGCTTTATCTCGTGCTCGGCTTCATCCGGCCCGTGTTGATGGGCAGCTGGAGCGAGGCGGTGCCCTTCGGCATCTTCCCGCATCTGGATTGGACGGCCGCGTTCTCGCTGCGCTACGGGAACCTCTTCTACAACCCGTTCCACATGCTCTCGATCGTGTTCCTCTACGGCTCGACGCTGCTGTTCGCCATGCACGGCGCGACGATCCTGGCGGTCAGCCGCTTCGGCGGCGAACGCGAAATCGAGCAGATCGTCGACCGCGGCACCGCGTCCGAGCGCGCGGCGCTGTTCTGGCGCTGGACGATGGGCTTCAACGCCACGATGGAGTCGATCCATCGCTGGGCGTGGTGGTTCGCCGTCCTATGTCCGCTGACCGGCGGGATCGGCATCCTGCTGACCGGCACGGCCGTCGACAATTGGTACCTCTGGGCCGTGAAACATCACGTGGCGCCCGCCTACGCGCCCTACATGCCGGCTGTCGATCCGGCGACCTTGCCAGGAGCGGTGCGATGATCGGATTCGGACTCAAAGTCGCCGGCGCGGTGGCCGCGGTCGCCGCGTGCTTCTTCGTCTATCTGACCTTCGGCTTCCCGCCGGTGGTCGACACGCAATCGGGCTTGCGCGGAACGGGGATGGCGCAGATCACCTATCCCTCGACCGTCGCTCGGTTGCGCGCTGCCAACGTGCTGCCCGAGGCGCAGCCCGCGGCCGAGCCGAGCGGGGAGAAATCCTCCGCCGTCTACGAGAACGTCCAGGTGCTCGGCGATCTCGACTCCAACGAGTTCATCCGCTTCATGACCGCGATCACGGAGTGGGTGTCCCCGCAGGAGGGCTGCAACTACTGCCACGAGGAAGGCAACCTCGCCTCGGACAAGCTCTATCAGAAGATCGTGGCGCGGCGCATGATCCAGATGACGATCGACATCAACAGCAAATGGAAGTCGCACGTCGCCGAAACCGGGGTCACCTGCCACACCTGCCATCGCGGCAATCCGGTGCCGGCGAACATCTGGTTCAAACCCGAACCCGACTCGCGCATGGCCACCTACGCGGGGGGGCGCGCGGGCAACCAGAACCGCGCCAATCCGGCCGTGGCGTTCAGCTCGCTACCCGGCGATCCGTTCTCGCCCTATCTGCTGGGGGCGACGGAGATCCGCGTCCAGCCGACGACGGCGCTGCCGCGCGGGCAAGGGGCTTCGATCCAGGCGACCGAAGGCACTTACGGCCTGATGATGCACATGTCCGACGCATTGGGCGTGAACTGCACCAGCTGCCACAACACCCAAGCGCTGAACGATTGGCAGCAAGCGGGGCGGACGCGCTCGATCGCGTGGCACGGCATCCGGATGGCGCGCGATCTGAACACGAACTACGTCGAGCCGCTGACCGCGCAATTCCCGGCCAGCCGTCTCGGGCCCACCGGCGATGTGGCGAAGATCAACTGCGCCACCTGCCACCAGGGGGCCAACAAGCCGCTGCTCGGCCAAAACATGGTGCGCGATTATCTGGCGGCCTTGCGGCCCTAGCATCCGCAAGTCCCGGCCTCGACCGACAAACCCCGCGGGGTGCCGACCCTTTCGGCCACCTGCGGGGTTTTCTTTTTCCGGCCACGGCCGTCCGCCGTCGGGTGGGGTTACGCGGCGGCCGGAAAAGCGTCCAGTTGGCGCAAGGCTTCGGCCGTGGCGATTCCTGCGGCGATCGCGACGTTCAGCGAGCGCGCGCCCTGCGCCAGCGGAATGGCTACGCGCGCGTCGGCCGCCGCGTGCACGGCGTCGGGCACGCCGGCACTTTCGCGTCCGAACAACAGCGTATCGCCGGCCGCGAAGTCGAAGCCGGGCAGGGGACTCGCCCCGCGTGTGGTCAGCAAAACCAGGCGCCGGGGCCGCGCCGCGTCGAGATAGCGCGCCCAGCTCGTGTGCCGGACCAGCGCCACGCGGTCGAGATAGTCCATGCCTGCGCGGCGCAACTTGGGCTCGGACCAGACGAACCCGCAGGGCTCGATCACGTCCACGCCGACCTCCAAACAGGCCGCCAAACGCAAAATGGCGCCTACATTCGGCGCGATATCGGGTTCGTACAGCGCAAGGCGGATGGGGGCGGGCATGGGCAAAGCCAGCCTAACCCGGCCGCAGGCCGCCGGGCAAAGACCGGGAAAGCCGAGCGAATTCGGCTTGCCGGGGGGCGAAGGCAAGACTTTGCATCCGGCCGTGCGATGTTCTATACCCGCCGGGCCGAATACGGCGTGCCAAGCCCTCCGGGGCGCGTCGGCGCGTCGTGTCCGGTTCCGGGCGTCCTTCCGCGACCTTCCGTCGCAGGGGATGACCTGCCGGTCGGCGCGAACGAGTGTCCTTTCCGTGGCATATCGGGTGCGCGACTTGCCGGCCGGGCGCCGCAAGGATGACGGGTTTCAGCGAGAGACGGGTTTCAGCGAGAGGATCGAGGCATGGCTCAGCCGGATTCGACGACCACCGCGATGGGCGAAGGGGAAGGCCGCAAGCACCCCGACGGCACCACGCGCCGCGATTTCCTTTATTTGGCCAGTGCGGCGTTCGCCGGCACCGGGGCAGCGTTGACGGGCTGGGCGTTCATCCACTCGATGAACCCGGCCGCCGACGTGTTGGCGCTCGCGTCGACCGAAGTGAACCTGCAGCCGATCGCGCCGGGTCAGGCGATCACCGTGACGTGGCGCGGCAAACCCGTATTCGTCCGCCATCGTACGGCCGAGGAAATCGCCAAGGCGAAGGCCGACGACTCGGCGGCGTTGCCCGACCCGCAGCCGGACTCGCGCCGCGTGCAGCGCGAGCAGTGGCTCGTCCTCCTCGGGGTGTGCACCCATCTGGGCTGCGTGCCGCTCGGGCAGAAGCCGGCCGACTCCAAGGGCGATTACGGCGGGTGGTTCTGCCCCTGTCACGGGTCGCACTACGACACGTCGGGCCGCATCCGCCGCGGGCCGGCGCCCAGGAACCTGGAAGTGCCGACCTATAGCTTCGTCAACGATTCCAACATCCGGATCGGTTGAGGCGCGACATGGCCAAGTACGATTACGTTCCCTCGCCGTTCATGGCGAATTCGATCGTGAAGTGGGTGGACCATCGTCTGCCGATCTTCTCGATGATCGACACCCAGCTGATCAAGTACCCCGCGCCGCGGAACTTGAACTATTTCTGGAACTTCGGTTCGCTGGCCGGGGTCATGCTCGTGATTATGATCCTGTCGGGCATTTTCCTCGCCATGAACTACAACCCGTCCACGGCGGGCGCGTTCGACTCGGTCGAGCGCATCATGCGCGACGTCAATTACGGCTGGCTGATCCGCTACATCCACATGAACGGCGCCTCGATGTTCTTCATCGTGGTGTACATCCACATGTTCCGCGGCCTGTACTACGGCTCGTACAAGTATCCGCGCGAAATCCTGTGGTGGCTGGGCCTGCTGATCTTCCTTGCGATGATGGCGACGGCATTCATGGGCTACGTGCTGCCCTGGGGCCAGATGTCGTTCTGGGGTGCGACGGTCATCACGAACTTGTTCTCGGCCTTCCCGATCGTCGGCGAATCGATCGTGCTGTGGCTGTGGGGCGGCTTCTCGGTCGACAACCCGACCCTGAACCGCTTCTTCGCGCTGCACTATCTCCTGCCGTTCGTGATCGCGGGGCTCGTGCTGCTCCACTTGTGGGCGCTGCACGTGCACGGGTCGAACAACCCGCTCGGCATCGACGCCAAGGGTCCGCAGGACAAGATCCCGTTCCACCCGTACTACACGGCGAAGGACGCGTTCGGCCTCGCGGTGTTCCTCATCTTCTACGGCTACTTCGTGTTCTTCAGCCCCTACACGCTGGGCCATCCGGACAACTGGATCCCGGCCAACCCGCTGGTCACGCCGCCGCACATCGTCCCCGAATGGTACTTCCTGCCGTTCTACGCGATCCTGCGCGCGGTGCCGGACAAGCTGGGCGGCGTGTTGCTGATGTTCGGTTCGATCGCGATCCTGTTCCTGCTGCCTTGGCTCGACACCAGCCGCGTGCGCTCGGCGCGCTTCCGGCCGGTTTACAAGGTGTTCTTCTGGCTGTTCGTGGTGTGCTGCTTGGCCTTGGGCTGGGCGGGCGCCATGCCGGCGGAAGGCGTGCCGTTGTTCGTCGGGCAGGTCGCGACGATTTGGTATTTCGCCCACTTCCTGGTCATCCTGCCGCTGCTCGGGTGGTTCGAGCGGCCGTTGCCCCTGCCCGCATCGATCGCGGAGCCGATCTTGGGTGGCGGACGGGCGGGCGTCATGGCGGCGGGCAAGCCGATGGAGAAGGCGTAATGCGGACGGCGAAACTTCTGATCGCTTCGGTGCTGGCGTTGGGTCTGGGCATGGGGGCCGCTTCGGCGGCCGTCGGCCCGAAGGCGCCGGTCCAGGAATGGCCGCATACCGGCTTCTTCGGTACCTTCGACCGGGCCGCGTTGCAGCGCGGTTATCAGGTCTACAAGGAAGTCTGCGCGGCGTGCCACGCGATGAAGCAGATCCGCTTCCGCAACCTCGAAGGCATCGGGTTGTCGGCCGCGGAGGTGGCGGCGCTCGCCAAGGAGTACGAGACCACCGACGGCCCGAACGACGAAGGCGAGATGTTCAAGCGTCCGGCGCGCGCCGCCGACCGCTTCCCCTCGCCGTTCCCGAACGAGCTGGCCGCGCGCGCGGCCAATGGCGGCGCCTACCCCTTGGATCTGTCGCTGATCGCCAAGAACCGCGCCGGGGGCGAGAACTACGTCTACGCGCTGCTGACCGGCTATCGCGACAATCCGCCGCCCGGTTTCGTGCTGGGCGACGGCATGTACTACAACGACTGGTTCGCCGGCCATCAGATCGCGATGGGCCCGCCGCTGATGGCCGATCGCGTGACCTACGCCGACGGCACGCCCGCGACGGTGGAACGGATGGCCAAGGACGTTTCGACCTTCCTTGCGTGGGCGGCCTCGCCGCACCTCGAAGCCCGCAATTCGCTGGGCGTGAAGGTGATGCTGTTCCTGTTCATCCTGACCGGCTTGCTCTACGCGACCAAGCGCAAGGTCTGGCGCAACATCAAGCACTGAGCCGGGGCAACCCGGTTCGGATCGGAAAAGCCGGCGGGGCGACCCGCCGGCTTTTTTCATGGCTCGGCGTTGTCGGGGCCCGATGGCGGCCAGGGACCCCGTTGAACGCCCCGGGGAATCGGCTATACCCAACGCCGTTCCGCGCCCCGCCCGATCCCCGGAGTTTCGCCCATGTCGCACGTCCCGCCCGGCACCCCGCCCAAGCTCGGAATCATCGGCGGTTCCGGGGTTTACGACATCCCGGGCCTCGCGAACGTCCGCTGGAAGAAAGTCGAAACGCCCTGGGGTGCCGCGTCGGACGAATTGATGTTCGGCGAACTCGACGGCCAGGAACTCGTCTTCCTGCCGCGCCACGGGCGTGGGCATAAACTCTCGCCGACCGATCTCAATTTCCGCGCCAACATCGACGCGCTCAAGCGCAGCGGCGTGACCGAGATCGTCTCGGTTTCGGCGGTGGGCTCGCTGAAGGCCGAACTGCCGCCGGGCCATTTCGTCATCGTCGACCAGTTCATCGACCGCACCTTCGCGCGCGAAAAAAGCTTCTTCGGCCAAGGCCTCGTCGCGCACGTGTCGATGGCCAAGCCGGTCTGCGGGCGGCTCGGCGACCATCTCGCGGCCGCGTGCGCCGACCTGAAGCTGCCGCATGCGCGCGGCGGCACCTACATGGTGATGGAAGGCCCGCAATTCTCGACGTTGGCGGAAAGCGAGCTTTACCGGTCCTGGGGCTGCTCGGTGATCGGCATGACGAACATGCCCGAAGCCAAGCTCGCCCGCGAAGCCGAGCTTTGCTACGCGACCGTGGCGATGGTGACCGATTACGACTGCTGGCATCCCGACCACGATCACGTCACCGTCGATGCGGTGATCAAGGTTCTGCTGGAGAACGCCGACAAGGCGCGCGCCCTCGTCAAGGCCGTCGCTCCGCGGTTGCGCGGCCGCACGCAGCCTTGCGAGAAGGGCTGCCACACGGCGCTCGAAGCGGCGTTGATCACCGCCCCGGCCGCGCGCGACGCGGCCCTTGCCGCCAAACTTTCGGCCGTCGCCGGCCGCGTCCTCCAGAAAGCCTGATCCGCCGATGCGAAATCTCTATTCCGAGTCCGACGCCCAAGCCGCGATCGCGCATTACAAGGCGAAATACGGCGCCGACGCGGATCTTGCGATCCGCACCTACACGACGCGTCTGCTCGGCCAAGTGGGCGAGCTGGTGCTGCACGGCGGCGGCAACACGTCGGTCAAAACGCGCATGGCCGACACGTTCGGCGATGCGGTCGATGTGCTGTGCGTCAAGGGTTCGGGCTGGGACATGGGGTCGATCGAACCGCCGGGTCTGCCGGCCGTGCGCTTGGACCCGTTGCGCCGGCTCGCGACGCTCGACCGGCTCAGCGACGAGGACATGGTCAATTTCCAGCGCGTGAACATGCTCGATTCGACGGGGCCCAACCCCTCGGTCGAGACGATCTTCCACGCGTTCCTCGCGCCCAAATTCATCGACCATACCCACGCCAACGCCGTGCTCGCGGTTTCCGACCACGCCGACGGCATGGACATCCTGCGCGAGGTCTACGGCGACAAAGCGCCGGTCGTCGATTACGTGATGCCCGGCTTCGCACTCGCCAAGATGGCGGGCGAAGCCGCCGCCAAGGCGCCCGGCGCCTGGGGGCTGGTGCTGCACAAGCACGGGATTTTCTCGTGGGGCGACACGGCCAAGGAAGCCTATGACCGCATGATCGCGCTGGTGACGATGGCCGAACGGCGCATCGCCAAGGCCGGCCGGCGCGTTTTCCCGGGCGTCAAACTGCCCGCAGCCCTCGCCTCGGCCGCCGAAATCGCGCCGATCCTGCGCGGCGTTCTCGCCCAGGGCGGCAAGCGGCTGGTGATGGAACTGCGCAACTCGCCCGCCGTGATGAATTTCGTGAACGGCGCCGACGTCGCGCGCTATTCGCAGGCCGGCGTCATCACGCCCGATCACGTCATCCGCACCAAGGGCAAGCCGATGCTGCTGCCCGCCCCCAAGGCGGGCGACCTCGCGGCCTTCGCCGAGGCCGCCAAGGCCGCCCGCACGGCCTACGACGCCGCCTATCGGGCGTATTTCGAGCGGCACAACGCGCGCGTGGGCGGCGCCAAGAAGATCCTCGATACCGCTCCGCGCGTGGCGTTGGTTCCCGGGATCGGCGCGTTTTGCGCCGGTATCGCGGCCAAGGACGCGCGCATCGCGGGCGATTTGGTCGAGGCGGCGGCCGCCACCATCGCCGACGCCGAGGGGATCGGTCCGTTCGAAAGCGTGTCCGAGGCGGATCTCTTCGACGTCGAGTACTGGTCGCTCGAACAGGCCAAGCTCGGCAAATCGGCCGAAAAGCGTCTGCAGCGGCATGTGGCGCTCGTCACCGGCGGCGGATCGGGGATCGGCGCCGCGTCGGTCGCCGCGTTCGCCGCCGAAGGCTGCGAGGTCGTCGTCCTCGACCGGGACGGCGCGTCGGCCCAGGCGATCGCCAAGAAGTACGGCGGTTTGGGTCTGGCCTGCGACGTGACCAAGGAAGGCGATGTGCGCTCGGCTTTCGACGCCGCGTGCGCGCGCTTCGGCGGCGTGGACATCGTCGTTTCGAACGCCGGGGCGGCATGGGGCGGCAAGATCGGCGAAGTCGCGGATGCGACGCTGCGCGAGAGCTTCGAGCTGAATTTCTTCGCCCATCAGACCGTCGCCGCCAACGCCGTGCGCGTGATGAAGGCCCAGGGGCTGGGCGGCTGCCTGCTGTTCAACGTGTCCAAACAAGCGGTCAATCCGGGGCCGGATTTCGGCCCATACGGCTTGCCCAAGGCCGCGACGATGTTCCTGCTGCGCCAATATGCGGTCGATTACGGCGCCCTCGGCATCCGCGCCAACGGGGTGAACGCCGACCGCATTCGTACGGGCTTGCTGACCGACGCGATGATCGCCGCGCGCTCGAAGGCGCGCGGACTGACGGAAAAGGACTATATGGGCGGCAACCTGCTGGGCCGCGAGGTGACGGCCGAAGACGTCGCGCAAGCGTTCGTCGCGCTGGCGTCGGCGCAAGCGACGACCGGGGCGGTGCTGACCGTCGACGGCGGCAACATCGCGGCGGCGCTGCGGTGAGCGCGCTCGCCGGCATCGATCACGCGCTCGTCGGGGTCGCTGACCTCGAGGCGGCACGCGATCTTTGGCGGCGGCTCGGTTTCACGCTGTCCCCGCGCGGGCGGCACAAAGGTTGGGGAACCGGCAATTACTGCGCGATGTTCGAGGCCGACTATGTCGAGTTGCTGGGGGTCGTCGATCCGGCGGGGTTCGACAACGGATTGACCGCGATGCTTGCGGCGCAGGGGCCGGGCTTGCTCGGCTTCGCCATCGCCGCGGCGGATGCGGGGACCGCGGCCGCCGTTCTCGCCCAAGGGGGCCTGCCGCACGAGCGCAAGGCGCTGTCGCGGTTCATCGAGTTGCCCGAGGGCGACGCCGAGCCCGCGTTCGATCTCGCCATGCCGCTGGCCGCCTATCCCGGCGGCATGAAACCGTTCGTCTGCGTCCACAAGACGCGCGAAACGGTCTGGCGGCCGGCGTGGACGCGCCACCCGAACACCGCGCGTGCGATCGCCTCGCTGACCTTCGTGACCGACGATCCCTTGGCGCTGCGCGACCCGTTCGAGGCGATCTTGGGCTTGGGCGCCGCCACGGCGACCGACGATACCTTGGCCGTGCGTTGGGGCACGGGCGCGCCGGTCTTGATCCTCAAGCCGGACGATTTCGCGCTGCTGCATCCGTGCGTGGCGCCGGACGAGCCGGTGCGCCCCGGCTTCGCGGGAATGACCATCGCGGTCGCGGATCCCGACGCGGTGCGCGCCGCCTTGAAGGCGGGCGGGTTCGCCTACGAAAAGGATTTGGCGGGCGCCGTGCACGTGGCGCCGGAGGATGCGGGCGGCTTGGCGCTGAGCTTCGAGGCGGGTTAGAGCCCCATCTCCAACAGCGCGGCCAGCGATTGCGGATCGGTGTCGCCGAGGCTGCGGCCCATTTCGTCCGGACCGCGATAGACGACGAGGGTGCCCGGCAGACGGGCTTCGAAACGGCGAAGCGCCTCTTTCTCCGCGTCGAAATCGACGCCGAAAACGACGTACTCGGCGAAGCGCGGGTTCGTCATGACGCGGGCCAAAACCGGGGCCTGGGCCTTGCACATCGGGCACCAGGTCGCGGTGATCTCGATCAGAATGCTTTTGTCGGCGTCCTGGGCGGCCTTGAAGGCTTCGGGTGTGAATTTGCGCGCCGCGTGCAAGCCCACGGCGACGGCCGGTTGGGCGAGCAGGGCGGCGCCGGTCAGCGCCAAGAAGGAACGACGGACGAGCATCCACTTATATTAGCAAAACCTGCGCAAAAGGGCCAGACGCCACCGCCGGTGTCCGCCGTGGCCCGGATTATGCTGTAATGCGGACATGACCGATCTTCGCCGCATCCCCGTCGAACCCTTCACCGAAAAAAGCTTCGCGCCGTTCGGCGTCGTGGTGGGCCCGCGCGAGGACGGACCCGACTTCAAGGGCAACGCCTCCGACGGCTGGCTACTGCCGTTCGAAGCGCAAGGCGGCGCCCAATTGATGTATTCGCGATTCCGGCATCAGCCGATGCGTTTTTCGGTCCTGGAGCGGCATTTCGGCGTGACCCAGGGTTTCGTCCCGCTCAACGGCACGCCGCTCGTCATGGTCGTTGCACCGCCCACGCCGCGCACGGGCCCCGATGCCGCACCGCGCCCGGATTCCTTGCGCGCGTTTCTGCTCGACGGCACGCGGGGCCTGCTGATGCACGATGGCGTTTGGCATACGCTGGACCGGTATCCGGTGCGCCCGCCGCATGTCGACGTGCTGTTCTTGACCGCGCGCGCGACGCAAGAGGAGCTGATGCGCGAACAGGCGGGCGGGCCCAAGCCCGTCCTGACCGAACTTCACGATTTCGCGGACGCCGGGATCGCCTTCGAAGTCGCCGGCGTTTGAGGCAACCGATCCGTCCGCATCCGATCGCGTCGGATGCGGACGGTCGTATTGCTGCCTATTTCATCGCCTGCAGGCCCGCCGTGCGCGGTTCGAACCAGGACTTGAACTTGGACTCGTCCTGCGCGGGCAGGGCGAATTCAAGGTTCATCCGCCCGCGGTCGGCGTCCTTCACGCGGAAGGGCAGGGCGGTCGAGAAGCCCTCCACCCGCAAGGTCCCGCTCGCACCCGCGGCCAGCATCGAATCGGCCGAAACGCTGGCGCCGCCGAGCGACATATCGAGCGTCTTGGCGCCGAAGCGCTTGCCCGAACTGTCGGCGATCTCGCCCGCGAGCTTCAACGGATAGCGCGAGTATTGGCGCCGGTTGGCGTCCTCGGTGGAGGTGCGCACGACGCGGACGAGGATGCCGCGCAGACCGTCGATATCGCTGATCACGTGCGAAATGGCCTCGCGGACTTCGACCGCCCTTGCGCCGACCGCATCGGCCTGCTGGCTGACGTTCTGGATCTTCGAGGAGACTTCGCGCGAGGCTTCGGCCGTCTGGGCCACGTTGCGCGCGATTTCCTGCGTGGCGGAGCCTTGCTCCTCCATCGCCGCGGCGATCGCCGAGGCGACGCCGTCGACCTCGCGGATGCGCTCGCCGATCTCCGCGACCGCCCGCACGGCGGCTTCCGTCGCCGAACGGATCTCGCCGACCTGACGGTCGATGTCCTCGGTCGAACGGCCGGTCTGCGTGGCGAGGTTCTTGACCTCGGAGGCCACGACCGCGAAGCCCTTGCCCGCGTCGCCCGCGCGCGCCGCCTCGATCGTGGCGTTCAGCGCGAGCAGGTTGGTCTGGCCGGCGATCTCCCCGATCAGCTTGGTCACTTCCGAGATCTTCGCGACCGCGTCGGACAGCGAGCGGATCGTATCTTGCGCCTTTTCGCCCGCGTCCACGGCCGTCTTGGTGACGGACGAGGCGCGCGCGACTTGGCCCGCGATTTCCCGGATCGACGCCGACAATTCCTCGGCCGCCGACGAAACGGTCTGCACGTTGACCAGCGCTTCCTCCGAGGCGGCGGCGACGCTTTGCGAATCGCGCGACACATCCTCGGCCAGCTTGGCCATACCGAGGGCGACGGCATCGACCTGCTTGCCGGTTTCGGCGATCGACGTTACCGCCGTGCGGGTCTCGCGCTCGACCGTTTCGGCCATGCCTTGCAGCGCGCCGCGCTTCAAGGCCTCCGACTTCTCGCGGTCTTGCGCTTGTTCGGCCTTCAGGCGTTCGGTCTCCAGCGCGCTTTCCTTGAAGACCTGCATGGCCGCGGCCATACGCCCCAATTCGTCCTTGCGGCCCGTGCCGGGCACGTCGGTGGCGAGATTGCCGCCGGCCAGGCTGTTCATGGCGCCGGTCAAGGCGTTGAGCGGCCGAACGGCGACCGCGCCCACGACGAAGCCCGCGATGGCCAGAATGACGAGCGAGATGGCCGTCACCGTGAGCATGTCGGCTGCGATACGGTTCACACCCCGGAACACCTCATTGGTATCCGCCGAGACGATGGCCACCCACCCCAAGCCGGGATAGTCGTAGGCGCCGACCGACGGGGCGTAGCCCGTCGCTTCGTCTTGGCCGGTCAGCGGGTGCTTGCCCACCAGCGCGCCGTGGCGCTTGGCCAGCGCCTCGCGCGCGGCCGCGAAGCCGCGGTCGGCGAGATTGAGCCGGCCGACGACGGCCGTATCGCGCTTGTATTCGGCGCTGCCGGTCGCCTCGGGATTGTGGTCCACGATCACGATGCCGCGATGGTCGAGGATCGTCGTGCGCGTGCTCTTCCAGCCGTCGCCGGCCAAACGCTCGTAGCCCTTGACGGCGATTTGCTCGACGAGTTCGAGCGCGGCGAAGTTCACCCATACGGCGACCACCGTGCCGGCATCGTCCTTGAGCGGGGCGGCGAAGGGGATGACCCAACCTTCGTCGCCGTAGATGCGCGCGACGTTCGGCTCGCGCTGCACGGCGTCGACGACCGTACCGGTGAAGCCGTTCGTGCCCTGCAGGAATTCGCCGCGCACCGCCTTGCCGAGCCACGCGGCCTGCGCGAAGGAAACGTCGTAGAGGAAGCGCGTGTCGAGCGCCTTGCCGGTCGGATCCTTCGTGTTCACGGCCAGCACGCGGCCTTGCGGATCGACGAGCAGCATCAGCTTGTAGATGCCGTAGGCGGCCATATAGCCGTCCATCACCGCCTTCAGCTGGTTCTCGTCGGTCGGCTTGCGCCACTGGTCGCGGTCGTCGAGTACGGCGTTCAGCAGGAAGGCCTGAACGTCGCCGTAGCGTTCGAACAGATTGCGGTCGACGATGTCGTTGACGGAAATGGCCGCGTCGGACAGGCGGTCCAACGCCACCTGCTCAAGCGCCGTGCGCTGGCTCTGGAACAGCGCGCCGGTTACCGCGACCGGCAATAGGCCGAAGCACAGCAGCAGCGCGACGAGCTTGAATCGGATCCCGGACATCTTCGGCATTTCAACCCTCGATAGAATTTCTATCCAAATTTTCTTGCCAAACGATGCGAGGGGGCACATCGTTGGTCTAATCGGGCCGAAGCCCGCGTCGACGGCAACGAGACGGCTTCCCCGACCGGTCTCGGCGGTCACATAATTGGGGAAACAGGCCTAAGATTCAATGAAATCGGCGCTGGGTCCGCGGTCGGAATCCGGTGCCGTACATATTACGGACCGGGGCTGCCGGAGGCAGTTCTGCGGCCGGTCGCCGGGGTGCCGGGGGTTCTGGCGCGAGCGGGCTGTGGATTTCGCCCCGACGCCACGCGTCGACCAGGGTCTCGGCGGAATTCTGTTCAATTTGGTCCCAATAACCGAGCGCCTCGAACAATTCGCCCGGGTCGAACGCGCCCCCACCGCCCGCCGCGCGCAATGCCAGCAGGATTTCGGTGAATACGCCCTTGTCGACATGGGTGCCTTTGCACGCCAAAGCGAAGGCACGGCCGCCTTCCTCGTGCAGGATGCGCCGGCCGAGCGCGATCGAAACGCCGACATATTTGGCGAAAAGGCTTTCGAACAGCGCGCGCTCGCCCGCCCGCACCAGCGGCAGCAGCGTCATCAGATCGTCGAGTTCGCCGCGGTCGAGCGCGAAGCGGATGCGCTGGATCGTGCCGTTGAGGGCCACGGCGCGGGCGTGATCGGCGACGACCTCCGCCAATGCAGCGTCGATGGCGCGGTCCAGAAGCGTCGGCTCGACGTCGAAATTCTCCACGATGTGCCGGCGCAAAGCCTCCGACACCCAGGCGTACATCCGGCCTGCCAAGCGCGGATCCAAATCCTCGCGCCGCAGGATCAGCTCCTGCAGGTCGGCGTCCGCCTCGGACGACCGGACCAGCGTTTCGAACGTGTCGAAAGCGATCTCGGCACCCTTGTTCTCGAGGACCGCGCGCAGCACGTCGGCCTCGCCCGGGCGCACCAACGCGTCGCTCAGCGGTTCGGACAGGCGTTCGCGGCGGGCGACCGCCAGTCGGTGCTGCAAGGTTCGGGTGCGCACCACGTTGAGAAGTTCGGAGTCGTCCAGCAATTCGGATCGCACAAGCACCGGCCAAGCGACCTCGATGCGGTCATTCGCGAGTTGAACGATCAGCTTGCGCGGCGCAACACCTTCGGGCGCCAGCCGCTCAGCCAACGCGCGCCGGATCGGCATTTCGAGGTCGTGCAGCAGACGCTGAAGGATGTCTTCGGCCAGATCGCGCTCGCGCGCCGACATGGCACCGAACTCGTCGCCGAGAATGAGATCGCCCATCCGCGCGGCCAAACTCGCCCGCGATTCCGGTCGCTTGTCTTGCGCGAGCAGCAACAGACCTTGCAGTTGCTCGTAATCTTGTCCCGCCATGTCCCCGCCTGCTTCGCCCGCTGAACTGTCGACTCTCGAACACCCTCACAATTAAAATCGTAAATGGCCGATGCCCGCCGGTCCAGCACGCTCATACGGTGAAGATACGATTGTAGCTGGCGATGTGGCTTTTGAACGCCGTGCTTCGCAAAATGCGACAGTGCCGTAATTTTTACAGCGGGAATCGTTCACGAATCGCCACTTTTTCGATCATTTCGTTGCGTCCGCGCCACCACAGAAACTCGGAGCCTCGCGGCGTTAACTTCGAATTAAGTCAAATTTGGTACAAAGCCCAGTCATGCAGATACAACCCGGTACCAGTTCCGTCTCCAGCGGGCTCTCGCGGCCCGAAACCAACCGCGTACCGCCGCGCAATTTGTCGCGGGCGGCGGCGGGCGAAGCCGGCGCATTCGTCGTTCCGGATTCCCCGCGCGGTCGTCCCTCCGAAGCTTTGGCCGCGATCGAATCGAACTTCGCCGAGGCGGCGAAGCCCGCGCGCGCGTTGCCGCGCGGCACGCTCGTCAATCTGTTGGTTTGACGAAGGATGCGCGGGCGCGCGAAGCTTCGCGCCGTCCGATGTCAGATTCCGCCAAGAAATCCGGTCCCTCCATCCGCGCCGTGCCCGACGGCGACACGCGCGAACGTTTGATTTGCGGGGATTGCGGCTTCGTCCATTACGACAATCCCAAGATCGTCGTCGGCGCGGTGGCGATCTGGGACGAGCGCGTGCTGATGTGCAAACGCGCGATCGAGCCCGCGCGCGGGCGATGGACCATTCCGGCGGGCTATATGGAGTTGGGCGAGACCGCCGAGCAGGGCGCGGCGCGCGAAGCGCTGGAGGAGGCCTGCGCGCGGCTCGAAATGGGGCCGTTGATCGGCGTCTATTCGATCCCGCGCATCGGGCAGGTGCAGCTGATCTATCGCGCGCGGCTGGTCGACGGCGCGTTCGCGGCCGGTGCCGAAAGCCTGGATGCCGCGCTTTACGCGTGGGACGAGATCCCGTGGGACGAGATCGCATTCCCGACGGTTCGCTGGGCGCTGGAGGATTGGCGCGCGACGCGCGGTGAACACGCGGTCGTTCCGCGCGTCAACCGAGTTTGAAATTCATCAGCAACAGGCCGCAGACCATCAGCAACGCGGCGGCCACGCGCTTGCGCCCGAAGGATTCGCCCAGCAGTAGCGTGCCCATCAGCGTCGCGAACAATACCGAGGTCTCGCGCAGCGCCGAGATATGCGCGACCGGCGAGACGCTCGTGGCCCAGATCGCGATGCCGTAGCCGATCGCCGCGACCATGCCGCCGGCCGTGCCGCGCCACCAGTATTTGCGGATATAGGGCACGATGGCGCCGCCGCGCTTGAGGCACGCGACGACGAAGACCCAGGGGCCTTCGAGGATGTTGAGCCACGCGATGTAGCCGAGCGCGTTGCCCGATGCGCGCGCGCCCATGGCGTCGACGACGGTATAGGCGGCGATCGTGATGCCGGTCATGACGGCAAGCGCCGTCGCGCGCCGCTCGTCGGCCGACGGCATGCCGCGCGCGAGCGCAAGGCCGGCGATGCCGAGCGAGACGAGCACGACACCGGCGGTTTCGCGCAGCGACAGGTATTCGCCGATCAACGCGCCGGAGAAGACGGCGACCAAGGTCGGCCCCAGTCCCCGCGCGATCGGATAGACGTGGCTGAGGTCGCCGACCGCATAGGCCTTCAGCAGGAAATAGTAATAGACGCAGTGGATCAGCACCGAGGCCAGCAGATAGCCCCAGCTTTCCGGCGCCGGCATGCCGACGAAGGGCGCAAGGATCGCCCCCAGCACGCAGCCCGCCAGCATGACGAGGCCGAACGAGGCCAATCGATCCGGGTCGGACTTGACGACGGCGTTCCAGCTCGCGTGCATCAAGGCGGCCAGCAGCACCAGGCCGGCCACGGTCGGATCGAGCTTATCCACGTCGTTCGGTTCCCCCAGACGGCAGACTAACCGTCACGGAACCGTCATGTCTTGGGAAAGCGCTGCGCGCCCCGCGCAAGCGTGCCCCGAAAAAACCGGGGCCTGGAATAGTCGGGCCCTGAAATGGCTGGGCCTGAAATAGAATGAGGGCGCGAAAGCAGAACCTTCGCGCCCTCAAATGCACCGAGCGAACGCCGCTTACTTCTTCTTCTTAGCGGCCTTCTTCTTCGCCTTCTTCTTCGCAGCCATGATTGACTCCTTGTTTCCGATGTGTCGGACCGGGGCGGGCGCGTCGTCGATCGGGGCGGGGTCGAACCGAAGTTCTGAACCGGTCGATCGATAACGGGTTGGTAGCCCTCCCTTGATGCGATCCGAACGAGGCTAGAACATCATTATTCACAATGACATGTCAAGGAAATTCAATATGAGGGGGGTGATACGCGTCGCTTCCACCAGCGCTGGGGGATGACGCCGAGTCTTGCGGGAGTCGTCGAACGCGCATCTAGCGCTAGCGTGCGACATGCAAGAAACCCGCAGAAAATCAGGAACAAATGTTCGTCGTGCACGCGCGCAAAATCGTCCGCGACAAGGCGCGAAATCACGCGTCGGGAAGATCGAGAAGACCGCGCGCGAAGACGTGCGCGTCGAAGTCGCGAAGATCGTCGATGCCCTCTCCGACGCCGATCAGCACCGTCGGAGTCGCGAATCGATTCGCGATCGCGACCAGAACGCCGCCTTTGGCGCTGCCGTCGAGCTTCGTGAGCGCCAGCGAATCGACGGCGACCATCGAGGCGAAGGTCTCGACTTGCGCGACCGCGTTTTGCCCGACGGTCGCATCGAGCACGAGCAGGGTCGTGTGCGGCGCGGTGTCGTCGAGCTTCTTGATCACGCGGACGACCTTCTTCAACTCGTCCATCAGGTCGGCCTTGTTGTGCAGCCGGCCGGCGGTGTCGATCAGCAGCACGTCGTCGCCGCGCGCTTTGGCCTGTTCGAGCGCTTCGAAGGCGAGGGCGGCGGGATCGCCCCCCTCGCGGGTCGAAACGAAATGCGCGCGCGCGCGCTCGGCCCAGATGCCGAGTTGGGAGACCGCCGCGGCGCGGAACGTGTCGCCCGCCGCCAGGCAGACGCGCTTGCCTTCCGCCGACAGCGACGCGGCCAGCTTGCCGATCGTCGTGGTTTTGCCCGATCCGTTGACGCCGACGACCAGCACGACATGGGGCTTGCGCGCGGGCTCGGGGGCGAATTTGCGCGCGATGGGCGCCAGGATCGTCGCGATGTCCTCGGCCAGCAACTCGCGCACGCGCAAGGCGGGCGTGTCCGCGGGCAATTTGCGCGCGCGCAGCTGTTCGACCAGCTTGGCCGCGACCGCCGGTCCGAGATCGGCCTCGATCAACGCGTCTTCGAGCGCCTGATAGGCCGCCTCGTCCAAGCGGCCGATATTCAGCGCGCGGCCGATGCCCTCGGCGAGCCGTGCCGAGCTTTTCTTGAGCCCCGCCTTGAGGCGCTGGAACCAGCTCATGCCGCCGCCTTCAGAAAACGGCCGTCGTGGCCGGTGACGCGCGCGCGCACCATCGCGCCGCGCGCGAACGACGCATCCAGGCGCACGCGCGTGCCGCGCGCGTCGAGCCCGTTGTCGCCGCCCGCCTCGATCAGCACGTCGGCGATCGCGCCCACGCGCGCGGCGAGGTCGCGCGCGCGCGCTTCGGCGACCGCGGCGCGCAGCTCGGACGCCCGGCGCGCGACGGTTTCGGGCGCCAGGGCGGGCATGCGTGCGGCCGGCGTGCCGGGACGCGCGCTGTAGGGAAAGACATGCGCGTCGGCCAAGGCGATTTCCGCGACCAAGGCGCGCGTCGTGGCGAAGGCGTTGTCCGACTCGGTCGGAAACCCAGCGATCAGATCGGCGGTCAGCGCCACGTCCGCGCGCGCCGCGCGCGCCCTGGCGGCGACCGCCAGCACCTCGGCACGCGAATGCCGGCGCTTCATGCGCTTGAGGATCAGATCGTCGCCCGATTGGATCGACAGATGCAGCTGGCCCGCGAAGCGCGGTTCGCGCGCCAGCAGATCGAAGATATCGGCGTCGATCTCGGCCGGGTCGACCGACGACAGCCGCAAGCGCGCCAGATCCGGGCATTCGGCCAGGATCGTCTTGGCCGCCGCCCCCAGTTTCGGCGCGCCCGGCAAATCGGCGCCCCACGAGGTGAGGTCCACGCCGGTCAGCACGATCTCGCGCTTGCCCGCCGCCACGGCCGCGCGTGCGCGCGCCAGAACGCGGTCGAGCGGCAGCGAACGCGAGTTGCCGCGTCCGTAGGGGATCACGCAAAAGGTGCAGCGATGGTCGCAGCCTTGCTGGATCTCGAGGAATTCGCGCGTCCGCGCGGGGTCCGGCGGCGGTTCGACCGCGACGAAATCGCGCGCGGCCATGATGTCGCCGACCGCGTGCCGGCCCTCGGTCCAGGTCGCCGGTTCGAGCTTCTCGCGATTGCCGACGACGGCGCTTACGCCGTCCATCGCGCGCCAGCGGCCGGGGTCGATCTGCGCCGCGCAGCCGGTGACGACGATCCGCGCGTCGGGCCGTTCGCGCGCCACGCGCCGGATCGCGGCGGCCGCGTCGCGTTCGGCTTCGGCCGTGACCGCGCAGGTGTTGACGACGACCAATGCCGAGTCGCCCGCCGTCATCGCTTCGATCGCAGCGCTCTCTGCGGCGTTGAGCCGGCAGCCGAAGCTCAGCACGCTCATGCGAGCGGCCAGGCGCCGGTGAACGACAAGGCGGTCGGGCCCGTCATCAACACGTGCCCGTCGCGCAGCCACTCGATCTCGATTTCCGAAGCGGGATCGCCCGGCGTCGAACCGTCGACGACGATCGCGACCTTGCGCCCGGCGATCAGCTTGCGCCGGACGGCCGCCACGCCCGCCGCGCATGCGCCCGAGCCGCACGCCAGCGTGATGCCCGCGCCGCGTTCCCACACGCGCAAGCGCATCCGCTCGGGCGACAGGATTTGCGCCACGCCGATATTGGCCCGCTCGGGGAACATGCGGTGGTGTTCGAGCTTGGGGCCGAGTGCCGCAAGGTCGATGGCCGCAAGGTCGGCGACGAAGAACGTCGCGTGCGGATTGCCCATGGACGTGGCCACCGGCCTGGAAAGCGGCCCGAGTTCGACGGGTACGGCGCCGGTGTCGCAGGCTTCGGCGAGCGGGATGTCGCGCCAGTCCAGGCGCGCGGGGCCCATATCGACGGTCACGCGCCCGTCTGGCCGGCGCGTGGCCTCGAGCGCGCCCGCGATCGTTTCGATGGCGAGATGATCGGCGCCGCGTTCGGCCATCACGCGTTGGGCGACGCAACGCGTGCCGTTGCCGCATGCGCCGGCCTCTGAGCCATCGGAATTGTAGAAGCGGAAGAAGACGTCGGCCGCTTTGTCCTTCGGCGGTTCGATCACGATCAACTGGTCGAAGCCCACGCCGCGATGCCGGTCGGCGATCGCACGCGCCAAATCCGGCGTGATGGGGGCCGCGTCGGCACGCGCATCCACGACGACGAAATCGTTGCCGAGACCGTGCATTTTGACGAACGGAAGCGTAGCCATGACCGGGGATATAGGCGGGGAACCCGCCCATTGTCCACGAACGCCCGGCGTCAGCGGCTTGTTTGGGCCGCGTCGCTTGAAGGGTTCGGGGTGGCGGTTCCGGCGAACTGCGCCTCGATCAAGCGCCGGATCACATCGGACAAAGTCAGGCCGGTGCGCGCCGCCTCGACCTTCAGGGCGCGGTGGAGTTCGGGATCGACGTTTCGAACAAGGATATCCGGCATATTGATATCATTGATATCAGCGATATCGCCCGACTGCAAGCGACCACACATATATATGTGCGCGGGCGCGATTGACGCGCGGCGCCCGATCTCCTAAAACCGCCGCCATTCAAGGGAAGTACGGAACCCTTGGGCCCTTCGGGTCTCCCGCCATCCGCGAGTTTCGCGCATGGCGGCCGTTTCGTTTTGGCTACGCGTGGGCGTGATGTTCGAGCAGTTGGGCGGAAAACTCGGGGCGGTGTTCGACCGTCTGCGCGGCCGCGGTGTCATCACCGAGGCCGACGTGGATACGGCGCTGCGCGAGGTGCGTCTGGCGCTGCTCGAAGCCGACGTGGCCCTTCAGGTCGTCAAGGATTTCGTCGCCGCGGTCCGCTTGGAGGCGATCGGCCAGCAAGTCGTGCGCTCGGTCACGCCGGGCCAGATGGTCGTCAAGATCGTCCACGACAAGCTGATCGATACGCTGGGTGCCACGGCGAGCGAGATCAATCTGCGCGCGGTGCCGCCGATCCCGGTTCTGATGCTGGGGCTGCAAGGCTCGGGCAAAACCACGACATCGGCCAAGCTCGCCAAGCGCCTGACCGAAAAGGACCGCAAGAAGGTCCTGCTCGCCTCCCTCGACACGCGCCGCCCGGCCGCGCAGGAGCAATTGGCCGTCCTGGGCCAGCAGATCGGCGTCGCGACGCTGCCGATCGTCGCGGGCCAAGATCCGGTCGCCATCGCCCGGCGCGCCATGGAGACGGGCCGCATCGAAGGCTATGACGTGGTCGTGCTCGACACCGCCGGCCGGCTGTCGATCGACGAAGAATTGATGGCCGAAGCCAAGGCCGTGCGCGATGCGGTCCAGCCGGTCGAATCGCTGCTGGTGGTCGACGCGCTGACCGGTCAGGACGCGCTCGTCACGGCGACGCGCTTCAACGACGGCATCGGCGTCACGGGCGTTGTGATGACGCGCTTGGACGGCGACCAGCGCGGCGGGGCCGCGCTGTCCATGCGCGCGGTGACCGGCAAGCCGATCAAATTCGCCGGCCTCGGCGAAAAGATGGATGCGCTGGAGCCCTTCCATCCCGACCGCGTGGCGGGCCGCATTCTGGGCATGGGCGACATCGTCGGCCTCGTCGAAAAGGCGCAGGAGACGGTCGAGGCCGAACAGGCCGAAAAACTCGCCGCCAAGATCAAGAAGGGCGAATTCGATTTCGACGACATGCTGTCCCAGCTGCGCCAGGTCAAGAAGATGGGCGGGCTCGGCGGGGTCATGGGCATGTTGCCGGGCGTGGCCAAGATCAAGGCGCAGATGAAGGACGCGAACGTCGACGAGAACGTGCTCAAGAAGCAGGAAGCGATCATCTGCTCGATGACCAAGCGCGAACGTCGCGACGCCAAAGTTCTCGACGGCAAGCGCAAGCGGCGGATCGCCGCGGGCTCGGGCACGTCGGTCGAGGAGGTCAACCGCCTCGTCAAGCAGTTCATGGAGATGAGCCGCGTGATGAAGCAGATGGGCAAGCTCGGCCAAAAGGGAATCATGCGGACGGGAATCGGAAACCTGTTCCGCCGGTAGAACCACGGAAAACTCGAACAGCAGAAGGAAACACATCGTATGGCCGTCAAGATTCGCATGAGCCGCGGCGGTGCCAAGAACCGCCCGCACTACAAGATCGTCGTCGCCGACGGGCGCTTCGCCCGCGACGGCCGCTTCATCGAGAAGATCGGGTACTACGACCCGATGCTCCCGAAGGAGAACGACAAGCGCGTGGTCATCGACGTCGAGCGCGCGAAGTACTGGCTTTCGAAGGGCGCGCAGCCTTCGGACCGCGTGACGCATTTCCTGGCCGCCCTGGGGCTGGCCGAGAAGCCGGCGATCCGCGAAACGCCGAAGAAGTCCGCGCCCAAGAAGAAGGCGCAGGAACGCATGAAGGAAGCGGCGGCCAAGGCGGCCGAAGCTTCGGCGCCGGCGGCCTGAGGACCGGTTGTCCGCGTCGTCCGGCACGCGCGTTTTGATCGGGGCCATCGCGTCGGCGCACGGAGTGCGCGGCGAGGTCAAGATCAAGGCGTTCACGGACAAGGCGGGCGACGTGGCTTCCTACGGCCCGGTCGAGGACGAGAGCGGCGCGCGCCGCTTCGAAATCCGCAAGACCGGAACGGCGCGGGGCCTCGTGATCGCCAAGCTCGGCGGGATCGAGGATCGCGACGCGGCGGAAGCGCTCAGGGGCATGCGGCTTTACGTCGGGCGCGAAGCGCTCGGCAAAAAGCCGAAGGGGTCGAAGGACCTTTGGTTCCATGCCGACCTGATCGGGTTGAAGGCGGTCGATACGAAGGGCGCGGCGTTGGGCGTCGTCGCGGCGGTCCTGAACTACGGGGCCGGCGACATCCTGGAGGTGAAGGACGAAGCGGGGCGGACCCAGCTTTATCCCTTCACCAAGCGGGTGGTGACGAAGGTGGACGTCGCGGCGGGCGCGGTCGAAATCGACCCGCCCGAATGGGTCGAGGCGAAGGCGGACGAGGAAGAATGAACGGCGCGAAGGACATCGGCGGATCGGACGCGACGGGCGGCAAAGCCGCGCCGTGGCGCGCGGTCGTGCTGACGATCTTCCCGGACATGTTTCCGGGCTGCCTGGGCCAGTCGCTGGTCGGCAAGGCGTTGGCCGACGGCGTTTGGTCGCTCGACGCGATCGACATCCGCGACTACGCCCGCGACCGGCACCGCTCGGTCGACGACGTTCCGTTCGGCGGCGGTCCGGGCATGGTCATGAAGCCCGACGTCGTCGACGCGGCGCTGGAAGCCGCGCTCGCCAAGGCGCCCGCGGGCGCGCCGGCGCTGTATCTCAGCCCGCGCGGCGCCCGTTTCGACCAGGCGCGCGCGCGCGCGCTGGCCGCAAGTCCGGGCGTCACGTTGCTGTGCGGCCGGTTCGAGGGCGTGGATCAACGCGTTCTCGACAAGCGGGGCATCGGCGAATTGTCGATCGGGGATTTCGTGCTGTCGGGCGGCGAACCCGCGGCCGCCTGCGTGCTCGACGCGTGCGTGCGTCTGCTGCCGGGCGTGCTGGGGGCGAGCGACTCCCTCGGCGAGGAAAGCTTCGAGGACGGTCTGCTCGAGTATCCGCACTACACCCGGCCCGCGTCTTGGGACGGCCGCGACGTGCCTGCCGTGCTGACCAGCGGCCATCACGCCAACATCAAGGCCTGGCGCCGCGCCCAGGCCGAAAAAATCACCGCCGAGCGCCGCCCCGATCTGTGGGCCAAGCGCGCGGCGCCGACCCGTCACTGAAATCGCAAGTCATTGGGAATCGAACGAGGAGAACGAACATGTCGTCCATCATCCAGGAACTCGAGAAGGGCCAGATCGCCAAGCTCACCGGGGGCAAGAAGGTCCCCGAATTCGGCCCCGGCGACACGCTGCGCGTGTCGGTGAAGGTGCTCGAAGGCACGCGCGAACGCCTGCAGGTGTTCGAGGGCGTTTGCATCGCGCGCAAGAACTCGGGCCTCAACTCGAACTTCACCGTGCGCAAGATCTCGTTCGGCGAAGGCGTGGAGCGCGTGTTCCCGCTCTACTCGCCGCGTCTGGGCGGCATCGAGGTCGTCCGCCGCGGCGACGTGCGCCGCGCGAAGCTCTACTACCTGCGCGGCCGCACCGGCAAGTCGGCGCGCATCGTCGAGAAGACCGGCGGTGTCGCCGCCACGGCCGCCGACATGACGGCCGCCGATCTCGAAGCCGCGACGGCGGATTCGTCGGCGAAGGCCTGAGACCGGCCGCGCCCCGAGCGGCGCGCAAAACGACGACGGACCGGGCGGATCGCCGCCCGGTCCGGCGAATTCACGGGAGGGAAGGGGACGAGCATGGCCAAGCCGCGCACGCTGTTCGACAAGATTTGGGATGCCCACGTGGTCCACAAGCAGGACGACGGAACCTGCGTGCTGTACATCGACCGCCATCTCGTCCACGAGGTCACCTCGCCGCAGGCCTTCGAAGGCCTGCGCATGGCGAAACGCAAGGTGCGCCGGCCCGATCTGACGATCGCGGTGGCCGATCACAACGTTCCGACGACCGATCGGTCCAAGGGCATCGACGATCCCGAAAGCCGCATCCAGGTCGAAACGCTGGAGGTGAACGCGCGCGAGTTCGGGATCGAGCATTACGGGATGTCCGATATCCGCCAGGGCATCGTTCACATCATCGGGCCCGAGCAGGGCTTGACCCAGCCCGGCAACACCATCGTGTGCGGCGACAGCCACACGGCCACGCACGGTGCGTTCGGCGCGCTGGCCTTCGGCATCGGCACGTCGGAGGTCGAACACGTTCTGGCGACCCAAACGCTGCTGCAGAAGCCGGCCAAGAACATGCGCATCGCCGTCGACGGGACGCTGCCCGTCGGCGTCACCGCCAAGGACGTGATCCTGGCCATCATCGGCAAGATCGGCACGGCGGGCGGCACGGGCTACGTCGTCGAATTCGCGGGCTCGGTTATCCGCGATCTGACGATGGAGGGCCGCATGACGGTCTGCAACATGACCATCGAAGGCGGCGCGCGCGCGGGCCTCGTCGCCCCCGACGAGAAGACATTCGCCTATCTGAAGGGCCGGCCGCATGCGCCCAAGGGCGCCCAGTGGGAGGCGGCCGTGAATTATTGGCGCGCGCTGCCGTCGGATGCGGGCGCCGTCTACGACCGCGAAGTGGCGTTGGCCGCCGGCGACATTCCGCCGATGGTGACCTGGGGGACGTCCCCGCAGGACGTGCTGCCGATCACCGCGATCGTCCCCGATCCCGCATCGGTCGCCGATCCCGACAAGAAGGCGGCGATGGAGCGCGCGCTGAAGTACATGGGCCTCACGCCCGGCACGAAGCTCGTGGACGTCGGCATCGACAAGGTGTTCGTCGGCTCGTGCACCAACGGCCGGATCGAGGATTTCCGCGCCGTCGCCGCGATCGTCGAAAAAGCGCTCGCCAAGGGCAAGAAGGTGGCGCCGCACGTCCACGCCATGATCGTGCCGGGTTCCGGCCTCGTGAAGGAACAGGCCGAGCGCGAAGGCCTCGACAAGCTGTTCCGCGAGGCGGGGTTCGATTGGCGCGAACCGGGCTGTTCGATGTGCCTGGCCATGAACGCCGACAAGCTCGAACCCGGCCAGCGCTGCGCCTCGACCTCGAACCGGAATTTCGAGGGCCGGCAGGGCCGCGGCGGACGCACGCATCTGCTCAGCCCCGCGATGGCCGCCGCCGCGGCGTTCGCCGGCAAACTCGCCGACGTCCGCGACTGGCAGTGACGATGGCCGTGGCCCTGCCGCTGCCGCTGACCGGCGCGCGCGCGGCGCACGCGCCGTTCGGCCGGCGCGCGGGCGCCTTGGCGATCGATGCGGCGATTTTGGCGGTCATCTTGTGGGCGCTCGCCCTGGGTGCCCGCGGGCTTACGGGCGTGGACGCGTTGCTGGTGCTGCCGTGGCGCGAAGCGCCGGTCGTTTCCGTCGATCGGCAGTTCGTCGCACTCGAGGACGAGCGGCTTTACGACAATTCGGGGCATCGGCGCGTGACGTTCCATGCGGAGACGCGCCGCTACGCCGACGGAACGCTGCGCGTCTACTCGATCGGCGAAGGCACGGTCACGCTGGACGACGGCTCCGTGGAGAACGTCCGCAGCGAACTCCTCGTCGCGCGCAATGGGCGCGCCTATCTGTTGCTGGTCGCGGTGCAGGTCGTGGGCGTCATGCTGCCTTTCGTCTACTTCGCCGCGTTCGAGGCCGGCAAACGCCAGGCGACGCCCGGCAAGCGCGCGCTCGGGATCAAGGTCACGGACCGCGACGGCGCCCGCATGGGGCCGATCCGCGCGCTCGCCCGCCAGGTTCTGAAACTCTGCGACGTGGCGACGACCGGCTTCGGCTACGCGCTCGCCTTCATGACGGGCTCGGGTCAGGCTTTG
>JADCGK010000215.1 GCA_020249045.1 Azospirillum sp. | reverse complement strand
TTCCTGTCGCCGCGCTTGCGCGAGGCGCTGCCCGATCCCTTCGCGTTCAAGGACGTGGACAAAGCCGTCGCCCGCCTGGTCCGCGCGATCGATGCGGGCGAGACCATCGCCGTCTTCGGTGATTACGACGTCGACGGTGCCACGTCCTCCGCGTTGCTGCGTCGTTTCTTCGCGGGCGTCGGTGCCAAGTCGGTCGTCTACATCCCCGACCGGATGAAGGAAGGTTACGGCCCGAACGCTCCGGCCTTGTTGCGCTTGAAGGCGGAGGGGGCCGCCGTTGCGATCACCGTCGATTGCGGCACCACCGCGCATGCGCCGCTGCGGGCGGCCGCCGAGGCGGGCCTGGACATGGTCGTCGTCGATCATCATGCGGCCGAGCCCGAGTTGCCGCCGGCGCTCGCCATCGTCAACCCCAACCGTCTCGACGAAACCGGCGCGCACGGCCAGATGGCCGCGGTGGGTGTGGCCTTCGTGCTCGCGGTCGGGCTCAACAAGGCGCTGCGCGAGGCAGGCAAACGCCATCTGCCGAACGACGAGATGCTCGGGCTGCTCGATCTTGTCGCGTTGGGGACGGTTTGCGACGTGGTGCCGCTGACCGGCGTCAACCGCGCCTTCGTCGCGCAAGGCTTGAAGGCGGTGGCCGCGCGAGGGCGCGTTGGCCTCGCGGCGTTGGCGGACGTCGCCGGGCTCGCGGAGACGCCGCAAGCCTCCCATTTGGGCTTCATGCTGGGGCCGCGGGTCAACGCCGGCGGCCGGGTGGGCGAAGCCGATCTGGGCACGCGATTGTTGACCACCGACGATCCGGCGGAGGCGACGGAGATCGCGCGCCGGCTGGATGCCTACAACCGCGAGCGCCAACGCATCGAAGGCGAGGTGCTCGAAAGCGCGCTGACCGCGGCCGAGGCGACGGCGAGTGCGGATTTCGTGTGCGTGGCGGGCGAGGGCTGGCATCCCGGCGTGATCGGGATCGTCGCGAGCCGGCTGAAGGAGAAGTACGACCGGCCCGCGCTCGTGATCGCGCTGGACGGCGACGTCGGCAAGGGATCGGCGCGGTCAGCCCTTGGGTTCGACATCGGCGCCGCCACGATCGCCGCCCGTGCCGAGGGGCTGCTCGTCAACGGCGGGGGCCATGCGAACGCCGCCGGCTTGACCGTCGCGCGCGACGCTCTGCCGGCTTTGCGCGCGTTTTTCGACGCCCGGGTGGCCGCGCATTTCAGCGTGGCGCCCAAGCGCGGAACCTACGATGTGGATGGGCTGTTGTCGCTCGCTGGTGCGACGACCGGTTTTCTCGACGAACTCGACTTGATCGCACCGTTCGGCATGGGCAACCCCGAGCCGCGCTTCGCGTTTCCCGCGGTCCGCGTGGCGAAATCTGATGTGGTCGGCGGCAAGCATGTCCGCTGTTTCTTGCAGGACGCCCGGGGCGCTCGTCTCGCGGGCATCGCTTTTCGCGCCATGGAAACCGGGCTGGCGGAAGTTTTGTTGCGATCCGATGGCGCCGCCGTGCATCTTGCGGGGCGTCTGAAACGCGATGTGTGGCGCGGCGCCCAGCGCGTGCAATTGCATATCGAAGATGCCGCGCGCGCTTGACGGGGTTAATCTTTAGTTCACTTGTCGGTGCGCACCATGTCGCATGTCTTTCGACGGTGATTTCGCGAAGTTTGAGCCGGGACGTGCGAACGCCGCGCGCCGCGCCGGCGCGGGACGATGGGGATGACCGCCGGCCTTCCCGGTAAGCTCGATCGGATCGCGCTGCGCGAGATCGCGGCATCGAACGCACGCTTCCGCAAAGGCGATCCTAACGGCAGGCGGCCCAAGCTCGCGTTCATGGATCTCGCTGGGCTCGATCTGGACGGGCTCGATCTGTCCGGCGCCGATCTGACCGGCGCGCGGCTGCGCGGCTGCTCGGCGCGCGGCACGGATCTGCGCGGCGCGGCACTTTTCTGCGCCGATCTGCGCTTCGCGCGGATGCAAGGGGCCGATCTTTCGCGCGCCGATCTGCGCGGCTGCAACTTGCGCGGCGCCGACCTCACCAATGCGCGGATGTCCGGCGCGGACATGCGCGAAGGGCGTCTCGCGCGCCAACGCCTGGACGGCGGGGACGGCGGGACGGGCCCCGCGCAGGGCGGCGTCGTCGATGCGGCGACCGCCACGCTGAAGGGCACCGACCTCAGCGAGGCGCGCTTGGACGGCACGATCGCCATGCAAGTCGATCTGACCGACGCCAAATTGGCGGGGGCGGAACTGCGCCGCGTGGATTTCCGCAACGCCAACTTCACCGGTGCGGACTTGACCGGGGCCGATCTACGCAACTGCGATTTCGCCGGTGCCACGATGCACGGGGCGGTGATCGCCGGGGCGAGCCTGATTGCGACCGCACTCGAGAAGGCGGACCTCGCCGGCGCCGTGCTCGACCGGGCGTTGCGCGCGGCGCTCGCCCAGGCCGGCAATCCGTCGCTCGCCTTGCGCGACGTGCGCGCGGCGTTGCCCGCCATGCTCGCGGCGCACGCCCAGTGGATCGCCACGCAGGGTCTATCGGGCGAACGCTTGGACCTGACGGCCGCCGACCTCGCGGGCGTGGATTTGGCGGCCACAGATTTGTCGGGTGCGCATCTTCGCGACGTCTACGCCGCGGGCGCGGTCCTTGCGCGTGCGACGCTCGTTCTCGCCGATTTGGCGCGGGGCGATTTCTCCGAGGCGGATTTCGCCGGCGCCGATCTGCGCGCGGCCACGCTCAAGCGCGGCCACTTCGCCGGCGCGCGCTTCGCGGGCGCCAATTTCGAACCCGTACGATTGGGCGGTCCGGAAGGTCAAGCCATGCCCGCCAATCTCGAACGCGCGCGGTTTTGGCGCGCGGATCTTTCGGGTGCGAAGCTGCGCCGCGCCGTTCTGGCCGGTGCGGATTTCGGACACGCCGATTTGCGCGCCGCCGATCTGACCGGCGCGGTTCGCGACGGCGCCGTGTTTGACGGCGCCGTCGTCGATCTCGGTTAGGCGTCAGGCTTTGAGATTGACGTTCTGGCCGCGGCCCGACGAGGCCGGCGGTTGGATCGTTTCGACCAAGCCCACCAGCGCCTGCTGGGCCTGTGCGGCGATCTTGAACGATTGGATGGCAGCGGCCTGCTGCACATTGCTGCCGGCCGAGCCGAGCGCCGAGGCGGCGGAGTTCAACGACAATTCCATCGGGTTCTCCCAATTAACGATAAGTCGTTCTGATGGACAAGAGTATACCCCATCCGCGTTGAAATGGTGAGGAAGAAATTGCGCTCCACCCTGACTATACTTTCATGGCCTTGGAAAGATTGACCGAAATCTGCAGACGGTGGGGCTGGGGAAAGCGCTTTTTGGCGCTGGGGCTGGCGTTTTTCGCACTTTCTCTGCCACCCGCCTTGTGGTGGGGGCCATCGGCATTGCTGCGCTATGGGCTGACGCGGGGCCTGGAAACGCAAGGGCTGCGCGTGGCGGCGCTCGATCGGGCGGTTTTCTCGCTCACCCAAGGCCGGATCGATCTGCGCAAACTTGATGTCCGCTCACCCTTGGGCGCGCCGCTGACCGTCGCAAGGATCGATTTGGCGTTTTCGTGGCGCGCGATGCTCGCAGGCCGCATCGAAATCGCCGAACTGTCGATCTCAGGTCTCGATTTGCGGATCGAGCGCGGCACCGACGGCGCGTGGCGTTTGCCCATTCCCGCAGGGCCGACCGGCGTTCCGACGGATGCAGGGACGCCGCCGCCTGCCTTGGGGATCGCGCGGCTTGTGGCGACGGATTCCCGCATCGTTCTGATCGACGGTGCCGCCTCGATGACGTTCGACGTCGATCGGTTCGCTGCGGCCGGCTTCGATTTGCGTCGTCCCGACGGTGCGATGGACGTCGAACTGTCGGCGCGCGTTGCGGGCGGCCGGGTGCGCGCGGACGGCACCGGCACGCCGCTCGCACCGGCGCCGGAGATCGCGGGTACCTTGCGCGCGGATGGCGTCGAACTCGGCGCCATCGCCGCATTCCTCGGCCAAGCGTTCGCGGGCACGCTCGACGCCGATCTGTCGCTGCGCGCGCGTGGTACGCGGGGCGAGGCGCAAGGCCGCCTTGCGGTCGATCGGCCGCGCGTGGCTGGGGCGGCGGCGGCCGCGCTCGAGTGGCGTGGCCGGGCGACGTTTGGCCCGGGAGATCCCGTCGAGATCGACGGCGCCGGCGCCGCGCGCGATCCCGTCTACGAAACCGAAGGCACCCGTATCTCGGCCGAGCGGCTCGAAACCGAAGGTCTGCGCGTTCGGATCGCCGACGGCACACTGCGGATCGAAACTCGCGCGGAGGTGCTCGGGGCCAAGTTCATGGCCGCCGATCTCGCCGCCAGTGCCGCGCGTGTGACGAGCCCGGTGCTGAACGTCGACATCGACGGCGGCACGTTGACGGCGGATGTCCGAATGGCGGCCGAGGCCGGGGCCGTCGCGACCCCCGACATCGGCGCGCAGGCGCGCGGCGTCGAACTGGAGGGCCGTTTCGCAGACGGGCGGTTCGCCGGCCGGGGCGCGTTCGACGGTGTCGACATCGATGCCAAGGCCGCCGATGTTGCCGCAAGCGCGGCGCGGATTTCCGTCGAAGGCGCGCTGGATGTCGCGCGGACCGCTTTCGACGGTCGCTTGCGGGCGGCCGAGTTGAATATCGGGCGCAACGATGGCCTCGATCTTGTCGCGATCGGCGCGCTCGCGCTCGACGGCGCGAAGTTCGACGCGACGACCCGGCGTGCGGGCCCGATCGTCGCCGAGCGCGTGCGCGCCTTGCGCCGCGAAACCGCGCGGGCGGATGTCGCGGCATTTCCCTGGCGGTTGGAGGCGCCGCGCCTCGACGCCGACAGCATCGTCTCGGCGTCCGACGGCAAAGTTCGCGTGGGGTCCGTGCGCGCGCGCGGACCGGTTTTGCGGGTCACGCGCACGCCAACCGGCTTCGTAAGTTTCGATGCGCTCGCTAAAGGCAGGGAGCCTTCGGCGGGACAGGGTCCGGGGTTCCGGATCGAGGGCCTTGCCATCGACGACGCGCGCCTCGAATTCGTGGATCGCGCTGTGGCAACGCCGGTGAGGCTGGGGGCCGATCGCGTTCTCCTGCGCTTGGGGGCGTTGGACACCGCGAGCCCCGAGGCTTCGGCGCGTGCGCGGTTGCGCGCCCGGGTGGGCGCGAGCGGGACGTTGGAACTCGACGGCGACATTGCACCGCTGGCCGCGAAGATCGGCTTCGCGCTGTCCGGCGGTGCCCGGGGGATCGATTTGCCGCCGTTCTCGCCTTATGTGGCCGACGCGCTCGGCGTCGATCTCAGGACCGGCCGATTCGACGTCGATCTCGATCTCGCCGCGCGCGCCGAAGCGTTGGCGGGAACGTCCCATTGGCGTATCCGCAACCTCGAAATCGACGACCGCGGGGTCGGGGCATTGGCGCGCGAAGCGGGCGCGCCGTTGCAGATGGCGCTCGGGCTGCTGCGCGATTCCGCCGGCGACATCGCGCTCGACATTCCGATCGCCGGGCGCTTGGACGACCCCAGCTTCGACACCTCCGATGCGGTGCGCCAGGCGGTCGGCGGGGCAATGCGCGGCGCTTTGTCCGCGACGTTCAACGCGCTGTTTCCCTTCGGCTTCATCCTGGGCGCGCTGGTCGACGGCGAAGCGCGTGCCGCCGTCCCCCCGGTGACCTTCGCACCGGGCTTGTCGGCGTTGGACGCGCAGAATGCGGCCGCCCTCGACGCGCTGGCCGGCGTGTTGGCCGCCCGGCCTTCGGCCCGGCTGGAGCTGTGCGGTTTCGCGGGCCCATCCGATTTGCGTGCGCTCAACGCCGCACGCGGGACGGAGGCGCGCGGACAGGAACTCGTCGAGACGTTGCGCCGGCTATTCGCCCGCGCGACGGGGATACAAACCGAGACGGCCGGAGCAGACGAGCTGCGCGCGTTGGCCGAAGAACGGGCCCGCGCGGTCGCGGAACGATTGACCGCCGACGGTCGCGTGGATGCGGGGCGCCTGTACCAATGCCGGCCCGTCGTCGAGACGGCGGCCGACGCGCACCCGCGCGTCGAGCTCAAATTCTGACTCCGGTCAGTCGCCGATCAGATCGGCGACCCCGGCGATGTCGGGAAGGATCCAATCGGGGGCGGGTACGTCGGGCGACAGCGCCACGCCGCGCCGGTTGATCCACGCGACGCGCAAGCCCAGCGGTTTGGCGCCCGGCAGATCGGTGAATTGCGATTGTCCCATATGCAGAATAGCCGTGCTGTCGATGCCGAGCTTTGCGGCCTGCGCGATCAGATGCCGGAACAACGCGCCGTCGGGTTTGTAGCCGCGCGCGCGTTCGGCGGTCGCCACGATCGCGAAGTCGAATTCCTTGGCCACGCGCGTGACGGCGAAAAGATCGTCGTCGATGTTCGAGACGACGGCCAAGCGCCGCTTCGCGCCGAGCCGCGCGAATGTGCGTGCCACGTCGGGATAAAGCGGCATGTCGGCGAAGGCGGCGAAGTATTCGCCGATCGACCGTTCGGCGCCGTCCGCGTCGAGACCATGGGCGGCGAGCGTTTCTGCCAGCGAGTCCGCGCAGATCGCCTTGTAGGGCCGATAGGGTTCGCGATAGCGGCGGATATTGGCGTGTTCCCACGCCTCCCAGAACGCCTTCACGTCCACATGCGCGGCGTTCGCGCGCGCAAGGATGCGTTCGAACGCCGCGTAGGATCCCGCGCGGACGTCGAGCAACGTGCCGAAAACGTCGCTCGCGACCAGCGCGGGATCGAGCGCGGTCATCCGGTCAGGCGATTCCACCAGCCCTTGCGCTTGGGCTTGTTGGGATCTTCGGGCGGCGGCTCGGGGGCGGGCGGCGGTGCGGCTTCGACGGGCTTCGTCTCGGCCACGATCGGCGCCGGTGCGGACACGGGCGCCGGCGCCGCCGGTTCGGCTTGCGGCGCCACGACCGTCACGGCCGGGGCGGGGGCATCCACGCGTCGGTTCCATGGCCAATCATGCGCGTCGCCCGGACCTTCCACGCGCGGCGGCGGCGGGGCCGACGCGAAGCCGGGCCGGTCGAGATCGTCGCCGGGGCCGGGTACGCGGTAGGGGGACGGTGCCGGTGCGTAGGTTTCGGGGGCGGGCGGCGCGTAGGAAGGCACGACCGCTTCGGGCGCGGCCTGCGGTGCGCCGTTCGCCTGATCGACGGGCGCGCCGGCCTCGAAGCCACCTTCGCGACGGCGGCGGCCGCCGCGGCGGCCGCGGCGCCGGCGGCCGCGGCGCATTTCGCCGTCGGCACCTTCGCCGCCTTCGCCGTTGTCGCCGGCGCCGGGATGCGGCGGCCGTTCGCGCGGCGGGCGATGGGCTTCCGTGCCGCCGGGCACGAGATCGACCGGTGCGACCGGTTCCGCGCCGTCGGCGACGGCGGGGGTTTGCACGGCGATGGCGTCTTGGCCGTGCGGCGGACGATCGCCGTTGCGGTCGCGGTCGCGGTCGCGGCCGCGCCGACGGCGTCGGCCGCGGCGGCGGTTTTCGCCGTCGCCGCCTTCACCGTCGCGCGGGGCTTGGTCGCGATGGCCGTAGTCGCGCTCGGGCGCCGGTGCACCGCCGCCCAATGCGTCGAGCGCTTCGCGGCCGTCGTCGTTTTGCGCGCCGGCTTCGCTGGGCGCGAAATCCTCGACCTGACGGATCGGCGCTTGGCCGCCCTCGCCGGGCTGCTTCGTGCGCACGCGCTCGACCTTGTAGGCGGGCGGGATCAGCGAATCGTCGCCCTGGAAGCTCAAGCGCACGCCGTGGCGGGCTTCGACGTCGCCGAGCGCGGCGCGCTTGTGATTGAAGATGTAAAGCGCCACGACCGTCGGCACGTGGACGACGAATTCCGCCGCGTTGCGGGCCTTGGCGATCTCCTCCTCGATCCCGCGCAGGACGTGCAGCGCAGTGGATTCCGTCGAACGGATGCGGCCCGTGCCCTGGCAATGCGGGCAGACCTCGAAGCTCATTTCCGCGATGGAAGGGCGCAGACGCTGGCGCGAAAGCTCGAGCAAGCCGAAGGCCGAAATGCGCCCGATCTGGATGCGCGCGCGGTCTGACTTCATCGCCTCCTTCAAGCGCCGTTCGACGGCGGCTTGATGGCGGTGGTCCTCCATGTCGATGAAGTCGATGACGATCAGCCCCGCGAGGTCGCGCAAGCGCAACTGGCGGGCCACTTCGTCGGCGGCTTCGAGGTTCGTTTTGTAGGCGGTGTCGTCGATGTGCCGTTCGCGCGTCGCGCGGCCGGAGTTGACGTCGATCGCAACCAGGGCTTCGGTCGAGTTGATGACGATGTAGCCCCCCGACTTCAGACGCACCGTCGGCTGGTGCATTTCGTCGAGCTCGCTTTCGACCTGGAAGCGCTGGAACAGCGGCACCGTGCGGTCTTCGTAAAGCCGGATCTTGCCGACATCCGAGGGCATCAGCATCGACATGAAGGTGCGCGCGCCTTCGTAGCCGCCGCGCCCCTCGACCAGCACGTCGTCGACGTCGGCCGAGTAGATGTCGCGCATCGCGCGCTTGAGCAGCGAGCCTTCCTCGTAGATCAGCGCGGGCGCGGAGGACCGCAAGGTCAGGTCGCGGATCTCCTCCCACAGCCGCATCAGATATTCGTAGTCGCGCCGGATGTCGGCTGTATCCCGCTCCATGCCCGCGGTGCGCAGGATCACGGCCATGCCTTCGGGCAGCTCGAGCTCCTCGATCAGGCTCTTGAGCCGCTTGCGATCCTGCTGGGACGTGATGCGCCGGGAGATGCCGCCACCGCGCTCGGTGTTGGGCATCAGCACGCAATAGCGGCCTGCGAGCGACAGATAGGTCGTCAACGCAGCGCCCTTGGTGCCGCGTTCTTCCTTGACCACCTGGACGAGCAGCACCTGGCGGCGCTTGATGACTTCTTGGATCTTGTAGTGGCGCTGCGGCCGATGGCGGCGACGCGTCTCGTGGGCTTCCTCGACCGTGTCGCCACCGAGCTGTTCGACGTGATGCTGGCGCGGCTCCGCCCCTTCCTCGACGGGCGGCAACAGATCCACCGGGGCCGTCCCGTCGGCCGGCGCGGCGCCCTCGAGGGGGGCGGCCGGCACGTCGAGCGGCGCAGCACCGTCCATCGCGGGCGTTTCTGCGGGCGCGGGGGTTTCGGGGATCAGCGAAACCGGGGTCACCGGCGGGGGCGTCAGCGGCGCGGGGGCCGCATCGGCCGAAATCAGGGCCGACGGTTCCGTCGGAGGCACCGCGAGCGCGTCGGGGGCCGGTGCGGGCGCATCGAGCACCGTCGGCGGCGTTTCCGGTTCGATGGTGCGAACGTCGTCGCCGTCGTCGTCCGCGTCCAAAGCGGCGCGGTCGGACATCGGGATGCGGTAGTAATCGGGATGGATTTCGTTGAAGGCGAGGAAGCCGTGGCGGTTTCCGCCGAATTCCACGAATGCCGCTTGCAGCGACGGCTCCACGCGCGTCACGCGCGCGAGGTAGATGTTGCCCTTCAGTTGCTTCTTGCTCGCGCTTTCGAAATCGAACTCCGCGAGCCTGTTACCGTCAAGCACGACGACCCGCGTTTCCTCGGGGTGCGTCGCGTCGATCAACATGCGTTTGGCCATAGTGCCGCTCCGAACTCTGGGGGACGCCAAGCGCAAACGCGCCATCGCGGCGTCCCGAAAAACAAAAGACCGGATCGGTGTCGCGCACGTCCCCAAGGGGTGTTCGCGGGTCGCGCGCGGGTTCCTTATGCCCGCGCCGCGGTGTGAATCGAATTTCGGGGACGCCTCGCCGGGTTGGTTCCGCGAAGGAACCGGACCCGGGCATCGAACCCGAAATCCCTGGGGCGTTGCGCGGGTTTCGACCCGGCCGCCCTGGCGCGTCCGTCGCGACCCGGCCTGGGACCCTTTTCAGCCGACGTTCCCGAAACGGAAACGGACGACGGGGCCCGCAGGGGCGGGCCGCACGGCGGAAGGCACTCCGGTCTAGATTGGCGCCTTTCGCCAGCGGACGAATCGAACAATACAGACGGTGCCCAGCCCCGACAATCGCTATTTCCGGCGCGCTCGCGGGCTTGTTCGGCATCCGCGTCGCGGGATATATCTCGCGGTGTTCGGCGGCGGAGTTTGCTAGATGTTGTGGATCCGGCGCCTCGTCGGGGCGTTCATAGGGATGGTGTTGGTGGCCGGTCCGACGTTGGGCCAGGCCCCGGCGCGACCGCCCGGCGCGGGGGAAATCTCCGTTTTGGGTGTAAATCTGGCCGACTCGCCGACGGGCACGCGCCTGACGGTCGAGATATCCCGCCGCGTCGAGTACCGCGTTTTTTTCCTGGCCGAGCCGATGCGCGCGGTCGTCGATCTGCCGGCGGTCGCCTGGCGCCATCAGGCGACCACCCCGGCCCCGCGCGGGGTTGTGGCGGGGCTTCGCTATGGCGCCTTCGACGCGCAGACGGGCCGCTTGGTGCTCGACCTTGCCGGACCCGCGAAGGTCCGGGAAGCGCGCTTCGAACTGCCGGCCCGCCAAGGGGGCGGGCATCGGTTGACCATCGAGTTCGAGCGCACGACCCAGGAAG
>JADCGK010000214.1 GCA_020249045.1 Azospirillum sp. | reverse complement strand
GATCGCATTGAGCGGCGTGCGCAATTCGTGGCTCATATTGGCCAGAAAGTCGCTTTTCGCCTGACCTGCGCGGATCGCTTCGTCGAGCGCCACTTGCATCGCCGCCTCGTGCCGGCGGACTTCTTCGAGCATTCGGGAAAGTCCGGCCTCGGCGTCGGCGATTTCCCGGAAACCGCCGCGGACATCCGCGCCGGCGGCGTCGAAATCGCGCGCGGCGATCGCGTCGATACGCGCGCGCAAGCCGTCGAGCTGTCGCGAAATCGCGTGCCAAAGCCCGACACCGGCGATCCCGCCGACGAGCGCGAGCGCGGCCGCGTGCGCCGCGAAAAACACCCCCTCGTCGTGCGACCAACCGACCGTCAGACGATGGATCAACTGGTCAGTGGCGGCGATCGCCCCAACGATGACCGCGACGCCAAGCGCCAGCGTGCCTTTCAGCGACGGCGGCCTGCGCGGCGGCGGCGGCAAGGATCGTAGGAACCCGTCCGGCATAGGTTCCGAGCGTGGCAGGCAGGCGGTTAAGGAATCATGTGCGGCCGCGGCACGAGCCCGTGGAAAAGGGCCGAACCCCCCGTCGCCCGGGTCCAAAAACACCGCCACCGAAGCAAAAGGTTAATGCCGGCTTCAGCTTGGGGGGCCAAATTGAACGCAATGTGGATGGTAATTGTCATGTCCCCGCCCCGACCCAGCGACCGTTTGGCCAACGGAGGCGTGCGACACCCATGATCGACGGGCGCTTGACCAACGACGTCCTAATACAGTCGATCGAGTACAGCACGGTCTCGCACTCGATCGCCCGCGTCGACGGCGATCAGGAGTTGGTCTACGTCAACCGCGCGTTTCTCGAGGCGACGGGCTACGACCGCGAGGATGTGATCGGCCGGAACTGCCGTTTTCTGCAGGGGCCCGGCACCGACCCGGCGGCGGTGCAAGCCATCCGTCGCTCGCTTTCTGCGTTCGAGCCCATCGAGATGCAGATCCTGAACTATCGCAAGGACGGCTCGCCCTTCCTCAACCATCTGCGGCTGACGCCCGTATTCGACGCCAACCGCAAGCCGATCGCCTTCGTCGGCGTCCAGTCGGACGTCACGCGCCTTCACGAAGATCATCGTATGGAGCAGGAGCGCCGCCATATGGAGGCGCTCGGCCGGATGGCCGGCAACGTCAGTCACGAAATCAAAAACGCGCTTCAGCCCATCCGAATCATGACGGATGTTCTGAAAGACTGGCCCACGCTCACCGAATTGCAGCGGGTGCGTAGCGTCGAGATCCTCGACGAGAACGTGACGCTCGCCGACGGAATCGTGAAGAACGTCCTCGGCTACGCGCGCAAACGCGGCGTCGATGTCGAAGACCTTGCCCTCGCCGATCTCAAGCGCGATGTGGTCAGCTTCGTCCGGCATCAGCTGACCGAGCGGGTCCGGTTCGTCCTCGACGAGGCTTCGCCCTCCGAAGGCCTCTGGTTCGCACGTGCCCGGCGCAACCACATTCTGCAAGTCATGACCAACCTCGTGAGCAACGCCGTCCATGCGATGGACGGCGTCGGCGAACTCGCGCTGCTGTGGCGCCACGAAACGGTCGACGCGACCAAAGCCCGCAAACTCGGGCTCAAGGCCGGACCGCATCTGGTCATCGGCGTCAGGGATACGGGATGCGGGATCGACGCAAAATACGCCGGCGAGGTGTTCGGCCCCTTCTTTTCGACCAAACCGCCCGGCCAGGGCACGGGTTTGGGACTCTCCGTGTGCGCGCAGATCGTCAAGACCTGGCACGGCGCCCTCGACTTCGTCAGCACGCCCGGTGCCGGCACCACCTTCTTCGTTCACCTTCCCATCACCGCTCGCCCGACGGGAGAGTCCGGCTCCGCCGGCGAGCCATCGGCGCGACCAAGGAGCAATGACAATGAATAAGAAAATTCTGCTCATCGAAGACATGAAAGGCATCCGGGAATCGCTGGAGATGATCCTTTCGATCGCGGGGTATCAGCTCGACTTCGCTGCCGATGGCGCCGAGGGCCTGCGAAAAGCCCGAGCTGGCCATTTCGACCTGATCGTCACCGACATCCTGATGCCGGAAGTCGATGGGACCGAAGTGATCATGGCGTTGCGCGCCGACGGCAACCGCGTGCCGATCCTGGCGATTTCCGGCGGCGGCGCGGGTGTTTCGGCTGGCGCTGCATTGATGGTCGCCAAAGAGAAGGCCGACGCGGTCCTCGCCAAGCCTTTCTCCAAAACCGAACTGCTCGAGGCCATCCGGGCGTTGATTGCGTAACCGAAATTCCGGGGAGTGACGAAAATGGGGTTGGTCTATGGGTTGCGCATCGGGCACAGGATCTACATCCTCGCCGCGCTGTTGATGCTGGTCACCGGTCTCGTCGGGGGCGTCGGCATCCATAAGATGACCCTGATCGGTCGGGAGTTGGAGGAGATCTCACATCTCGATCTGCCGCTCGCGACGGGCCTGGAGAAAGCGACCGTCCATCAATTGGAACAGGCGATCTTGTTCGAGAAAGCCTTGCGGCTGCGGGGCGTCACCGCCCAAAACGATGGCGAGAGCCTAGCCTCCGTGACCGCCGAGTTCCTGGCCGCATCGCGGAAAACGAAGGACGATTTGGTTCGCGTGCGCGAACAAGCCCAGAAGGCGCTAGCGGCCGATCCGGCGGCGGATACGAGAGTTGCGATTCAAAACTTTCTTTCCGCCGTATCGAAGATCGAAAAGGACCATGCGGCCTACGAGGCCGCCGCCGGCGAGATCTTCGTCGAGCTCGCGCGCATCGTCGAAATCCCGCCCGCTATGAACCGACGGGTTCTCGAGATCGAACGCGCACAGCAAGCGTTGGATAAGGCAATCGAAGGGCTGCTTGAAACGGCGGCGACGTTCGTCTCTACGTCGATCGATCAGGCCTTCGCCGACGAGGAGCGCGGCAAGCATCTGATGGTGTCCTTCTCGATCGGCGGTTTCGCGGCGGGGCTGGTCATCGCGTTTCTCCTGGGGCGCAGCATCGCAACCCCGGTGGGCGAACTCACCGGCGCCATGCGCCGTCTCGCGGACGGAGAGTTGACGACGCCGATCCCGAGCGTCCGGTTCAAGGACGAGGTCGACGCGATGGCGCAAACCATGAAGATCTTCCAGGCTAATATGCTGCGCGCGAAGGAACTCGAGGCGGCGCAAGAAGCGATCAAGAGCAAACAATTGCAACGCCACGCGGAGCTCAACCAACTCGTCGGCATCTTCGGCTCGACGATCGGCGCCGTCTTCGCGAACATCCTGAACTCCTCGAAAGAAATGGCCGATCAGTCGGCGACGATGCGCGGACACAGCAGCGATTCGCAGAGCATGGCGACGTTGGTCGCGACCGAGGCGCAGGAATCCTCGGCCAATGCCCAGGCGCTGAGCGCCGCCGCCGAGGAGATGGTCGCCTCGATCCGCGAGATCTCCCGTCAGGTCGCGAAATCGTCGGAAGTCACCCGGCAGGCCGTCGAAGTCTCGAAGGAGTCCGAGCGCGACGTACGGGCGTTGCAGCAGATCTCGCTCGAGATCGGTCAGGTCGTCGAGATGATCACCGGTATCGCCCAGCAGACGAACATGCTGGCCCTGAACGCAACCATCGAAGCCGCGCGGGCGGGCGAAGCCGGAAAGGGCTTCGCCGTGGTCGCCGGCGAGGTCAAGACGCTGGCCAAGCAAACGGCCGGCGCCACGGATGAAATCTCAGGCAAGATCAAGTCGATCCAAGCCGCCTCGATCAAGTCCGCGGAGTCGATCGCGAATATCGGCACGATCATCTCGAGCATCAACGAGTACATGACCGTCATCGCCGCCGCGATCGAGGAGCAGAACTCCACGACAGAGGAGATATCGCGCAACGTGACGTTCGTTTCCAACAGCGCGACGCGCGTATCGGACAACGTGCAGAAGATCCATCTGAAGGCCGGCGAAATCAACGACAACGCCCAGCGCGTGAACGGCAAGGCCGAGGATATGGGGGACGAGTCCCTGACTCTGAGCCGCGAGGTGAAGACGTTCCTCGGCGCCATGCAGAACACCGGCGCCGACGACGAGACCTATTCCCCGCGCGCAATTTCGCGCAAAGTCGTCGCGCGGTTCGGCGCGGGTGCCTGGTCCGGACAGGCATCGGAAATCTCGGCGGCCTACGTGATCGTCTCTCCGGCGATGGACCGCGCGCTCGGCGAGAAGATCGAGCTGACCATCGACGGCGTCGCGGAAGCCCTCACCGGCCGCATCGCCCGAAACGACGCCGGCCATACCACCATCCAGTTTCCGCTGGACCTCGGCCACCTCGATCGGATGAAGGGATACGTGCAGCGGCTGGCTTGAACCGCCGGCCCCTTCCCCCTCCCCCGACGCGCACGATTGCTGTAAACACGACGACGCCGCAGCGCCCGCCATTGGGGCGAACGCGGAGGGGTGGCCGAGCGGTTTAAGGCACCGGTCTTGAAAACCGGCAGGGCGGCAACGTCCTCGTGGGTTCGAATCCCACCCCCTCCGCCACTGGCCGGGGGTGGGTTCGATCCGGCGTCAGATCGGCACGCGCAAACTGTGCTTCAACGCGACGGCCGCTTTGACGACCTGAAGCCCGTCCAGT
>JADCGK010000213.1 GCA_020249045.1 Azospirillum sp. | reverse complement strand
GTGGTGACCGACGCCGAACCAGACGTCGCGATCAGGTTGAGGATGCCGCCGAAGGCGTTGGATGCGTTCGTCAAGGTGATGTTGCCGTTGCTGGCGTTGATGGACGCGTCGCCCCCGGTTGTGATCGCGCCGACTTGGCTGACCGAGCCGCTCGTCACTTCGATTTGCAACGTCCCCGCCGAGACGATACCGGCGATTTGCATGGCGTTGGCCTGCTTCCAATTGATGGATCCGGCGCCGGTGGTGGTGAGCGAGACGGAACCGGCGATCGAATTGGATTCGTCGAGGACGAGCGAGCCGTTGGTGGCGGAGGCCGAGAAATTTCCGCCGACGGAAAGCGGGCTCGTCAAGCTCACGCCGCCGTTGGTCGCGATCACGGTCAGATTGCCGCCCGAGGTCGTGTTGCCGAGCGTCAACGACGTGCCGGACAATTGAATGTTGCCGCCGGCCGATAGCGTCGAGACCCCAATGTTGAGCGTGTTGTTCGAGGTCAGCGACAGGTTGCCCGTTCCGGCGGAAATTGTCGGCGTGCCCGCCACGTAGATGCCCGTCCCTGTATTCGTACCGGTGCCGTTGAGCGCGATGTTCGCGCCGGTCGTGGCGAGGATCGTGGAAGTCACATCGATCGTGATTGCGTTCGCGTTCGGGCTGTTCGCCCCGCCCCATCCTGTCAGCGTCACGGCACCGGTCTGGGTCTCGATCGTTGCGGCGCCCGCGAATGATGTCCCGAAGATGATGCCTTGGCTGCCTGCGGCGGCCCCGTCGGCGCCCCGCCCCTGCAACGCGATCGAGCCCGAGGTCGACAAGATCTTCGCGCCGCCGTGGATCACCATGCCGTGCTGGCCGGCGGCGTCGGTCGCGCCTTTGCCGACGAGGCTGATGTTGCCGGCGCCCGAATTCAGCTCGGCCGTCGCGCCGTTGATCTCGATGCCCCACGCGGTTCCGACCTGAGTGCCCGCCGCACTGTCGCCGCCCGGCGCGTTGCCCCACAGCGTGATGTTGCCGCCGCCCGAATCCACGACGGCGTTGACGACGCGAACCGTCTCCTTCCCGCTCATATGGATGTTCGCGCCACCGGTACCGGACTTGACGATATTGCCTTGGACCAGGACGCCCCCGACGGTGCTGGTCAAGCCGACGCTCTGCAACCCGGCGCGCGACAGGGTTTGCAAGGCGGAAATCGTGATGTAGCCGCCGGTCGCCGACAAATCGCCGGTGAATGTATTGGCTTGGCCGAACGCGACGGTGCCCGTGCCGCCATCGATCGTCACCGCGCCGCCCCCGGGATCTTGAGTCAACCCCCCGGTTTGCGAGAAACCATTGCCGGTCAAGCTCAGCGTACCGGTGCCCATCGAGGACGCCGCGAGAGAGAGTGTGCTTCCCGTGGACACGCTCACGTTCGCGGGCGTTCCGAATTTATTGATTTGAAGATTGGTGAACGTATTGGCCGCGTTCGTCAGAACGACGTTGCCGTTGCCCAAAAGCGCCAATGTTCCCGTCCCAGTGATACCAGTCGCGACGGTTTGGCCGATCGAGCCGCCGCCTTCGATCGACAGGATGTAGCCGCCGAGCGCCGTATCCCCGAGCGTGACCGTTCCGGTGCCACCCACCAGCGACGCGTTGCGGGCAAGCGTCCAACTGCCGCCCGTCGTAATTGCACCGGTTTGGCTGGCCGAGCCGACGACCATTTCGGTGAATCCAGACACGGCACCCAAGTTATAGGGAGTGAGTTGGAGGGTGCCTGAACCGGCGAAGCCCACGTCGATCGCGGTGGCTGCGTTGTTGGGGCGGATCCGCAGGGCGCCGGTCGCTTGACCCGTGAGCGACAGCGTCGTCGCGGTTCGGGCGATGGTGTCCGTCTCGATCGTCAGATCGCCTTGCAGATTGGCGCCGCCAAGCGTTACGGCCGTGGCGGCGAGGTCGTAGCTGTCGCGGAGGACGATGCCGTTTCCCGATCCGAGAGGGGTGAGGGCTTGCAGCGTCACACTTCCCCCCGCACCGGTCGCAAGGACATTGCCGCCGGCCAACTCAATGGAACGGCTTGCGGTTCCTGCGCCACCTTGGCCCACGACTGTGACGGTACCGTCATTGGCCGTCACGGTCGCACGCGCGACAGCAACACCGACATTGTCCGATGTGCCCAATAAGCCGCCATAGCCGGTGATCGAAACGCCACCGGAACCGGATGTGATCGCTGTACCAGTCGAGTAGGCGGTGCCGAGTGCGGTATCGCCGTTGATGTAGACACCGACGTGATTGAATCCGCTTGCAGTCGTGCCGCCTTTGCCAATAATCGAAACGGCGCCCGCGCCGGCCGTTACGAGCGTGACGCCGTCGAGCAAGACGCCGTGAATGGAGTTGCCGGTATCGCCGCCCGCGCCGGCGATCGAGATGTTGCCGGTTCCCGCATCGATGCCCACGGCGTCGGGACCGTAGCGCCGGATCGCCACGCCGGTCACATTTCCGCTGCTCGGCGTTGCGCTCGGCGTACCGCCGGGCGCGTTACCCCAAATCGTGATGTTGCCGCCCGCGGTCGACAGTCCCGCCGTCATAAAGACGTTCTGGCTCGCGATCAGCGACAGGTTCCCGCCTTGCGTGGCAATTCGGCCCGATGTTTCGATTTTTCGCCCGGCGGTCATCGAAATGTCGAGGAGGCCGCCGGCGGTCGCCGAAATGGTATCGGCCGTGGCCGTACCCTGGACCGTGATGTCGCCGGTCGAGGTGACGACGAGCGATCGGCCCGAGGTCGTGCCGGTCGAAACGAACGCCCCTGCCGGATAGAACAAAATATTCCCGGTCGTGCCCGCGCCGGTGCCAGTTAACGTCAACATGCCGTTCGCGCCGGCCATGGTGGTGCTGCCGGTCACGTGAATTCCTTCGCCACCGGTGCCGCCGGTACCCGTGATGTTGATATCGCCGCCATTCAGGGTGAACGTGCCGTCGATGATCCCCACACCGAGGTGACCGGTCGCCCCCGTTGCGGTCGCCGAGATCGTGCCGCCGGTCGACGTGCGCCAATCGGCGCCAGCCGTAAGAAACAGGCCTGCACTCCCCGCCGCCGTCGAATTGCTGGTCGCCGAGATCGTCGTCGTCCCGGTTCCGGTATCGATCCGGCCGAGACTCCAGATGCCGCGCGAATTGTTGCCGGCTGCGGCCGCCGCCGTCCCCGTCAGCGTCATGGTGCCGGTGTTGGTCTGTATCGCCGAGAAATAGGCCGCGAGTATGCCGTTGGAATCGCTACCCGTGCCGGATGTACCTTGGAGGGTAATCGAACCGCTGGTCGTGATCAGCGATGCTGTGTTCGTCGCGTCGAGACCCTGGATGAAAATTCCGTCGCCCTCCGCGGAATTGCCGCCGGCACCTTTGATGCCGATCGTACCCGTACCCGTCGAGATCGAGACCGGCCCGCCATACGCTGTGGAATAGATGACGACGCCGCGCGGCTTCGTACCGGCAGCGGCACCGATGCCGCTCGCGTAGAAGCCGCCCCCGGCGGTATCGATCGTGACGCCGAGACTGCCGGTGGCGCCCAAAATCGAGATGCCGCTGTCGTACGTTCCGCCGCCAACGGCTTCGCTGCCCACGCCCGGCAAAGAATCGCCCAAAGCCGTCGTCCCGCCGCCCATGACGATATAGCCGCCATTTGTGGACAGGGAGATCGAGTTGATCATCGGCTCGATGTGGATGGCGCCGCTGGCAGCGCCGCTCGCCCGCGCGTTGAACACCATATTGAGGGCGCCGGCGCCGGTGGCTTGAAGGCTGCTGTTCACGTCGATATCGCCGGTTGATAGAAACCGCGCGGTTCTTTGCGCCGCATTGTTGAAGGTCTGCGCCGACGAAATCGTGATCAATCCGCCCGAGATGGTCAGATCGCCCGACCACGTATTCGGTTGGGTCAACGTGACATTCGCAGTACCCGCGTCGATCGTTACCGCGCCGCCGCCCGCATCTTGCGTGATCCCGCCGCCCGCTTGGGCGAAGCCGGGTCCGGTAAGCGAGAAACTTCCCGTTCCAAGCGTCGAGGCGAACATCGTCGGTGCGAGGGTGGTGACGAGTTCGATGTTCGACCCGGTACCCGCGCGCGTGACGGTCAACGTGCCGAACGCGTTGGCGGGATTGGTCAGCGTCACGGCGCCGGTGCTTCCTCCGCCGATCGAGAGGCCGCCATTGCCCAGAATCGCCGCTGTCTGGGTCGTTGCGCCGTTGGCGTTGAGGGTGATCTGGACGAGCGCCGTCAAGGTTCCGCCGATCGTGATCGAGCCCGCCTGCGAAAGCGAAAGATTCGCAAAGCCGGTGTTGATCGTGCCCGCCGCCGTGTTCGCGAAGTTTCCGCCGGCGAAGCCGACGCCGCCGGTGCCTGCGGTCGCCAAGGCGCCGCCGTTCGTCGCGATCGGGGCGTTGACCTGAATGTTACCGCCCGCCCAGAGGTTCAGGCCCAAGGCGCCGGTCGTGCTGGTGATCGCGTAATCCACCGAGATCGCGCCTGCCGCGTTCAGCGTCAGGACGGCGTTTCCACCGGCAGTCTGCGCAATTGCGGTGCCAACGGTGATGTTGCCGGCTTGCGCACCGGTGGTGCCAGTCGTGATCTCGACGCTCGTGCCGACATTCAGCGCCGCCGTGATCGCCGCGACATCGATGGTCGCATCGTCCGCCGTCGGGTCGAAGACGTTCGCCGCGAGAGTGCCGCCGACGGTGGCATTGGCGATGGTGACGTTACGGGGGTCGAGCAGCCAAGTGCCGCTTCGGCCCATCGCAGCACCGACATCCACGCGGCCGGTTTGGACCTGCAGATTGTCCTTCGACGACGTCTCGACGAAGCCGCCATTGCCACCCAGCGCACCGCCGCGCGCGGCGATGTTGCCTTGGAAGCTCGTGTAGAGATCCGACCAGAGGATGACGCGCCCGCCGTCGCCGTTGGCCGTGGCGCTCGCATCGATGACCGCGCGCGCGTCCATGTAGACCATCTTGGCGTTCGGTTCGGGCCCTTGGCCGAGATAGTTCCCGCCGATCAGCGCTTGCCCGCCGCCCGCCGCCCCCGAGACGTCCACGCGCGCGTTCTCGAACAGCCCGACCTTCTCGCCCAGCACCGTCACGTTGCCGCCGCGCGCGTCGGCCCCGTTGCCCGACGCGTTCACGAGCCCGTTGACCGACACGATGCCGTTCTCGCCGCCGTCGATGACGATCTCGCCGTTCTCGAGCCGGGCCGAACGCGCCTCGACGATCCCGGTCGTGTTGATCACGTTGTTGATCACGTCGCGCGCCGCGCGCGCGGTCATCAGCACCCGGCCGCCATTGGCCGAGACCGTGCCGGTGTTCTCGACCAACGCGGCCGCCCCGTTCGGGGCTTGCGTCACCACCCCGGTGGCCGCGAACTTCAGCAGGCCGTCGCCGTGGAAGTCCAACGCGAAGGTCGGCGTGCCCGCCAGCACCACCGTGCCGCCTTGCGCGATCACCGTGCCGGTGTTGCGCACGGCCGCGGCCGCCAGCACGGCGAAGCCGCCCTGGGCGACGTTGATCGCCCCTTCGTTGACGACGCGCGCGTTGGGATCGCCCGCGGCGAGCGAGAAGTTCAGCGTGCCCGCCAGGAAATCCGCCTGGCTGGTGCGCGCGGTGGTGGCGACCAGGGCGTTGACGTCGACCATCGCGGACGGGCCGAAGAAAATGCCCGCCGGGTTCATGATCACGACGCGGCCATTGGCCTGGATCTGGCCGAAGATCTGCGAGGGGTCGGGGCCGATGACGCGGTTGAGGGCGAGGGCGCTGGAATTGGGTTGGTTGAAGCGGACGATGTGCCCCGCGCCGACCGAGAAGCTCTGCCAGTCGATCGACAGGTTCTGGGAGGCTTGGTTGATGGTGAGCTGGGTGGACGAGGTCTGCTGGATCGTGCCCGATCCGCCGACGACGGTGCCGCCCTGGGGCAGGGTTTGGGCGAGGGCGAAATCGGCCGGCGTCGCGAAGGGGGCACCCAACGCCAGCGCCCCCAAACCCCATCGCCGCGCGCGCCCCCATCGCCCACGCCGGCGCGCTGAAGCACGGCG
>JADCGK010000212.1 GCA_020249045.1 Azospirillum sp. | reverse complement strand
CTCCCCCGAAACGAAAAGGCCGCCGGTCGCCCGGCGGCCTTCCGACGTTTAGCGCGAAATGCGCCGCTCAGTACATATGCTGCCCGCCGTTGATCGACATCGTCGAACCGGTGACGAAGCCGCCATCGTCGGAGACCAGGAACAACACGCCGCGCGCGATCTCCGAGGCTTTGCCGAGGCGTCCCACCGGGATGCGCGCGACGATCTTCTCGAGCACGTTGGGCGGGACCGCGCGGACCATGTCGGTGTCGATGTAGCCGGGTGCGATCGCGTTGACCGTGATGCCGGCCGCGGCACCTTCCTGGGCGAGCGCTTTGGTGAAGCCGTGGATGCCCGACTTGGCGGCGGCGTAGTTGACCTGGCCGTATTGGCCGGCCTGGCCGTTCACGGACCCGATGTTGACGATGCGGCCGAATTTGCGCCCGCGCATGCCTTCGATGACCGCGCGGCTCATGTTGAAGCACGAACCGAGATTGGTCTGGATGACGGCGTCCCACTGTTCGAACGTCATCTTATGCATCGTGCCGTCGCGCGTGATGCCCGCGTTGTTCACCAGGATGTCGACGGGGCCGAGCTTTGCCTCGACCTCCTTCACACCCGCGACGCACGCCTCGAATTTCGCGACGTCCCATTTGAACGCCGGAATGCCGGTGCGCTTGGTGAACTCGGCGGCCGCGGCGTCGTTGCCGCCGTAATTCGCCGCCACGCTGTAGCCCGCGTCCTTCAACCCGACGCAAATCGCTTCGCCGATGCCGCGCGTCCCGCCCGTGACGATCGCAACCCGTGCCATGTGTTCTCTCCCGTTCAGACCGGTTGTGTTTGACGGCGGGCGGGGCGCCGGTTCGCCCCGCCCGGCCGAATTTCCCGATGGACTACGGACGCTCGACGCACATGGCGATGCCCATGCCGCCGCCGATGCACAACGTCGCAAGCCCCTTCTTGGCGCCGCGCCGGTTCATCTCGAACAGCAGCGTCGTCAGCACGCGCGCGCCCGAAGCCCCCACCGGATGGCCGATGGCGATGGCGCCGCCGTTGACGTTCACCTTCGCCGTGTCCCAGCCCATGTCTTTGTTAACGGCGATCGCCTGCGCGGCGAACGCCTCGTTGGCTTCGATCAGATCGAGATCGCCGGGCTTCCAGCCCGCCTTTTCCAGCGCCTTGCGCGACGCAGGGATCGGCCCCGACCCCATGATCGACGGATCCACACCCGCCGTCGCCCACGACACGATCCGCGCGAGCGGCGCGAGCCCGCGCTTCTTCGCCTCCTCGGCGGTCATCAGCACGAGCGCGGCGGCGCCGTCGTTGATGCCCGAGGCGTTGGCGGCGGTCACCGTGCCGTCCTTCGAGAAGGCCGGCCGCAACTTCGCGACGGCTTCGAGCGTCGTGCCGTGCTTGGGATATTCGTCCGCATCGACGACGACGTCGCCCTTGCGGCCCTTGATCGTCACGGGGACGATCTCGTCCTTGAACTTGCCGGCCTTCTGCGCGGCCTCGGCCTTGTTCTGCGAAGCGACGGCGAAGGCGTCCTGCTCGGCGCGCGTGATCTGCCACTTGGTCGCCACGTTCTCGGCCGTCGTGCCCATGTGATAGCCGTGGAACGCGTCCCACAGCCCGTCCTTCAGCATCGTATCGAGCATTTCGGCCTGGCCCATCTTCACGCCGCCGCGCATGTGGATCGCGTGCGGCGCCTGGCTCATGCTTTCCTGCCCGCCCGCGACGACGATCTTGGAATCGCCGTTGGCGATGGCCTGCAATCCCAGCGCGACCGCGCGCAGGCCCGAACCGCACAGCTGATTGATGCCGTAGGCGGTCTTTTCGACCGGAATGCCGGCATTCACCGCGGCTTGGCGCGCCGGATTCTGCCCCTGACCGGCGGTCAGGATCTGGCCCATGATCACTTCGTCGACATCGCCGGGCTGAAGATTGGCGCGCGCCATCGCCCCCTTGATGGCGACTTCGCCCAGGTAATGGGCGGACACGCCCGAGAAGGCGCCGTTGAAGCTGCCGACGGGCGTGCGTGCGGCCGCGGCGATGACGATATCGGTCATGGGGTCTCTCCTGATGCCGGAACCCTTGGCGGGTTTCCTTACCCTGCGGTTATACCGGCGCGCCCGGGGGTGCGGCAAGGCGCGCCCGGCGCTCAGCGCCGCGACAATTCGCCCAACCACGCCGCGAGCGGCGCCCAAAGTTCGCCGCGCCCGCGACCGCCGACGACCATGCCGATATGGCCGAGCGGCGGCTCGATGACCGTCGCGGCTTTCAGCTTGCCGACCAGCGCGCGGGCGGAATCCGGCGGCACGATCCGGTCTTGCGCGGGGATCGCCACGAAGGCCGGAAGTCCGATCGCGCGCGGATTGACGGTGCGGCCGCCCAACGTCCAGGCGCCTCGGCCCGGGCGGTTTTCGACGTACCAGCCCTCGATCGTTTCGTGCGCGACCGGTGCCGTCAACGGCACGCCGTCGTTGAGCCAATCCTCCAACGCCACGAACGCACGGAACTTCGGGTTGTCTTCGCCCACGCCCGCAAGGCCCCGAAACTTGCGCGCCGCCAGCAGCGGATCGAGCGCCGAAAACAAACCTTGGAGCATGTCGAGCGGCAATTCGCCCAACGCGTCGACCGTCGGCCACCAAGGCTGCAGCGCGTCGGCGAGACCTTTGGCGAGATCCGCGCGTTCGGCGTGGAAATCCCAAGGCGTCGCGAGCAGGCCAAGACCCGCCAGCCGCGATTGATGCAAGCTCGCAAGACCCAAGGCGAGATTGCCGCCCATGCAATAGCCGACCGCCGCGGGTTTGGCGCGCGCGATCCCTTCGACCGCGGACAACGCGCCGACCAGGCGCCCGTCGATATAGGCGGCGAGCCCGAGGCCGCGTTCGGCGTCCCCGGGCGCGTCCCAATCGACGAGGAACGGCCGGAAGCCTTGCGCGGCGAGAAACCGGGCCAGCGAGTTGTCGGCGTCGAGATCCAGAATGTATGCGCGGTTGACCAGCGAGGGGATCAGCAGGACCGGCAACGCGCCCGGCGCGGCCGCGGGCGCGTAATCGTAGAGCCGCGTCGTGCCTTCGCCCCAGACCGCGGACGGATAGGCGGTCGCGCGGCGGTAGGCCGCGTTGCGATAGCGCGTCAGCCCGTCGTGGTACTCGGCGAGACGCCGGCGCACCTCGCGCCCGATCGCCTCACGAAACGCCGCTGGGGGGTGTTTTTCGCGCTCGCTTTCGAGGGCTTTTGCGCGGGCCTCCAGGCTCGGGTGCCAAGCCAGCGACCCGGGTTTCGAGTTCGGCAAGACGGCGGCGCAGCTCAGCCACGTCGCCGCCGCCGTTCCCAGATGCAGGCCCAGCGGCCGCGGCCCCACCCGCTTGGCCGGCGGGCTGCTTGAAGAATTGGGCGAAGGCGCCATGGTCGAACACGTTCCCTTGCTGGCCCTTGAGTCCGTCGGCGGCGGCTTGCCAGATGCCTTGCCAACCCGCCGGCCCCGCGCCCGCCCATAGCTGCAGCGAACGGCCCATCAAGCGCGCGGTCTCCGGATCGGCGGCCAGGGCCGTGATCTGGTCCTGCCACAAATCGAGATAGCGCTTGGCGAGTTCGTCGAGGCTCGGCGGTTCGTCGGAGCGGGTCATGGCAGGATCGCACCATACCCCATGCGCGCGCGGCAAGGGTATATCGGCGCCGGGTGTGCCGTCGGCGGCCGCGCGTCGCACTTGCCGCCTGCCTGTTTCGCGGGCATGGTAATCCCATGACCGAACCCGCACCGACCGCTTCGAACGACGCCGCCTCGCCGCAAGAGCCGGTGAAGATCAAGAAATACGCGAACCGGCGCCTCTACAACACGGCGACGTCGAGCTACGTCACGCTCGACCATCTGTGCCAGATGGTGAAACAGGGAACCGACTTCGTGGTCCACGACGCGAAGACGGGCGAGGACATCACCCGTTCGGTGCTGACCCAAATCATCGTCGAGGAAGAGGCGAAAAGCGGGCAGAACATGCTGCCCGTTTCGTTCCTGCGCCAATTGATCTCGTTCTACGGCGACAATCTTCAGGCGCTCGTGCCGCGCTATCTCGAGAATTCGATGGCCGCGTTCGCGCGCAATCAAGAGCAGATGCGCGCGGCCATGCAGCAGGCCTTCGGCGGCATGTTCCCGTTCCCGAACTCCATGGGCGCCATGGAGGAGATGGGCAAACAGAACCTCGCGATGTTCCAGAACGCGATGAAGATGTGGGGTATCGATCCCGCGCGCGTGGGCATGCCCGGTGCGCCGGGCGCCGCCCCGGGCGCGCCCGCGGGCGAGACGCCCGCCGCGGCCAAGGGCGCGGAATCCCTCGAAATGCTGCGCGATCAACTCGAGGCGATGCAAGCGCGCCTCGAAGCGATGACGAAGAAGTAAAGCCGCCGCCGCCCCAGTTGACGGGCGCCCGCGCGCGGCTATAGTCGCGCCTCATGACGACGCGGCCTCTCCGTTCGGTAATCGTCGGGCGAATTATCCGCCCGGTCCCGTTTTGGGACCGGGTGAACTCGCTCGCCGTTTTTCCGAACCGTCCGGAGGCCCCGTGCCATGCCGCTTCGATCCAACCGTAACGAACCGCTCCGCCGCTTCCTCGTCCGCGCCGAACCGGTGCAGGGCTTGCCGCCCCGCGTCCTCGGCGAATTCGCCAAACGCGACTTGCTGCCCGAGCTTTTCGAATCGCGCCTTGCGGGCGACGAACTCGATCTTCGGGTCGATTGCCGCGGCCTCGACGACGCGGCCGCCGAGCACGTGGCGCTGGTTCTGGCCAATTTCCCCGGCGTGCGCGAAGCCCGCCTATTGCCCGCGCGCTTGACCGCCGCCGCCTGAGAGCACCGACCATGTCCGACGAAGCCAAACCGGTCGACTACAAGACGACCGTCTTCCTGCCCAAAAGCGATTTCCCCATGCGCGGGGAATTGCCCAAGCGCGAGCCCGCCATCCTCGCGCGATGGGCGAAGATGGATTTGTACCGGCGCCTGCGCGAAGCGGCGCAAGGCCGCGAGAAGTTCGTGCTGCACGACGGCCCGCCCTACGCGAACGGCCATCTGCATATCGGCCACGCGCTGAACAAAATCCTCAAGGACGCGATCAACCGGGGCCAGCAGATGCTGGGCAAGGACGCCGATTACGTTCCCGGCTGGGATTGCCACGGCCTGCCGATCGAATGGAAGATCGAGGAGGAGTATCGCGCCAAGGGCAAGGACAAGGACAAGGTCGACGTCGTGGAGTTCCGGCGCGAATGCCGGGATTTCGCCGCGAAGTGGATCGACGTCCAACGCGAGGAATTCAAGCGCCTGGGCGTGATCGGCGATTGGGCCAATCCCTATTCGACCATGTCCTATGCCGCCGAAGCGCAGATCGCGCGCGAGATCGCCAAATTCGCGGCCAACGGCGGGCTTTATCGCGGCTCCAAGCCGGTAATGTGGTCGGTCGTCGAAAAGACCGCGTTGGCCGAGGCCGAGATCGAGTACCACGAGCATCGCAGCACGACGATTCACGCGGCCTTCCCGATCGTGCGGCCCAAAAACCCGCGCCACGCGGGCGCTTCGATCGTGATCTGGACCACCACGCCGTGGACGATGCCCGGCAACCGCGCGCTCGCCGCCGGGGCCGCGATCGAATACGACCTGCTGACCGTCAAATCGATCCACCCCGAGTCCAAGGCCAAGCCGGGCGCGCGCTACCTCGTCGCCAAAGCGCTGGCGACCGAGTTCGTCGAGGCCGCGAAGATCGCCGAGGTCGACGTCGATACCGCCGACCGCGCCACCGGTGCGGATCTGGAGGGGACCGTCTGCGCGCATCCGCTGCGCGGGGCCGATCCCTATTACGGGTTCGACGTATGCGTCTTCACCGGCGATTTCGTGACGACCGAGGCGGGCACGGGCTTCGTGCACATCGCGCCCGGCCACGGCGCGGACGACTACGAACTCGGCATGAAGAACGGCGTGGAAGTGCCCCAGACCGTCGCCGACGACGGAACCTATTACCCGCACGTCGCGCTGTTCGCGGGCCGGCGCGTCTACACGCCCCAAGGCAAACCGGGCGACGCCAACAAGGCGGTCATCCAGGCGCTGGAGGCGAACGGCAATCTGCTCGCCGTCGGCCATTTGACCCATTCCTATCCGCATTCGTGGCGTTCCAAGGCGCCGTTGATCTTCCGCAATACGCCGCAATGGTTCATCTCGATGTCGACGAACGGCTTGCGCGACAAGGCGCTGGCCGCGATCGAGGCGACCGATTGGTTCCCCGCATCGGGCGAGAACCGGATCCGCGCGATGATCGAAACGCGCCCCGATTGGTGCATCTCGCGTCAGCGCGCCTGGGGCGTTCCGATCGCCGTGTTCGTCGAGAAGAAAACCGGCCAGTTGCTGCGCGACCCGGCGGTGTTCGAACGCATCGCCGAAGCCTTCGCGGCCGAAGGCGCGGACGCCTGGTACGCTTCGCCGCCTTCGCGTTTCCTCGGCCCCGATCGGGACGCCGCGGATTACGAACAGGTCATGGACGTCATCGACGTTTGGTTCGATTCCGGTTCGACGCACGCCTTCACCCTCGAAGGGCCGGGCCGCGAAGCGGGCTGGAACCTCGAATGGCCGGCCTCGCTCTATCTCGAAGGGTCGGACCAGCATCGCGGCTGGTTCCACTCCTCGCTGCTCGAAGCCTGCGGCACGCGCGGCGTGGCACCTTACAAGGCGGTGCTGACGCACGGCTTCGTGCTCGACGAGCAGGGCCGGAAAATGTCCAAGTCGCTGGGCAACGTCACGGCGCCGCAGCAGGTCATCGAGCAATACGGCGCGGACATCCTGCGTCTGTGGGTGGTGGCGTCCGACTATTCGGAAGATCTGCGCATCGGTCCCGAAATCCTGAAGCAGCAGGCCGAGTATTACCGGCGCTTGCGCAACACGTTGCGCTATCTGCTCGGCGCGCTCGACGGCTTCGGCGAGGCCGAAAAGCTGCCCTACGCCGAATTGCCCGAACTCGAGCGCTTCGTGCTGCACCGTCTGCGCGAACTCGACGGGCTGTTGCGCGAATGCCTCGCCGCGCACGACGTCACGCGCTTCTACGTCGCCCTCCACAATTTCTGCGCGGTGGACCTCTCGGCGTTCTATTTCGACATCCGCAAGGACGCGCTCTATTGCGACGTGCCCGCGAGCGTGCGCCGACGCGCGACGCGCACGGCGATGGACGTGGCGTTCGACTGCCTCGTCAAATGGCTCGCCCCCGTGCTGTGCTTCACGGCCGAGGAAGCCTGGCTCGCCCGCCATCCGGGCGACGACCAATCCGTGCACCTGCAGCTGTTCCCCGAAACGCCCGCGCAGTGGCACGATGCGGCACTCGCCGAGAAATGGTCCAAGATCCGCGATTTGCGCCGGGTCGTGACCGGCGCCATCGAACTTGCGCGCGCCGACAAGAAGATCGGCGCGTCGCTGCAGGCGGCCCCCGTGCTGCATCTCGACGACGACGCGGTTTACGGCGGCTTGTCCAAAGCCATCTGGGACGAGGTGTTGATCGTGTCCGACCATTCGGTCACGCGCGCGGCCGCTCCGGAAGGCGCTTTCCGCCTGGCCGAAACGCCCGGCGTCGCCGTGCGCGTGGAGCCGGCGCAAGGCCACAAATGCGAACGTTGCTGGAAGGTGCTGCCCGAAGTGGGCTCGGTCGCCGCACACCCGAAATTGTGCGTGCGCTGCGCCGACGCGATCGGGTAAAGCCGCACGATGACCCGGCGCGAGAACCTGAAACGCGGCTTGCTGTTGGCGGCGGGGATTCTGATCCTCGATCAGGCCGTCAAATACGCCATGTACGTCTATCTCATCCTCGGCTTCCGGCCGTCGGTGGAGGTCACCTCGTTCTTCAACCTCGTCGTCGTGTGGAATTACGGCGTCAGCTTCGGCATGTTCAATTCCGGCTCGTCGGAGGCGGCCTACATCTTCGTGGGGCTGGCTGCGGCGATCGTGGCGGTTTTGGGCGTTTGGCTCGCCAAAGCCGAAAACGGGTTGATTTTGACCGCGCTGGGGCTGGTGATCGGGGGGGCGATCGGCAACGTCGTCGACCGCTTGCGCTATGGGGCGGTCTTCGATTTCCTGGATTTCCACGCTTTCGGATGGCATTGGCCGGCTTTCAACGTCGCCGACGCGGCCATTACCTGCGGGGTGGCCTGCCTGTTTTGGGACGCATTTGTGGGAAGCCGAAAATCGGGTAAAATGGGCGCATGAACCGATCCTCGATGTTCTCGCGCGGCTTGATGGCGACGCTGGTCCTTGCGGCGGCGTTGGGCCTGGGCGCCTGCGCCGAAACCCGCAAAGCCATCGGCTGGGACAAAACCACGCCGGACGAGTTCCGCGTTGTCAGCCGCGCGCCGCTGACTTTGCCGCCCGATTTCGGTCTGCGCCCGCCGGCTCCGGGCCAAGCCCGGCCGCAGGAATTGCAGCCGCAGGAAACCGCGCGCGCCGCCGTGTTCGGCAACCAAACGGCCGCGCGGACGGCGCCCGCAGCCGGCAGCCCCGGCGAACAAACCCTGGTCGCGCGGATGGGGGCGACGAACGTCGATCCCAATATCCGCGACCAGATCGACCGCGAAACGGCGCAGCTCGCCGAAGCCGACCGGTCCTTCGTGGATCGGCTGATCTTCTGGCAGCAGCGCGATCCCGCCCAAGGCCAGGAATTGGACGCGCAGCGCGAATCCCAACGCCTGCGCGAGGCCTCGGCCACCGGCCGGTCGGCCGCCGATGGCGCCGTGCCCACCATCCGCCGCCGCCAGCGCGGCTGGCTGGAGGGGTTGTTCTGATCCTCCGCCGGTTCGCCGCCGTTGCCGTCGTCCTAGCGGGGCTCTTGGCCCCGCCAGCCGCGCGCGCGCAGGTTTTCGAACCCAAGACGTTCGAACTCGCCAACGGCCTTCAGGTCCTGGTCGTCGAGAACCGCCGCGCGCCCATCGTCACCCAAATGGTCTGGTACAAGACCGGCGCCGCCGACGAGGTGCAGGGCGTTTCGGGCATCGCGCATTTCCTCGAACATCTGATGTTCAAGGGCACGACCAACCTGGCGCCGGGCGAATTCAACCGCATCGTGGCGCGCTACGGCGGTCGCGACAACGCGTTCACCGGCCACGACTACACCGCCTATTTCCAAACCGTGTCGCGCGACCGGCTCGACTCGATGATGCGCATCGAAGCCGACCGGATGGCCAATCTGACCCTGGCCGAACCCGAAGTGCTGACCGAGCGCGACGTGATCGTCGAGGAACGCCGGCAGGTCGTCGAGCAGCGCCCGTCCTCGCGCATGCGCGAACAGATCGCCGCGGCGATCTTCGCCAACCATCCCTACGGCCGGCCGATCATCGGCTGGGAGCACGAGATCAAGGCGCTGACCCGCAAGGACGCGCTCGATTGGTACGCGCGCTGGTACGCGCCCAACAACGCGCTGCTGGTCGTGGCGGGGGACGTCTCGGCCGAGGAGGTCCGCGCGATGGCCGAACGCCATTACGGCCCGATCCCGCGCAAAGCGGTGCCCGAACGCGTGCGCCCGCAAGAGCCGCCCGCCGTCGCCGTGCGGCGCGTCGAACTCAAGGATCCGCGCGTACGCCAGCCGTCATGGTCGCGCGCGTGGCTCGCTCCCTCCCATGCGCGCGGGTTGCCCGGCGTCCTGGGGCCCGAAATGTCCGACGCGCTCGATCTCGCCGCCGAGATCATCGGCGAAGGGCCCAACAGCGCGCTCGCCCGCGCGCTCGTCCACGACCGGCCGCTGGCCACCGGCGCCGCCGCCGCCTACGACGCGGCCAATCTCGACCTCGCCACCTTCTGGGTGTTCGCGAGTCCGCGCGACGGCGTCGAACTTTCCGCGCTCGAAGCCGCCATCGAGGAAACGCTCGCGCGGATCGTGCGCGACGGCGTGACCGGGGAGGACGTCCAACGCGCCAAACGCCGCGCGCTCGACCAAGCGGTTTTCGCGCGCGACGGCGCGGGCACGGCCGCGCGCGCCTTCGGCGTCGCGTTCGCCACCGGCAAGGACGCGGCCTGGGTCGAAAGCTGGCCCCAGCGCATTGCCGCCGTCACGGTCGATCAGGTCAACGCCGCCTTGCGCGCGATCCTGCGCCAGGAAGGCCACACGACCGGCATCCTGCTGCCCCGGCCCGGCTCATGACCGTTCTCCTCCGGCTCGTCCTCGTCCTGTTCGTCGGGCTGTCGGCGCTGGCGCCGGCCACTTTCGCGCGCGATCCGGTCGAAGTCCGCAGTCCCGGCGGCATCGTCGCATGGTTCGTGCGCGACCCCTCGCTGCCGATCCTGGCGATCGAATTCGCCTGGCGCGGCGGCAGCGCCGCCGATCCCGACGGCAAAGGCGGACTCGCGGCGATGACCGCGGATCTGTTGACCTCGGGCGCGGGGGATCTCGACCTTCAGGCATTCGCGCGCGAACTCGAAGACCGCTCGATTTCGTTGAGCTTCTCGGCCGGGGCCGACACGCTGCAGGGCGGCTTGCGCCTGCTCAGCCGGGAAGCGGCGCGCGGCGCCGATCTGCTCGCCCTCGCGCTGACGCGCCCGCGTTTCGACGCGCGCGAGGTCGAACGCGTGCGCGCCCAGATCCTGCAAGGTTTGGCGCGCGACGAGACCACCCCCGAAACCCTGGCGCGCCGTGCCTTCGCGCGCGCCGCGTTCGGCGAGCATCCCTACGCGCGGCCCGCGCGCGGCACGCCCGACAGCGTTCGCGGCCTGACGGTCGAGGATATGCGCGCGCATCTGGCGCGCCGATACGCGCGCGACAATCTGGTCGTCGCGGCGGTCGGCGACGTGACGCCCGAGGAGCTCGGCCGTCTGCTCGACCGCGCGTTCGGCGCGCTGCCCGCGCGCGCGGCACCCGTGGACCTCGCGCGCGTCCAACCGCCGGCGGCAGGGCGCACGATCGTGATCCGTCGGCCCGCGCCGCAGACTTTCGCGCTGTTCGGCCACCAGGGCGTCGCGCGCGACGATCCCGATTTCTTCGCGGCCCAACTCGTGAACTACGTCCTGGGCGGCGGCGGCTTCAATTCGCGGCTGATGGCGCGTGTGCGCGAACGCGAAGGTCTGACCTACGGCATCGGCACGGGGCTCGGTGTCCTCGACCGGGCGGAAGTGATCCAGGGATCGTTCTCCAGCGTCAACGACCGGATCGCGCGCGCGATGGATATCGTGCGCGAGGAATGGGCCGCGATGGGCGCGCGCGGGCTGACGTCGGCCGAACTGCAGGGGGCGAAGGATTACCTCAACGGGTCGTTCCCGCTGCAATTCGATCGCTCGGATCGGATCGCGCGGCTGCTGGTCAACGCTCGGCTCGACGGACGCGGTCTCGACTGGTTCGCCGAGCGCCAGCGGCGGATCGACGCGGTCACCCTCGAACAAGCCAACGCGCTCGCGCGCCGGCTGTTCGATCCGGCGAAACTGACGGTCGTACTGGCCGGCGAACCGCAAGGGATCGCGGCCGGCGAATAGAGTCCCCCCGATCCCCGTTATGGGGCTACCATGCCCCTGGATTTCGATTCCCACCCGCCCCACCCCATGACCGCCTCCCTGCCCTATCGCCAGGACCTGCGGCACTGTTTCGACCTGGTCGAGGGTCTCGACCGTCAGGTCGTCGAAACATGGCTCGACCAGACGCGCGAACCGCTCGCGCGCTTGCGCGCGTCGATCGGTACGGGCAGCCATGCGTTCCTCGACCAACCCGACCGTGCCGACGATCTCGCCGCCATCCGGACGGCGGCGGCGGCCTTGGCCCGCTATCCCACCGTCGTGTTGCTGGGCACCGGCGGATCGAGCCTGGGTGCGCGCACGATTGCGTCGCTCGCCGATGCGGGGACGGGCCTGGGCGTACCCGGCCGGCCGCGCTTGATCGTCGCCGAGAACGTCGATCCGCACGCGTTCGAGCGGCTGGCCGCGGGCGTGAATTGGGCCGAGGCGGGGCTGCTGATCGTCTCCAAATCCGGCGGCACGGCCGAAACCTTGGCCCAAGCGCACGCGCTGCTGGGCCGCGTGCCGAAGCCCGCGGAGCAGGCCTGGGCGCTGACCGAACCCACCGACAATCCGCTCGCGCGTCTCGCCGCCCGATACGGCATGGCGCGGCTCGATCACCCGACGACGTTGGGCGGGCGTTTTTCCGTGCTGTCGGCCGTGGGCCTCGTCCCGGCGGCGATCCTGGGGCTCGACATCGCGGCCTTGCGTGCGGGCGCGAAGCTCGCACGCGACGCGGCCCTCGCCGACCCGCTTGCCTCCGCCCCCGCCTGGGGCGCGGCGCTCGCCGCCGCACTCAACGCGCGCGGCATACGCACATCGGTGCTGTGTCCCTACATCGACGCGCTCGGCGCGTTCGGCCAGTGGTACGCCCAACTATGGGCCGAGAGCCTGGGCAAGGGCGGCCACGGCACGACGCCGATCAAGGCGCTGGGCACGGTCGATCAGCACAGCCAATTGCAGCTGTGGCTCGACGGCCCGGCGGACAAGCTCGTCACCATCCTGGCGCGCGAGACCAAGGGCGTCGGCCATCGCTACACGAAGGCCGAACTCGCCGATCCGGCGCTCGACTGGCTTGAGAACCGCACGATGGGCGATCTCATCGACGTGTCCTGGCGGGCGACGGCCGAAACGCTGGCGCGGCGGGGCCGACCGGTGCGCCTGATGACGCTGCCCACGCTCGACGAGCGGGCGTTGGGCGCTTTATTCATGCATTTCGAGCTGGAGACCGTGCTCGCCGCGGCGTTGTTCGACGTCGAGCCGTTCGACCAGCCGGCCGTCGAGGACGGCAAGCGCCTCGCGCGCAGCTACCTCAAAGGAATGGCATGACGATACGCCGTCTGCCCGAAACCCTCGTCAACCGCATCGCGGCGGGCGAGGTGATCGAGCGGCCGGCGGCGGCCGTAAAGGAGTTGGTCGAAAACGCGATCGATGCCGGCGCAACGCGCGTTTCGGCGACGCTGACCGAAGCGGGCCGCGCCGCCATCGTCGTGGCCGACGACGGCAAGGGCATGACCGCGGACGAACTCGACCTCGCCGTCGAACGCCATGCGACCTCGAAGCTTCCCGGCGAGGATCTGCTCGCCATCCGCACGCTCGGCTTCCGGGGCGAAGCGCTGCCGTCGATCGGGGCGGTCGCCCGGCTGACGCTGACCAGTCGCGCGCGCGGCGCGGACGCGGCCTGGGCGATCCGCGTCGAAGGCGGACGCAAATGCGCGCCCGAGCCGGCCGCGCACCCGCCAGGCACGCGCGTCGAGGTGCGCGATCTTTTCTACGCCACGCCCGCGCGGCTCAAATTCCTGAAGGGCGAGCGCGCCGAGCGCGACGCTTGCGAGGACGCCATCGCGCGGCTGGCCATGGCGCATCCGGAAATCGCGTTCGAACTCGTCGCCGACGGGCGCGCGACGCTGAAACTGCCGCCCGCTTCGCGGCTCGATCGCGTCGCGGCGGTCGTCGGCAAGGAGTTTCTGGGCAGCGCCGTCGACGTCCGCGCCGTGCGCGAGGACGAAGCCGGGACGATCCGGCTCGACGGCCATGCGGGCTTGCCGACCTACAACCGCGCCACGGGCCAGCACCAGTATCTGTTCGTCAACGGCCGGCCCGTGCGCGACAAGCTGCTGGCGGGTGCCGTGCGCGGAGCCTATGCCGATTTCCTGGCGCGCGATCGCCACCCGGTCGTCGCCCTGTTCCTGACGCTGCCGACCGATCTTGTCGATGCGAACGTGCATCCGGCCAAAACCGAAGTGCGCTTCCGCGACCCCGCGCGCATCCGCGGTCTGATCGTCGCGAGCCTCAAGGAGGCGCTCGACCGCGCGGGCTTCCGGGCGGCGACGAGCGTGGCGGTGGAGGCGCTCGACCTCGCGCGCGCGCGCATCGCGCCGCCGCCCGCGCAATACGGTTTCGCCGCCCCCCCGTCGACGCGCGGCGGCGCCGCGCTCGAACTTTCCGACGCGAATTTCGCCTACCACGCGCCCCTCGCGCCCAGCGCCCCGCCGCAAGCCCCGCCGCCCATGGCGACCCAGACGGCCGACCTGCCGCTGGGCGTCGCGCGCGCGCAAGTCCACGAAACCTACATCGTCGCACAGACCAAGGACGGCATCGTCATCGTCGACCAGCATGCCGCGCACGAGCGGTTGGTCTACGAGCGGATGAAGGAAGCGCTCGCCGCGGGCGGGGTCAAACGCCAAGCGCTGCTGATTCCGGAGATCGTCGAGTTGGGCGAAAAGGAAGCCGCTGGGCTGCTCGCGCGCGCGGACGAACTGGCCGAGTTGGGCCTGACGCTCGAATCCTTCGGCCCCGGCGCGGTCGCCGTGCGCGAAACGCCCGCGATGCTGGGCGACGTCGACGTCAAAGGGCTGTTGCGCGACTTGGCGGACGAGATCGCCGAGCACGGTGCGGCCTTGTCGCTCAAGGAGCGACTCGGCGAGGTCTGCGGCACGATGGCGTGCCACGGTTCGGTACGCGCGGGGCGCCGTCTGTCGGGGCCCGAGATGGACGCGCTGCTGCGCCAGATGGAGGCGACCCCGCACTCGGGCCAGTGCAATCACGGCCGTCCGACCTACGTCGAACTCAAACTCGCCGATATCGAGAAGCTTTTCGGGCGGCGCTAACCCTTGCCCGGAACGACGGCGAAGGTGGGCCGCGCCGGGGCGGCCGACAGGCCGTCGAGGCCGAGCGGAGCGAGCCAAGGCCGCTCGATGCT
>JADCGK010000211.1 GCA_020249045.1 Azospirillum sp. | reverse complement strand
TCGACCAGCCTTGCCGTCCGCTGCGTCCGCCATCGCGCGTTCGTGTCGGGAGCCGCAGGCTGCGTGTTGTCCGCCGCTAAGCCGCGCAGCACGGCCAAGCCGCGTGCATTGAACGCGCAACTTGCGCAATTGATCGACGCGGCCGGGGGCGATCCGGCGATCGCCGTTCCGGGCTTGGCGCTGCCCGCGTCGATCCGCACGGCCGCGCGCGCGTTGCTGCCCGACGGCCCGACCTATGTGGCGCTGTCTCCGGGGGCGGGGGGGCGGCATAAATGCTGGCCGCTCGAAAACTATCTCGAACTTGGCCGCGCCTTGTGGGCCCAGGGGCGCACGCCCGTTTATATGCTCGGACCCGGCGAAGCCGAATGGATTGCACCTTGCGGTGCCGTCCCCGGTGCGGTCTTGCCGTTGCAGGACGCAGTCCAGCGGGGGATCGATCCATCGCCCGCACTGACGATCGCGCTCGCCCAGTTTTGCGGGGCTGCCGTCGCCAACGATTCGGGCGGCGGGCACATGCTCGCGGCGGGGGATACGGCGCTCGTCTCGTTGTTCGGGCCCACCGATCCCGCGAAATTCGCGCCGGCCGCGCGTCGCTCGGTGGTCTTGCGCGCGCAGGATTTCGGCGGCGAGGCGATGGCCGCAATCCCGCGCGAAGCGGTCGCCGCCGCGCTCGACGCGCTGCTCGCCGTCAGCGCGCCAGATCGCGCCGCAAAAACGTAAGCTGACCCGAATTGGCGCGTTCGATGGCGCCCGCCCACAGCAGATGCGTGGGTGCGAAAAGCGCCTCGATCGCCCGCCGATCGGCCTCGCTGTGGAACTCCAGATGGACGACCTTCACGGCCGGCAGGAACTTAGCCAGCGCGCGCAGGATCGGCAGCTCGGCACCTTCGGTGTCGATCTTGAGCAGATCCACCTTGGCGACGCCGCTTTCGGCGAGGGCCGCATCGGCCGCCCGGATCGCGATCGTGCCGAGGGGGTTGGCTTGCGTCATGTCGCGGGGCGTCAGCGAGGCCGTGACGGTCGAATGCGTGCCTTGATAGAGCGGCAACATCGCGTCGGTTTCGCCCAAGCCGAACGCATGAAGCTCGGCACCCGCGCGCGGGGCGTTGACGCGCAGGAAGTCGAGCGCCGCCGGATTGGGTTCGAAGCACAAAATCCGCGCCGCCGGGTGCGCCAAACGGAGCCGGGCGGCCGCAATGCCGACATTGGCGCCGACATCTACGATCGTCGCGATGTCCTCGACACCCGGTACCGGCGCGTAGCAATCGCGCGTCAGCACTTCGTCGAGCACGTAGCGGATGCCCGGATCGTCCGGCACGTCGAGGACGATCGTACCGTTCGGCGAGTGGACGGCCACGCTGCGCAACGCCCGTCGCGCGGTCCATCGCCGCCATTCGCGATCCAACCGTTCGGTCCATCGCTTGGGCCGCTTGCGTCCGTCGATCCAGAAATTCGCGCCGCCGTCGATCATGGCGGCGTGTCTAACATTTCGCGCCGGGCCTGCAAACACGCGCGGCTAGGCGCTTCGTGCGCCGTCGGCGACGCCCGCCACTTCCTGGGCGATCTTGTTGGCGATGGCGGGGCCGAAATCGGCGAAGCGGCGCGCAGGGACGACGAAGGCGCCGGGCCCGCCGATCACTTCGGCGCGGAAATAGCGGTCGAGCGTGCCGTACTCCGTCAGGATGGGCAGGCCGTTGATGCCGATGCCGTCGTCGACCGCTTCGTCGCGCGCGAAGCGCGGCAATCGTCCTTGGTTGTTGATCCCGTCGCCCGAGACGTCGATCACCTTGCGCTCGGCGGCGTAAGGCAATGTGCCGAACAGGCGCCGCGCATGGTCGATGGCCCCCGAAAGCGATGTCGCGTCGTCTTCGATCATCCGCGGCTGTGCGGCCAGCCGGCCCGCGAAATTCTCCAGCCCCGCGGGGTCGGCGAGCAGAGTCCAGTCGACGACCAGCTCTTGCGCGCGCTGGCCGCCCCATTGGGTCATCGCGACGGCGATCGCCCCGCGCCGGCCCCCCAGCGCCGCTTTGCGGACACGGTCGGTTCGGAACGCGGCGGCGTAGCCGAGGGCTTGCAGGCGGTATTCCTCTGCGTCGATCGAGCGCGAGCAATCCACGGCCAAAACCAAGGCCATATCGACCGGCCGGGCGGAGTAAGGCTGCCGGGGATCGATCCGGGCGGTTTGGGCGGGGGCGGCGGCGGGCATGCCAAAGGCGACCCCCGCGAATCCCGCCCCGGCTAATCCGGCCTGGGCCAATCCGGTTAGGACGCGGCGGCGCGACGGGGTTTCGACCGGCCCGGACATCAATGAACCCTCTCGGCGGACGATCATGCGCCCGGAAGCGGCATGCCGGCAAGCGGGCGCAATTGCCCCGGCCCCGGGAATTTGCGAAGAACACCGGGCGTTTATCCCCCGACCCCGTCCGTTTCAGGTCCGGCCCCATTCGTATCGTCCATGTCATCGCGTCCATCGCCTCGCGCACCGGCGGCCCGGCCAAGGCCGTACGCGACATGGCGCGTGCGGTCGCCGCACGCGGTCACGAGGTCGAGATCCAAACGACCGACCGCGACATGAACGACGACGAACGCGCGCGACTGTCGGGCGCAAGCGTCGATCGCGGCGTGGCGCTGCACGTGCATCCCCAGGGTTTCCCGGCGACGTTGGCGGTGTCGTGGCCGCTCGCCCGCGCGCTCGACGCGGCGATCCCGAAGGCCGACGTCGTGCATATCCATTCGCTCTACCTGTTTCACGTTTGGTACGCCGCCCGCGTGGCGCGCCGCGCGCGCGTGCCCTATCTGCTGCGCCCGCATGGCTCGCTGGATCCGTTTTTGTGGAAGCGCCATCGCGCCCGCAAGGCGCTCGTCGAATGGGCGTTCCAAAATCGGGTCATCGACGGGGCGGCGGCGCTGCATTGGACGGCCGAGGCGGAAATGCGTTTGGCCGAACCCTATTCGCGCGGCGCGAAGGGTGTCGTCGTGCCCAACGGCATCGACATGGCCGACTATGTCGATCTGCCGCCGCGCGGGCGGTTCATCGCCCGGCATCCGGCTTTGGCCGGCACCAAGCCCGTCCTGTTCCTCTCGCGGCTCAATTTCAAAAAAGGCCTCGACGTGCTGATCCCGGCGTTTCGCAAAGCCCGCGACGCCGATCCGGCGTTGCGTTTGGTGATCGCGGGGCCGGACGACGGGTTCGAAACCCAAGCGCGCGCGTTGGTCGCCAAACACGGCCTGGAGGCGGATACGCTGTGGCCGGGCATGCTCGAAGGTGCCGACAAGCTCGCCGCCTTCGTCGATTGCGCGGTGTTCGCGTTGCCGTCGTGGTCGGAGAATTTCGGGATCGCCATCGTCGAAGCGATGGCCTGCGGGGCGCCGGTCGCGATATCGGATCGCGTCAACATCTGGCGCGAAATCGAAGCCGCGGGTGCGGGCCTGGTTTCGCCGCCCGAGGTGGACGCGCTCGCCGCCCATATCCTGCTGCTCGCCAACGATCCCGCGCGCGCGCGCCGGATGGGCGAGGCGGGCCGCAAACTCGCCGCCGAGCGCTACGATTGGGCGAAGGTCGCCGAACGGCTCGAAACGGTCTATCGCGAGGTCGCCGCCGCATGACTCCCGTTTCGGTCGTCGTCCTGACCTTCAATTCGCAGTCCACCATCGGCGCCACGCTGGACTCGCTCGCCGGGTTGACCAACGACGTCCACGTCGTCGATTCGGGCTCGACCGACGCCACGCACGACATCGTCGCGGCAAGCGGCGCGCAGCTCGTCCATCATCCGTTCGAGAATTACGGCAGCCAGCGCAACTGGGCGATCGACAATCTGCCCCTGCGCCACGAATGGCAGTTGCATCTGGACGCCGACGAACGCCTCACGCCCGAACTGAAGGCCGAAATCGCCGCGCTGCTGGCGGGCCCTGTCGCGGCCGACATCGACGGGTTCTACGTGCCGCGTCTGGTCCATTTCCACGGCCGGGCGCTGCGTCACGGCGGGATGTATCCGATCTATCACATGCGCCTGTTCCGCAGCGGCAAAGGCCGTTGCGAAACCCGCAAATACGACCAGCATTTCCACGTGCCCGGCGGCACGCGCAATCTGGCGCACCCGATGATCGACGACATCCGTCTGACGCTGACCGAGTGGACGGCGCGGCACAATCGCTGGGCGGATGCCGAGGTCGAGGAAATCCTGAATCCCGGCGGGGCGGGCGTGATCCAAGCAGGGACAGGCGACCCCGTCGCCGAAAAGCGCCGGGCGCGCGGCTGGTATTACAAAGCCCCGTTGTTCCTGCGCGCGTTTTTGCTGTTCGCCTATCGCTACGTGTTCAAGCTCGGTTTCCTCGACGGCAAGGAGGGGCTGATCTTCTACACGCTGCAAACGCTGTGGTTCCGCTTCCTGATCGACGCGAAACTCCACGAGCGGCGCAAAGGCGGCGGCACATGACCGAAGCCTGCCTGTTTTGCGGGGCGCCGACGCGCGCGTATTTGGAGGGCGTCGTCGACAACCGTTTCGGTTCCCCGGGCAGCTATCGCGTGCTGGCGTGCGATGCGTGCGGCGGCCGGCAAACCAGTCCGCGCCCCGATGGGCCGACGCTGAAGGCGCTCTACGAAGCGCATTACAATTACGGCGGCAAGACCGACGGCGCCTATTCCGCCGCCCGCGAGAAATTCCTTTTCTCGCCCTTCTACCGGCTGCTGCTCGCGGTGGATGGCGATATCTCGTTCCATGGCCGGGCGGGATCGGGACGCCTGCTCGATATCGGCTGCAACGAGGGCCGCGGGCTCGAACTCTATCGCCGCAACGGCTTCGCCGCCGACGGCCTCGAACTCAACGCCAACGCCGCGCGCGTGGCGCGGGCGCGCGGCTTCACGGTCCACGAAACCTTGATCGAGGATTTCGCGCCGCCGGCACCCTACGACGTCGCCGTGCTGTCCAACGTGCTCGAACACGCGTTGGACCCGCGCGACATGCTCCGGCACGTCAAGCGCGTCCTGAAGCCGGGCGGCGAGGTTTGGATCAGCCTGCCGAACGTCGATTCGGCGTTGGCCGCGCGCTATCGGGCCGCTTGGGTCAATTGGCACGTGCCCTTCCATATCGTCCATTTTTCGCAAGCGCGGCTGCATCGCCTGCTGGCCGAAGAAGGTTTCGCGATCCGCGAAAGCACGGCGATCACGCCGGCATTGTGGGTCGCGCAAAGCTGGATCGCCAATCGCTGGCGCGGCGATATGGCGGCGGTCGTGCGCCTGCAGCGCAAGGCGCCGTTGGTCGCCGCCGCGATGCTGGTCGCGCGCGGCCTCCTGTTCCCCTTGCTCGCTTTCTGGAACCGGACGGGGCGCGGCGATTGCCTGATCGTGCGCGCCAAGGCGGGCGCGTGAGGATCCTCGTCCACGATTATCCGGGGCATGCCTTCCCCGTGCAGTTGTCGCGCGCCCTGGCGCATCGCAGCCATGCGGTGCGCCATCTGTGCTTCAAGGAATTCCAGGCGCCCAAAGGCCCGATCGAACGGCGCATGGACGATCCGGCCGGTTTCGAACTCGGCTTTCTCGATCTGGGCGAAGCCTTCGCCAAGCACTCCTTCGCCAAACGCTGGGTGCAGGAACGCCGTCTGGGCGCTTTGGCGCGCGCGGATATCGCGCGTTGGCGGCCGGACATCGTGCTGGCCGGCAACGCGCCGCTCGACGTGCAGGCCGGGTCTCTGGCCGGTGCGCGCGACGTCGGCGCCGGTTTCGTCTACTGGCTGCAGGATCTGGTCGGCGTGGCCATCCGCAAGATTCTGAGCAAGCGCATGCCCGTCCTCGGCGATGCGATCGGACTTTACTACGAGGCGATGGAACGCCGTCTGTTGCGCGCCGCCGACGCCGTCGTCGCGATCACCGACGATTTCGCGCCGATGCTGCGCGGGTGGGGCGTGGCGAACATCCATACGGTCGAGAATTGGGCCGCGCGCGAGGAGATCGCCGTCGCCCCGCGCGACAACGCGTTCGCGCGCGCGCATGGCTTGGTCGGGGTCACGACGTTCGTCTATTCCGGCACGTTGGGGATGAAGCACGATCCGTCGCTGCTGCGCGATCTTGCCGTCGCACGGCCGGAGGCGCGGGTCCTCGTGATCTCCGAAGGGCCGGGGGCGGCATGGCTCGCCGCCGCGAACCTGCCCAATCTCGCCGTTTTGCCGTTCCAGCCTTTCGAGAAACTGGGCGAGACGCTGGCCAGTGCCGACGTGCTCGTGGCCGTGCTCGAATCGGACGCCGGGATCTTTTCGGTGCCTTCCAAAGTGCTGACCTATCTGTGCGCGGGTCGGCCGATTCTGGCCGCAATTCCGCCCGAAAACCTCGCCGCGCGCCTGATCGGGCGGGAAAACGCGGGTTTCGCGGTCGCGCCGGCCGATCGGGCCGGTTTTCTGGCGGCGGCCAAGACGTTGGCCGAGAACCCCGATCTGCGCGCGGCCCAAGGCGCCAAAGCGCTGGACTACGCGCGGCGAACCTTCGATATTGCGGCCATCGCCGGACGTTTCGCGGCGATTCTGGAAAGCGCCTCGCATCCCCGGCCATGACCAGCGGCTTCGACCCCAAAACCTATTACCAGGCCGAGTTCGTCGAGCATCGCGCCGTGGCCGAAGCCACGCATCGCGCGCTCGAAGCGCAATTCGTCCGGCTGCTCGCCCAGGCGGTGGCCACGATCAACGGCGGGGGAAAGCTGCTGTTCTTCGGCAACGGCGGCTCGGCTTCCGACGCCCAGCATTTGGCGACCGAGTTGACGGTCCGATACATCAAGAACCGGCCCGCGATCGCCGCGATCGCGCTGACGACCGACACCTCGGCGCTGACCGCCATCGGCAACGATCTGGGCTTCCAATATCTGTTCTCGCGGCAGGTCGAAGCGTTGGGCAAGCCCGGCGATCTCGCCATCGGCATTTCGACCTCAGGCAATTCGCCCAATGTGATCGAGGCGTTCAAGACCGCGCGCAAGATGGGCATCGTCTCGGCGTTGTTCGGCGGCAAAGGCGGCGGCCCCGCGTTGGCGCATGCGGACATCGCGCTGATCGTGCCGTCGGACACGACCGCGCGGATCCAGGAAATGCACATCACGCTCGGCCAGGCTTTGTGCGGCGGGCTCGAACGCGCGCTCGGCATCTCCGAAGGGCCCTCCACGCCGTGACCGTCAACGCCGATTTGGCGGCCCTCGTGCCGAAGCTGAAGGCCGCGCGCGTGGTGTGCGTGGGCGACGTGATGCTCGACCGTTTCGTCTACGGTGCCGCCGAGCGCATCTCCCCCGAGGCGCCGATCCCGGTTCTGCGAATCGAACGCGAAGCGGCGATGCTGGGCGGGGCGGGCAACGTCGTGCGCAATATCGCGGGCTTGGGCGGCGTGCCGGAATTCGTGTCGGTGGTGGGTCAGGACCAGGCGGGCCGCGAGGTGATGTCGCTGGTCGGCGAGATCGACGGCGTCGAACCGCATTTGCTGGTCGAGCGCGGGCGCGCGACGACGATCAAGACGCGCTACGTGGCCGGCCATCAGCAGATGTTGCGCGCCGACCGCGAGACCGCCGCCGACGTCGCCGACCCGATCGCCGAGGACGCCGCGCGGCTGGTTTGCCAGGCGATGAAGGATTGCCCGGTCGTGGCGATCTCCGACTACGCCAAGGGTCTGCTGATCCCGCGCGCGCTGCAGACGATCTTCCACGCGGCCAAGGCCGCCAAGCGGACGACGATCGTCGATCCCAAGGGGCGCGATTATTCGCGCTACAAGGGTGCCACGATCCTGACGCCCAACCGGCGCGAATTGGCCGAAGCCACGGGCCTGCCCTGCGACGACGATCGCGGGATCGAACAGGCGGCCAAGAAACTCCTCAAGCTCGTCGAGTGCGAATGGGTGCTCGTCACGCGCGGCGGCCAGGGCATGAGCTTGGTGCCCGCGCGCGGCAAGGTGCATCATCTGCCCGCCCTCGCGCGCGAGGTTTTCGACGTGTCCGGCGCGGGCGACACCGTCGTCGCGACGCTGGCCACCGCCATTGCGGCGGGACTTTCGGTGCCGGACGCGGCACGGCTCGCCGCCGTCGCCGCGTCGGTCGTCGTCGCCAAGGTGGGCACGGCCGTCGCCTACGCCGACGATCTGGTCAAGGAACTGCGCCACGACGATCTGGCCGAAAGCGAGACCAAGCTCGTCACCCTCGCCCAAGCGCGCGATCAGGCCGAACGCTGGCGCCGCCAGGGTCTGAAAGTCGGCTTCACGAACGGCTGCTTCGATCTTCTGCATCCGGGCCACGTCTCGCTTCTGGGCCAGGCGCGCGCCGCGTGCGACCGGTTGATCGTCGGGCTCAATGCGGATTCCTCGGTCAAGCGCCTCAAAGGGCCCGAGCGTCCGATCCAGTCTGAAGCCGCGCGCGCCGCCGTCCTCGCTTCGCTCGCCAACGTCGATCTGGTCGCGATCTTCGCCGAGGACACGCCGCTCGATCTGATCCGCGCGATCAAGCCCGACGTGCTGGTTAAGGGTGCCGACTACACCAAGGACAAGGTGGTGGGGGGGGCCGACGTCGAATCCTGGGGCGGGCGCGTGGTCCTCGCGCGTTTGGTCGAAGGCCAAAGCACGACCGGAACGCTCAAGCGCATGGCGCGTTGACGGAAGTACCGTACAGACGTACAATTGGGATGTGATCGAAAGTTTCCGCGACAAGGCGCTCGAGAGTTTTTTCCGCTCCAGCAGGGTTGCGAAGGGAATTCCCGCCGAT
>JADCGK010000210.1 GCA_020249045.1 Azospirillum sp. | reverse complement strand
TTCGCCGCCGATTGCTTCAACGCGGGCTTCACCTTCGAAGCGATCCTGATCGCCGCGGACGCCTTCAAACGCGCGGGCACCGGGACGGGACCGCAATTGATGGCCGCCATCCGCGCGACGGACATCGCCGAACACGTGATGATCGGCGGCCCGATCCGCTTCGACGAAAAGGGCCAGAACCCGAATATCGGCTCGGCGGCGGTGCAGAACCGCAACCGCACGCCCACGGTGGTGCTGCCCGAAGGATCGGCCACGATGCCCCCCGTGCTGCCCATGCCGGGCTGGCAGGGCCGCGCGTGATGCGCTAGACGGGGGTCATGCCCCTCGATTTCTACGTCACCGTCGCGCTCCAAGGCACGCTCACCGGCCTCGTCTACGGGCTGATGGCGCTCGGGCTTTCGGTGATTTTCGGGGTGGTCCGGCTCGTCAATTTCGCGCACGGCGAATTCGCGGTGGTCGCGATGTATCTGGCCTTCGTGCTGTTCGTCGGATGGGGGCTCGATCCGTTGCTCGCCATGGCGCCCATCGCGCTTTGCTTCTTCGGGCTCGGTTATCTGCTCCAACGCCACGCGATCGACCCTTTCGTCGGCCGGCCGGAACACGAGCAGTTCATCCTGCTGGTGGGTCTCGCCATCGTCCTGGTGAACGGGATGCTGATGGTCTTCGGCCCGGATCTGCGCCACGCCAATTTGCCCTACGCCTTCGATTCCTACCTTGTCGGGCCGATCCTGATCGACAAGGTCCGGGTCTACGCTGCGGCGGCGGCATTGGCGGTTTCGGCCATGTTGTTCGCGTTCTTCCGGTTCTCGCGCACCGGCACGGCGATCCGCGCGTGCGCCGACAATCTGACCGGTGCCGCCGTCGTGGGGCTCGACGTCAAGCATCTCTATGCGCTGACCTTCGGCATCGGCATGGCGTGCGTGGGGGCGGCGGGCGCCTTGATGATCGTGCTGGCCGACGCCACCCCGATGCTCGCCCCGGCCTTCACCCTGCTCGCCTTCACGATCGTGATCGTCGGCGGCATGGGTTCGATGACGGGGGCCCTGGTCGCGGGCGTGGCGATCGGCGTGTCCGAGGCGTTCGCGAGCTTCCTGTTGGCACCGTCGATGAAAAGCATGTTCTCCTTCGCGCTGTTGATCGCGGTTTTGCTGTTCCGGCCGCAGGGCCTCATGGGCAAGCGGGCATGAAGGCGGTCGCGCGGATCTGGACCGGCACCCCGCCGCGCGCGCGTATGGCGCTTGCGCTGTTCTTCGGCGCGTTGGCCGTGGCGCCGGTGTTCGCCGACCGCTACGTGCTGTCGGTGCTGATCCTGATCTTCTATTTCGCCTATGTCGGCCAGGCGTGGAACGTGATGATGGGCTTCGCGGGCCAATTGTCGCTGGGCCACGCGCTTTACGTCGGCGTCGGCGCCTATGTTTCGGCCGCGCTGTGGACCAAATTCGGCATCGGCCCGTGGGCGGGCGTTTTCCTGGCCGTCGCGGTATGCGTCGTCGTGGCGCTGGCGATCGGCGCGCTGGGCTTCCGCTTCGGCATCGAAGGCGTCTATTTCGCCATGCTGACGATCGCGGTGGCCGAATTCGTGCGCATCGCGTTCGACCATATGGAATGGACCGGCAAGGCGGGCGGCTTCTTCCTGCCGGTGCGGGCGGAGACGGCCGGGGAATGGTGGAACCTGCGCGGCGGGCCGCTCCTGTTCTACTATCTCGGACTTGTCCTGATGGGCGGGGCGCTCGCGCTGTGCGCGGCCTTGCGCCGGTCGCGCCTGGGCCATCGATGGATCGCGATCCGCGAGGACGAGGCCGCCGCCCGCGCGCTCGGCATCGACGCGTTCCGCGCCAAGCTCGCGGCCGTGGCGATTTCCGCCGCGATGACGGCGGTGGGCGGGGTCTTCTACGCCTTCTACTACAACAACCTTTTCCCCGCGCAGGTCTTCGACATGTCGCGGTCGATCGAAATGATCCTAGCACCCATCGTCGGCGGCATCGGCACGCTGTTCGGTCCCATCGTGGGCGCGTTCGTGTTGACCCCGCTCGGCGAGGGCCTGATCGCGGCGACCGAACGGGCGGGGCTGAACGCGCCGGGAACCAAGGCGGTCTTCTACGGTTTCGCGTTGATGGCCATCGTCTATGCCGTGCCGTCCGGCGTTTGGCCGTGGCTCAAGAAGCGGTTGGGCCTCGCATGAGCGCGCTGTTGTCGGTCAAAGGCGTATCCAAGCGCTTTCGCGGCCTGCTCGCGGTCGATCGGGTGTCGTTCGAGGTTCCGCGCGGGCGGATTTTCGCGGTGATCGGCCCGAACGGGGCGGGCAAGACGACGCTGTTCAACCTGATCGCCGGCGTCTTCCGGCCGGACGGCGGCACGATCGAATTCGACGGCGCGCGGATCGACGGTCTGCCGCCCGAGAAAATCTGCGCGCGCGGGCTGGCCCGCACGTTCCAGATCGTGCGGCCCTTCCCGGGCCTGACGACGCTGGAGAACGCGACCGTCGGCGCGCTGCTGCGCGAACCCGATCCCGAGGCCGCCTCGATCCGCGCGAGCGAGGTCTTGCGCCGGCTCGATCTGTGGGACAAGCGCGACGCGCGCGCGGGCGCGCTGACCCTGCCCGACCGCAAGCGGCTGGAGGTGGCGCGCGCCCTGGCGACCGCGCCCAAGTTGCTGCTGCTGGACGAGGTGATGGCGGGCCTGCGGCCGACGGAGACCGACCGGATGGTCGCCATCCTCAAGGATCTCGCGCGCGAAACCGGGACGACGATCCTGCTGATCGAACACGTGATGCGCGCGGTGATGGCGTTGGCCGAGCGCATCCTGGTCCTGCATCACGGGGCGG
>JADCGK010000021.1 GCA_020249045.1 Azospirillum sp. | reverse complement strand
TCGCATCCGGCGGCTGGCGCAGAAAGCGCGAAAACCCGGCTCGACCAAAAACACGCTCCGCCACACTGGGGATCGGCCGCAGCGCCTCGGCCAGCTGAATCACCGCGTTCGGCCCCACCAGCCCGGCCCCGGCCCGCGCCGCGCCCGCCCGAAGGCCGCGAGGACAAGAACCGCCGCCAGCAGGGCAAGATCTCCGTCCAGCAAGCGCTGGACGACGAGGAGACGATCCGCGTGCGCTCGCTCGCCGCGATGAAGCGCGCGCGCGAGAAGGAAAAGGCGCGTCTGGCCGCCCAAGGTCCGCAAGCCAAGCAGGTGCGCGAAGTCGTGGTGCCCGAGGCGATCACCGTCCAGGAACTCGCCAACCGCATGGCCGAACGTTCGGTCGACGTCATCAAGTCGCTGATGAAGATGGGCGTGATGGCGACGATCAACCATCCGCTCGACGCCGACACGGCCGAGCTGATCGTCACCGAATTCGGCCACAAGGTGAAGCGCGTCTCGGAAGCGGACGTGGAAATCGGCCTCGCGGGCGACAGCGATGCGGACGACCAGCTGGTCGCGCGCGCGCCCGTCGTCACGATCATGGGCCATGTCGACCACGGCAAGACGTCGCTGTTGGACGCCCTTCGCGCGACCGACGTCGCCAAGCACGAAGCCGGCGGCATCACGCAGCATATCGGTGCCTACAAGGTCTCGCTCAAATCCGGCGCTGCGATCACGTTCCTCGACACGCCCGGCCACGAAGCCTTCACCGCCATGCGCGCGCGCGGCGCCAAGGTGACCGACATCGTCGTCCTGGTCGTCGCGGCCGACGACGGCATCCAGCCGCAGACGGTCGAAGCCATCGCCCACGCCAAGGCGGCGCAGGTGCCGATCATCGTGGCGATCAACAAGATCGACAAAGGCGACGCCAATCCCGACCGCGTGCGCACCGACCTGCTGCAGCACGAGGTGGCGTTGGAAGGCTACGGCGGCGACGTGCTCGGCGTGGAGGTCTCGGCCAAGACCGGCAAGGGCCTCGACAAGCTCGAGGAAGCGATCCTGCTGCAGTCCGAAATTCTGGATTTGCGCGCCAACCCGACGCGCGCCGCGCAAGGCGCCATCGTCGAAGCGAAGCTCGAACGCGGCCGCGGCTCGGTCGCGACCGTGCTCGTGCAGAAGGGCACGATCAAGGTCGGCGACATTTTCGTGGCCGGCGAGGAATGGGGCCGCGTGCGCGCCCTGATCGACGATCACGGCCGCCAGGTCGACTCGGCCGGGCCGTCCACGCCCGTCGAGGTGCTGGGTCTGACCGGGACGCCGCAAGCCGGCGACGATTTCCAGGTCGTCGAGAACGAAGCCCGCGCGCGCGAGGTGACCGAGTTCCGCCAGCGCCGCACGCGCGAGCAGACCGCCGCGGCGCGCGCGCGCGGCACGCTCGAACAGATGTTCACGAAGATCCGCGAAGGCGAGGCCAAGGAACTCGCCGTCGTCGTCAAGACCGACGTGCAGGGCTCGCTCGAAGCGATCTCGGGCTCGCTCGCCAAGCTCAAGACCGACGAAGTCGCCGTGCGCCTGTTGCACGGGGCGGTCGGCGGCATCACCGAAGGCGACGTGGCGCTGGCGAAGGCGAGCCAGGGCCTGATCGTCGGCTTCAACGTGCGCGCTAATCCGCAGGCGCGCGATCTGGCCAAGCGCGACGGAATCGAAATCCGCTACTACTCGATCATCTACGACGTGATCGACGACATCAAAGCCGCGCTTTCGGGCCTGCTGGCGCCGTCCTTGCGCGAGAAGTTCCTGGGCAACGCCGAAATCCGCCAGGTCTTCGACGTGTCGAAGGCCGGCAAGGTCGCGGGTTGCCGCGTGGTCGAAGGCATGGTCAAGCGCGGCGCCAAGGTGCGCCTGCTGCGCGACCAGACCGTCATCCACGAAGGCACGCTCAAGACGCTGCGCCGCTTCAAGGAGGAAGTGCGCGAGGTCCAGGAAGGCTACGAATGCGGCATGGCGTTCGAGAATTACCAGGACATCCGCGAGGGCGACCTCATCGAATGCTTCGAGGTCGAGGAAGTCGCGCGCACGATTTGAGGGTGCACGAGGAAGCGATCGGGGGGACGCCCGGGGAAATCCCGCGCGTCCCCTTCTTTTTTCAGCGCTCCGATCAGGTCGCCATGCGCGTCAGTCCAACCTGACCAACCGCTTGGCGATCCACCCCGAACGGCCCGCGCTGGGCACCGCCAGCAGCAGCCATTCGCTCGTTTCCTCGGCGAGGATCGCCATATGCGCGCCGGCCGCCAACTGGCCGATGGCAGCGCAAGCCGGTCCGGCGCAGCGGCGCAGATTGACGCTGCCTTGCCCTTGCACCACGACGCGGCGCAAGGCGGGCGGGTCGGCCGGCGGGCCTCGCAAGCCCGCGGGCCCGCGCGTGTCGGCGGCGGGTCCGCCCGCCGGGGCGAGGTCGAGTGCGCGCCGCCCTTCGAGGGGAATCGCGAACGGAAATCCGCCGACCGGTCCCAGTACCTCGATCGCCGCATCGGCGCAGCGCGGCAGATGCTTGACCGCCAGACGCGCGCGCCAGCCGGAAGCGAACAGGTTCGGGTGCACGCGTTCGGCCACGTCGGGCCGGGGCGTATCGACCGTCGGCGTGGCGACAACGCGCCCGCAAACCGCGACGACCACGAAGCGCGTGCGCAAGCCGAGATCCGCGTCGCCCGCCCAGCCGCCGAGCTCGATCACGTCCGCATCGGTCAAGGACTGTGCCGGCAGGGCTTGCCCGCCGGCCAACGTCACGCCGTCGATCGCCCCGCCTTCGCCTTGCGCGCGCCGCCATTCGGCGAGCGCATAGCCGTCGGCCCGGCTATCCACGTCCAGAACGACGGAGGCGACGGGCCCCGGCACCGGCGCGGGGACAGGTCCGGGGGGCGATGCGGGCGCGACGGGCGCGCGGGCGGAAGGCGGCGCTGCGGCTTGTTCGGATTGCAGACTGATAAGGAAGCTGGCGGCCCCCGCCGTCAGCAGGATCGCGATCGCCAAGCCGAGCCAGACGGTCCCCGGGCGCATGTCACGCGAGATAGCCGCCCGCGTCGATCCCGTAGGCGGCGGCGAGATCGACGAGCAGCTTCCACGTGCCCGCGTCCACCGGCAGGCCGTCGGCGCGGGCGCGGCGTGCGGCGAGTTCCGGCTCGCCGGGTAGCATCACGGGGTCGCCGCCGCGCGGCGGGCTCGCTTTGAGCCACGCTTCGAGGCGGTCGGCTTCCGCCATCATCGTGTCCAACGTGCCGAAAGCTGCTGGATCGATCGCCACAGCCACGCAATTGTTGACGATCCGCTTTTCGCTCGGCGTCAGCGTGGCGATGGTCATGCCGCCGGCGAGCGCGCCCGCGAACAATTCGAGCATCGCCGAGAGCGCGTAACCCTTGTGCTCGCCCATCGTCAGCAACGCGCCCATCGGCGGGCGGAACATCGTGGCGGGATCGGTGCTCTCCTTGCCGTCGGCGTCGATGACCAGACCGGGTGCGATCGGCTCGCCTTTGTTCAACGCCACGCGCACCTTGCCGACGGCCACGCGGCTGGTGGCCATATCGGCCACGACCGGCGGCCGGCCGGCGCGCGGAAAGCCCAGGCAAATCGGGTTGGTCCCGAGGCGCGCGTCGCGCCCGTTATGCGGGGCGACTTTCGCGTCCACGCCGGCGACGTCGACCAGGAAGATCGACGCGCAGCCGTGACCGGCCGCGCGCTCCGCCCAGGCGCCGATGCGCCCGATATGGTGGGTGTTGCGCAAGGCGAGAACGGCGGCACCGGCGGTCTTGGCCTTGGCGCACAGCATATCGGTCGCTTGGGCCATGATCGTCTGGCCGTAGCCGCGATTGCCGTCGATCGTCAGCGTGGCGGCGGTCTCGGCCACGACGCTGGGCGATGCGCCCAGTTTCATCGTCCCGGCGCGCACCATGTCGAGATAAAGCGGCAGCATCGAAACGCCATGCGAATCGTGGCCGGTCAGATTGGCGTCGACCAGATTTTCGGCGAGGCCGCGCGCTTCGGCGTCGGGCGAACCCGAAGCGCGCGCGATATCCGCGACCAAATCGCGCGCCCGCGCGGGCCGGATCGTCACGCCACCCATTCGCTCACCGGGGCTTTGGCTTCGTGCAAAGGCTGGCAGACGACGTCGACCAGCGTCGGTCCATCCGCTTCGAACGCGGCTTTGAGGGCGGGCTTGAGCTTCTCGGGATCCTCGACGCGCCAGGTCTTGAGGCCGAAGGCCGCGCCGACCGCCGCGTGATCGGTGCGCTGGAAATCGACCGAGAAATAGCGCCCGCCATAACCGGACCGCTGACCCGCCTTGATCCAGCCATAGGTCGCGTTCGAGACGACGATCAGCGTGATCGGCAGGCCCAGTCGCGCGATCGTCTCCATCTCGCCGCACGCGAAGCCGAAACTGCCGTCGCCCATCACGGCCACGCATTTGCTCGCTGGCCGCCCGATCGCAGCACCGACCACCGCGGGCAGGGAATAGCCGAGCGCGCCGTGCGCGCGGTTGGTCACGAACCAGCGGCCCGCGCGGCGCTTGGGATAGAAGGCGGAGAAATAGGGGCACGGCGTGCCCGGGTCGGCGACGATCACCGCGTCGTCGGGCAGCAGGCTTGCGATCTCCGCGACCAAGCGTTCGGGCTTGATCGGCTTGTCGCCCGAGATCGCGAGCTGCCGATACGCCGCCTCGCGGTGCAGGCGCACATGCACCACGCGGCCTTGCGCGCCCAGATCGGGAATGCGCCGGTGGCGGTCCAGCTCCTCGTTCAATGCGGCGAGTCCGAGGCGCGCGTCGGCAACCATGCCGGCCTCGGTCGGATAAATGGCGCCGATGACGGCCGGATCGACGTCCAGATGCACGACCGGCGTGCCTTTCGCGGGATAGCGCCAGCGTTCGGTCGTGACCGAGCCCGCGCGCACGCCGATGAAAAAGACGAGATCGGCCGCTTCGACCATCGCGCGCGTCGGCGCCGTCCCGCCGTTCGAGCCGACCACGCCCGCGTGCAGCGGATGGGCGTCGGGCAGGGCGCCCTGACCTGAAATCGAGGTCAGCACGGGAATGCCCAAACGGTCGGCCAGCCGGGCGAGTTCGGCGTGCGCGCCCGCG
>JADCGK010000209.1 GCA_020249045.1 Azospirillum sp. | reverse complement strand
GGGATCAAGGTCACGGACCGCGACGGCGCCCGCATGGGGCCGATCCGCGCGCTCGCCCGCCAGGTTCTGAAACTCTGCGACGTGGCGACGACCGGCTTCGGCTACGCGCTCGCCTTCATGACGGGCTCGGGTCAGGCTTTGCACGACATTCTGGCGGGCACGCGCGTCGTGAACGCCGAACCGGATCGAGAGGGGAGATAACGACCATGGAAAAATTCACCGTGCTGACCGGCGTGGCGGCCCCGCTGCCGATCGTCAACGTCGATACCGACATGATCATCCCCAAGCAGCATCTGAAGACGATCAAGCGCACGGGTCTGGGCACGGCGCTGTTCGAGGAGATGCGCTACGACGTGTCGGGAAAGGAAAATCCCGATTTCGTGCTGAACAAGCCCGCCTACCGCAAGGCGCAGATTCTGGTGGCGGGCGAAAATTTCGGCTGCGGGTCGAGCCGCGAGCACGCGCCCTGGGCGTTGCTCGATTTCGGCATCCGCTGCGTGATCAGCACGTCCTTCGCCGATATTTTCTACAACAACTGCTTCAAGAACGGCATCCTGCCGATCAAGGTTTCGAAGGCCGATCTCGACAAGCTGATGGACGACGCCAACCGCGGCGCCAACGCGAAGCTTACGGTCGATCTCGAAAGCCAGACGATCCAGGGCCCCGACGGGGGGACCGTGACGTTCGAAATCGATCCGTTCCGCAAGAAGTGCCTGCTCGAAGGGCTCGACGACATCGGCCTGACGATGCAGCGTGCCGCCGACATCGACGCCTACGAGAAGCGTAACGCCGCTTCGCAGCCCTGGCTGCACGGCGCCAAAGCCTGAGAAAAGAGGAATTCCGAGCCATGGCTTCCAACCGCAAACTTCTGGTTCTTCCCGGCGACGGCATCGGCCCCGAGGCGATGCGTCAGGTCATGCGCGTCGTCGATTGGTTCGACAAGCGCCGCACCGTCTCCTTCGACGTGAAGTCGGGGCTGGTGGGCGGGGCCGCGCTCGATGCCCACGGCACGCCCCTGACCGACGAAACGATGGCGCTGGCCCAGGACTGCGACGCGACGCTGTTCGGGTCGGTCGGCGGCCCCAAGTGGGACAATCTGCCCTTCGACAAGAAGCCCGAGCGCGGCCTTCTGCGCCTGCGCAAGGAAATGGACCTGTTCGCCAATCTGCGTCCGGCGCTGGTGTTCGACGCGTTGGCCGACGCGTCGTCGTTGAAGCGCGATCTGGTCGCCGGTCTCGACATCCTGATCCTGCGCGAGCTGACGGGCGGGGTCTATTTCGGCGAGCCGCGCGGGGTTTCGACCCTGGCCGACGGCCAGAAAAAGGCCGTCGACACGCAAGTCTACACGACGCGCGAGATCGAACGCGTGGCGCGCGTGGCCTTCGAACTCGCGCGCAAGCGCTCGAACAAGGTCCACTCGGTCGAGAAGGCCAACGTCATGCACACGGGCGTCTTGTGGCGGGAGACCGTGACCAAGCTGCACGCGGCCGAATACAAGGATGTGACGCTCGAGCACATGTACGCCGACAACTGCGCCATGCAGCTCGTGCGCCGGCCCAAGCAGTTCGACGTGATCGTCACCGACAATCTGTTCGGCGACATCCTGTCGGATTGCGCGGCGATGCTGACCGGTTCGCTCGGCATGCTGCCCTCGGCCTCGCTGGGCGCGCCCGACGCCACCGGCCGGCGCAAGGCGCTGTACGAGCCGGTGCACGGCTCGGCCCCCGACATCGCCGGTCAGGACAAGTGCAATCCGCTCGCCACGCTGCTGAGCTTCGCGATGATGTTGCGGTATTCGTTCGATCTCGCGGCGGACGCCGATCTTGTCGAACAGGCGGCGAAGAACGTGCTTGCGACCGGCATCCGCACGCCGGACATCGCCTCGGCGGGGGCGAGCATCGTGTCGACCACGCAAATGGGCGACGCGCTGCTCAAGGAACTCGACAAGCTCGCGGCGTAAGCGGCCGGCCCGCCGCGCGCGGACGAAAAAAAAAGGCGGGGCCCGCAAGCCCCGCCTTTTTGCGTTCGGACCTTGCGCGGTCAGGCGTGCGCGGGCTCTTCGGGCTCGCCGCCGAAGCTCGGCACGTAGCTCCACACCCAAGCGGGCGGGAAATTCATCATCGCGATGCCCTTGCGCCGGCCGGTCAGGCCCAGCGGCTTTTCCTTGATCGGCGAGGCGAGGGAGTAGGTGTACTGCAGGATTTCCCCGCCCGGCGCCATCACGTCGAAAGCGGCTTGGGTGAGCCCCTTCTGCACGTCGATCGGCAGCGGCAGCATCGGAATGCCGGAGATCACCGTGCCCACCTTGCCGACCCATTGCGGGGGCAGCAGGGTTTTGAGCTTGGTCGCATCGCCATGGATGACGTTCACATTGGGGAATTCGCGGCGCAGGAAGGCGCACAAATCCGCGTCGATCTCGACGACGAACAGCCGCTCGGTCGGGATTCCGGCGGCGAGCAGCGCCTTGGTCACGGGACCGGTGCCCGGCCCCAATTCGACGACGCACTGCTCGGGCGTCGAGCGGACCTGCCGCACGACCAGACGTGCGAGCGCGGGCGAGGAGGGAATGACCGCGCCGACCTTCATCGGGTTGGCGAGCCAGCGGCGGAAAAAGAACAAGCCTTCCGGCTGCTCGGGACGTTCGGCTGTCATGACGCGGACTCCTGCGGACGGCATGAAGGGGCGATCGTCACGGTGACGTCGCAATCCCGATATGGGATTGCAATCGGTAGGTTTTTAGACCCCGCTAGTGTGTTAATTTTTTGTGACGAGCTGGTCTGCGAAGCCGGTAGGGGACGACGGGCACCGGATCGGGTATGAAGCGCGGCTTGGCGGAGCGAGGATTGTGGTTATGGCGAAAGCATTTGCGGTGGTCGGCGCGTCGGGAACGGTGGGACGCGAAGTTTTGCAGGCGCTGGCGGAAGCCGGCGTCTCGGTGGGCGAGGTCGCGGCGCTCGCCTCCGACCGGTCGGCGGGAACGGGGCTGACCTTCGGCGAGGATGCCGAAATCGTCACCACCGACATCGCCACGCACGATTTCGCCGCGACGAAAGCGACGATTTTCTGCACCGCCGCGGCCGTGGCGGCGGCGCAATTGCCGCGCGCGGCGCGGGCGGGCGGCTGGGTGCTCGATACGTCGGCCCACAGCCGCCTGGACCCGGCGGTGCCCTTGATCGTGCCGGGCGTCAACGACACGCCCGAAATCCTGGCCGGCGCGTCCAAACGCGTGGTCGCGTTTCCCTCCGCATGCGTGTCGATGCTCGCGCGCGCGCTGAAGCCGCTGCACGACGCCGCCGGATGCAAGCGCGCGGTGGTGGCCACGTACCAGTCGGTTTCCGAGGCCGGCAAGGACGCCATGGACGAGTTGTTCGGCCAGACGCGCAACGTTTACGTCAACATGCCGTTGGAGCGCGCGCATTTCGTCAAGCAGATCGCGTTCAACACCATCCCCCATTGCGGCAACTTCCTCGACGACGGAACGACCACCGAGGAAGCCTCCCTCGCGAAGGAGACGCCGCGGCTGTTGACCGGCATCAAGGTCGCGGCCACGTGCGTGCGCGTGCCGACGTTCGTCGGGCACGGGATGGCGGTGACCGCGGAATTCGACCGGCCGATGGGCACCGCGCAGGCCCGCGCGATGATGAAGCGCATGCCGGGCTTGGGCGTGGTCGATCATCGCCATGAGCATGGCATCGTCACGCCGCTCGAAACCCAAGGCGAGGGCGACGTGTTCGCAAGCCGCCTGCGCGACGATCCCAGCGCCCCCAACGCGATTTCGTTTTGGCTCGCGGCCGACAATCTGCGCGCGGCCCTCGCCGAACCGATCGCGCGTTTGGCGCTCGCCTTGGCCGAGGCAAAATGAAGCGTCTTGCCCTGCTTCTCGCGCTGTGGGCGGCGCCCGCGCTCGGCCAGGGCGCGGCACCGGCGGGAAGTGCCGATCTCGACCGGCTTTACGCGGCGCGCGATTGGCGCGGCGTCTCCGAACGCATGCGCCTCGCCAACTCCGAGGCCGAGGCGCGCGCGACGCTGCAATGGGCCGCCAATCGCACGCTCGACGGGGCGCCGCACGTCGTCGCTCTCGCCTACGCCGATTTGCTGTGGCGCATCGGCCAGGGGCGCGGCGATGAAGCGATGCGCCACGAAGGCGCGGTCGTGACGCTCTACGCGCTGGCGCTCGCGGTCGTCGACGGGGCGGCTTGCGTCGACCGCTCGGCGGTCGAAGCGCGAGTGAACCAGATGCTCGCCGCGGCGGGCGCGCGGATCGCGTTTCTGCGCGCCTTGCCGGCCGATTTGCGGATCGACGCCAAGCAGCGCGTGACGACGCTCGAACAATCGACGTTCCTCAAGCGCCCGGAGGACGCCGAAATCTGCCGGGCGGGCCAAGGCGAAATCGCCCGCCAACTGCGCACGCCGGGCACCGAGGTGGTCGAGCAGCCGCTGCAACCGGGGCAGGCCTCGCGCAGCGTGGATATCCGGCCAGGGCCGAGCTACCGGCCGCAACTGCACCCGCCGCCCGAAGCGCGCGTGCGCCGCGAAGTGCAGCGTCAGCAACGCCTGTCCGGGTTGCTCGCCGATCTCGTTCCGGGTTGAGCGCGGGGGCTTCCCGGCGGCCTGCTAGAGATAGCCGAGGCGGCGCAAGGCCATCTCGACGAGCACGCCCATCGCGAAGGCGAAGATGATCCATGCCGCGATCTTGTTGGCCCAGGTCAGGCCCGTCGTCGTGAACCGATCGCGGAAATAGTGGACGGCCTCCACGACCACCAGCCACCAAACGGCGGCGCCCGCGAACACGCCCGCGATGAGCAGCCAATCCTCGGCCGCGACCGTGCCGTCCGCGCGCACCCCGAAGGCCGCGAAGATGGCGAGAAAACTCAGGATCGTGATCGGATTGGTCAAGGTCAGCGCCAGCGCCGACGTGAAATCGGCGATCAACCCGGTCGGATCCTTGCCTTCGGCCATGCGCGGGGCGGGACGGTTCAGCAGTTTCGCCCACATGACGAGCAGGATGACCGCCCCCGCCAGGGCGATCCAGTCCCGCCGCTCCTCCATGAAGCTTTTGAGGATGACGATCCCGAAGGCCGCGATCGCGCCGAAAATCGTATCGGCCAACGCGGAGCCGAGGCCCGAAAACAGGCCCGCGAGCCGCCCGTGGACCAACGTGCGCCGGATCACGAGGATGTTGATCGGCCCGACCGGTGCGGCGATCAGAAAGCCGACGATGGCGCCCTTGAAGAAGATCCAGTCGAGCATGCCCTTCGCCGTATAGCCGGAGCTTCGCCCCCTCGCCAGCCCGAATTCGAGGGGGTTGGGCCGGGAGCGCGCTGCGCCTATATTCCGGCGTCGATTCCCGCTCCCCCCGGCCCGGAGTCCCCCCGATGACGGATATCGCCGCCCCTGCCGACGGCACCGACCTGCGTTCGCGTGTGCGCGAATGGATCGAATCCGCGCGCGTGCAGCGCGCGGTGACCGCGCTCATCGTGGTCAACGCCGTGGCACTCGGCCTCGAAACCTCCGAGACCGTGGTGGACGCGATCGGTCCCTTCCTGCGCGGGCTCGACGTTGCGATCCTTGCGGTGTTCGCGGTCGAGATCGCGATCCGCATCTATGCGCACGGGTTGCGGTTTTTCCGCGGCGGCTGGAATTGGTTCGACCTGATCGTGGTGGGTATCGCGCTCGTGCCGGCGTCCGGGCCGTTGTCGGTGTTGCGCGCGTTGCGGGTGCTGCGCGTATTGCGGCTCATCTCGATCGTTCCGGCCATGCGCGGGGTGGTCGAGGCGCTGTTGCGTTCGCTGCCGGGCATGTCGGCCATCGTGGCGTTGCTGCTGCTGGTCTTCTACGTCTTCGCGGTGATGGGCACGAAGCTGTTCGGGGATGCGCATCCCGAACAATTCGGTTCTCTCGGCATCACGCTGCTGACGCTGTTCCAGTTGATGACGCTCGACGGATGGTCGGGGGAGATCGTGCGGCCCGTCATGGAAACCCATGCGGGCGCGCTGCTCTATTTCCTGCCCTTCATCCTCGTATCGACCTTCGTGGTGCTCAACCTGTTCATCGCGTTGATCGTGGAATCGATGACGCGACTGACGGCCGAGGAGAAGCCCGACATGGCAGCGCAGGTCGCCGCCCTCGCCCAGGAGGTCCGGTCGCTGCGCGAAGCCCTTGGCAGGGAGCGGTCGGGCTGACAGGATAGGCGCTCTTTTTCGCCTCGAACAACGGACTCCCATGGCCGATTTCCGCCCCGTCCCGCGCCGCTCCGCCCTTTACGTGCCGGGGTCGAACCTCAAGGCGCTCGACAAGGCGCGCACCCTCGACGCCGACGTGCTGGTTTTCGACCTCGAGGACGCCGTCCATCCCAACGCCAAGGATCAAGCCCGCGACAACGTGATGGCCGCGATCAAGAAGGGCGGCTATCGGTCCGAGCTCGTCGTGCGCGTCAATCCGTTGTCCGGCAAGCTCGGCCAGGCCGACATCAAGGCCGCCGCGCGTTCGGGCTGCCATGCCGTTCTGCTGCCCAAGGTCGAAAGCGCCAAAGACGTGCGCGACGCGGCCTTGCGCCTGGCGGCGGCGGGCGCCCCGGAAAGCGTGATGTTGTGGGCCATGATCGAAACCCCGCTCGGCGTGCTGCGCGCGCAGGAGATCGCGCTCTCCAGCCCGCATTTGGGCGCGCTGGTCATGGGGACCTCGGATTTGGTCAAGGATCTGCGCGCCCGCCACTCGGAGGAGCGCGTCGCCATCCTGCCCTCGCTCGGCTTGTGCCTGCTCGCCGCCCGCGCGGCCGGCCTGCCGATCCTCGACGGCGTGCATCTCGACCTCAACGACGAACAGGGTTTCGCCGCGACCTGCAAGCAGGGCGCCGAGATGGGCTTCGACGGACGCACGCTGATCCATCCCAAGACGATCGCGACGTGCAACGCCGTCTACGGGCCTTCGGCCGCCGACGTCGAATGGTCGCGCAAGGTCATCGCGGCCTACGAGGCGGCCTCGGCGCAGAACATCGGCGTCGTCGTCGTCGACGGCAAATTGGTCGAACATCTGCACGTCGAAAGCGCGCGCAACACGGTGGCGCTGGCCGACGCGATCGCCGCGCGCGCGGCCAAGGCGGCGTGAGGTCCCCGGCCGTCCTGGCCACGCTGCCCGCCGGGACCAACCACGATTTCGTCGCGCGGGCTTACGCGGCGCGCCACGGGCACGCCGCCGATCCGCTGGCGTGCGCTTCCCCGCGCGACGCGTTGCTTGCCGTACTCGACGGGCGCGCGGATCTCGCGCTGGTTTGCGCCGCCCATCCGGATGCGCCCGCTTTGCCGGCCGAATTCCACAAACGCCTTTACGTGGTGGACGCGTTCGTATCGGCCAGCAAGCCTTTGGCCGTCGTCACCCGGGCGCAAATCGCCGTTCCCTTCAGCGTCGGGCTGTTCGTCGCCACGGTCGGGTTGGCCGATCTTTCGCGCTGGCGGGACGTCGTCGTCGAACGCGCGGGCACGATCGCGGATGTGGAATCCCGGCTGGCGAGGGGCGCGTACGACTCCGCGCTCGTTTACCGCGATTTTCTCGACCGGGTTCCGGGTTATCGGCTGGAGATGGAGATCGACTCGCCCGACGACGCCTGGATCGTCTTCGGGCGCGACCGCGTCAAATCCGGCTCGACAGCCAGATCGCCAGACGCGACCCCGCCTTGATCGCCGCGGCCAGCGCCTCGTAGCCGGGGGCCGCTTGCGCGCCGCGTTCGAGGGCTTCGTCCTTGTGCGCGACCTCGTCGCGGCGAAACCGCTCCAGCGTCGCCTTCAGATCGCCCTCGTCGTCCGGCAGGGCCTCGATCTGGCTGCGATAATGCGCGTCGATTGTCTCTTCGACCGCGACGGTGCAGGCCATCGCGGCCTTCTCGCCCAGCAGCGCCGTGCCGACACCCAACGCGAAGCCCGCCGCATGCCACAACGGCTGCAACGCCGTCGGCCGCGCGCGCCGCTCGGGCAGCAGCTTGTCGAAGGTTTCGAGATGCGCGCGTTCCTGCTCGGCCATCCGCGCGATGGCGCGGCCCGCTTCGCTGTCGCGACCCAGCACGGCCAGCTGGCCCTCGTAGATGCGCACGGCGCCGTACTCGCCGGCGTGATCCACGCGCAAAATCCGTTCGATCAAAGCCGGGCCGGCGGGTTCGCCCGGCAGGCCCATCGTTCGCGAATCGGTCATCGTTCCATCCATGCGCGCCGCGCGCCCGCCAGCGCCACCGCCGCCAAGCCGCCCGACAGGACGACGTTGTAGCCCGCCATCGTTATCCCGAACAACGTCCATTGCGGCTCGTCGCAGCGCACGACGGGGGCGGCCAGGAGCCGGGCGCGCAGTTCCTCGAGCGAGGCCGAAACCCCGCGCGGCGCGCCGCAGGCGGCCGTTCCCTGCCACCATTGCTGCTCCACCCCGACGTGGAAAACCGCGACTCCGGCGCCGGCGAGCAAGGCTGCGGCCGCGAGGGCCAGCAGTGCCGCGCGCGCGGCCGGGCGATCGATCGCCACGGCGGCGAGACCCGCCGGGATCGCGACCCAGAAGGGATAGCGTTGCCAATAGCAAAGTTCGCACGGCGCAAGGCCGCCGATATGCTGGAAAGCGAGGGCCGCGCCCAGGATCGCCGCCCCCGCCGCCGCGACCGACAAGGCGGCCGCGCGCGGCCGAAGGATCGTTTCGAACATGGGCCGACTATAGCGGGCTCAACCGATCCGCGGCAGGACGAACGTCGCCTCCAAACCCCGGAGGGGCCGGTTGGCGAGGCGCACTTCGCCGCCATGGGCGATGGCGATGTCGCGCGCGACGGCCAAGCCCAAGCCCGCACCGCCGGTCTCGCGCGAGCGCGAGGCCTCGATGCGGTAGAACGGGCGGAACACCTGCTCGATTTGATCGAGCGGAATGCCGGGCCCTTCGTCGGCGACGGCAATTTCGATGCGGTCCGGGAATTCGCGCAAGGCAACGGCCGCGCGCTCGCCGTAGGTCAGCGCATTGTCGATCAGATTGGCGAGCGCGCGTTTCAGCGCTCCGGCCCGTCCTTCGAAAATCAGGCTCGACCGGCCCTCGTAGGTCGAATCGCGTCCCAAATCGACGCGTTCGTCGACCAAGGTTTGGACCAGTGCCGCCAAATCGAATCGCTCGGGCGCCGACTCCATCGCATCTGCGCGCGCGAAGGCCAGCGTTTCGGCGATCATCTTCTCCATCTCGACGATGTCGTTCTGGGCCTTGGCGCGTTCCTCGGCGTCGGGGATGGACTCCGCGCGCAAACGCAGGCGCGTGAGCGGCGTGCGCAAATCGTGGCTGACGGCGGCGAGCATCCGCGTGCGGTCTTCGACGTGGCGCACGAGCTGGGCGCGCATGCGCGTCAGCGCATCGCCGATCGTGCGCACCTCGCGCGGCGCCGCCGACAAGCCGCGCAGATCGGGCGCCAGCCCGGCACCCGCGCGCTGGGCGGCGCCCGCGACCGCTTCGAGCGGCAGCGCCACGCGCCGCGCCGCCCACAAAGCGGCGGCACCGGCGGCAACCGCGATACCCGCGAGCCACGCGCCCAGCACGATCCACCCCCAAGTCAGCCCGGGCATGCGCGGCCGGATGCTGAGATACGTCCCGTCGGGGCCGCGCACGACGATGCGGAACAGGCCCGGGATGGTCGTTTGCGCGTCGCTCCATGCGGCCTCGTCGGCAGGTACGCGCACGAAATTCGCGCCGCGTTCGATCCGGCCGCCGATGGGCGGCGGACCGAACCCGCCCATCGCCAGTTCGCCCGTCACCGCGAAACCGGCCCCCAAACGCTCGGCGATGCTGCGTTCCAGGCGGGCGGCGCGTCCGCGCGCGGGCCGCGGGTCGGCCGGCATGTCGACCGTCTTGCGCCATTCGAAGTCCAGATGCGCGACTTCGGGCCGGGCGGCAAGGAACGCCGCGCGCTGCGCGGGCGGCCGGGCGAACGCTTCGCGGGCCACGTCGACCGTTGTTTCGAGCAGCCACGGCGCCGCGTAGAGGCGGAACTCGTTCGGCCGCAGCAGGATGGCGATGCCCACCGACACGAGCTGGGCGGCCACCAGCCCCACGATCGCGACCAGCGCGATGCGTCCGGCGATCCCATCGAAGGGGCGCTTCACGCCTCCGCCTCGACATCGGCGGCGAACAGATAGCCGCCGTTGCGCACGGTGCGGATGATCTCGGGCTTCGCGGGATCCGGTTCGATCTTGCGCCGCAAGCGCATGACGGCGACGTCGATCGACCGGTCGAAAAGCTGCGCTTGGCGCCCGCGCGCGAGGTCGAGCAGTTGTTCGCGCGACAACGTGCGTTGCGGACGTTCGACGAAGGCGACCAGCAGATCGAGTTCGGCGTCGGTCGTCGGCACCAGCGCGCCGTCGGGCCGGCGCAATTCGCGCCGCGCGGAATCGAGTGTCCAGCCCGCGAAGCGGAAGCTGCGCGGCTTGGCTTCGGGGGCGGGCCGGTCGGCGGCCCGGCGCAGGACCGCACGGATCCGCGCGAGCAGCTCGCGCGGATTGAAGGGCTTGGGCAGATAGTCGTCGGCGCCGATTTCGAGACCGACGATCCGGTCGGTTTCCTCGCCGCGCGCGGTCAGCATCACGATGGGCATGCCGTCGCGCGCGCGCAAGCGCCGGGCGAAGGACAATCCATCCTCGCCGGGCATCATCAGGTCGAGCACGACCAGTTCGAACTTGCCCGCGGCGAGGGCCAGTTCGGCCTCGGCGGCGTCCTTGGCTTCGGTCGTCCGATAGCCGTTCTCGGCCAGGAAGCGCGAAACCAACCGGCGGATTTCCCGATCGTCGTCGACAACGAGGATATGCGGCGTGCGCGTCATGACCGGGATCATATCGCGCGGGCGCCACGCTCCGCAGCGGCGGTAACCGCGCGTTACAAAACCGTGCCCTGCGGTCACGCCCGGAAATCGTCCGGTCATCGCCCCGCCCCATTCGCGGGCGATAACGCGTGCATCGACAACCCAAGAAAGGACGACCCCGCCATGAAGAAGTTCATCGTTCCGGCCCTCGCCGCACTGGCGCTTTTCGCACCCGCTCTCGCCATGGCCCAGCCGGGCCCCGAACGTGGGGATCGCGGCGACCGCGGCCAACGGATGTTCGAGCGCATGTGCGCCGACGCCGACGCGCGGATCGCCTCGCGCCTCGCCTATGTCGAAGCGAAGGTCAAGCCGACCGCCGCCCAGCGCGGCGCTTGGGACGCCTTCGCGCGCGACAGCCGCGAGGCCGCCCGGCCGATGCGCGCGTTGTGCGACAACCCGCCGGCCGCCGCGGCCGAGGGCGATGCGGCCGCGGGCCTCGCGCGGCGCGAGCGTTTCGTGACCGCGATGGGCCAGTCGCTCGCCCTCCTGCGTCCGGCAGTCGAGCGCTTCCAAACGGCCCTCGATGCCGCGCAGAAGACCGCACTCGCTGAAGCGCTGACCCCCGGTCACGGCCGTCACTTCCGCTGATCGAAGGTGGGTCCACCCCCGGCGCCAGGCATTCGGCCCACGCCGCATGCCGGGCGCCGGGAGGAGCATTTCCGAAGGCGGGATCGAGGGACAACGCCCCGTCGGCGCGGGAGGGGCGCGTCGGGCGCGCATCCGGTCTGCCGTCGCGCGCCTTCGACGCCGGGCAGCGCAAATAGAATCGATATCGTCGTCAAAATTGCGTTCTTGAGCATTGAGGAGCGTTTGTAGCACGATGGCACGGCTGTTCCCGCCGTTCCGAGCATCCCCACGACATGACCAAGCCCGACCCGAAAGCCGATCAGTTCCTCGCCAAGGCAAAACGCTTCCGCGAACGCGCCGCCGGGTTTCGGCACACGCTCGCCCGGAAGGATTTGGTGCGCAGCCGCCGCGAGGAGTTGGAGACGATGGTGATGAACCTCGAGGGGGCCGCGCGGCAGCTCGAAGCCATGGCCCGGGGTGCGCCCAACGATATGGCCGGGTCGGCGGCCGAGGAAATCCGCAAGCTGCGCGCGGGCAAGCCCATCGATCCCGCCCGCGCGGCGCTGATCAAGAACGCCCGCAACGTGCGCGACGCGCGGGTGGCGAGCCAGGTGCTGTCGATCGCAGCGCGCGGTGCAGCGGCGGCGACGGCCGCGCAAGCCGGCAAGGGGCCGCGCAAGCGCGGGACTTGATGGCCGCCGCCTAGGGCGCCATATTTCGGCGAAGCGGATGCCCCGACGGGGTCCGCGCGTTCCACGGGCCGCTTACGAAAGGGCCGGTCGCCATGTCGCGTCTGTCGCTGTTCAACAATCCGCTGCTGCTCGGTTTCGACGAGTTCGAGCGCACGCTCGATCGGATCGCAAAGCACGGCGCGGAAGGCTATCCGCCCTACAACATCGAACAAACCGGCGAAAACGGTCTGCGCATCACGCTGGCGGTGGCGGGCTTCACGCTCGACGATCTCGCCATCGGTCTCGAAGGCAACCAACTCGTCGTGCGCGGCAAGCAAACCGACGACGAAAGCCGGGTCTATATCCATCGCGGCATCGCCGCGCGCCAGTTCCAGCGCAGCTTCGTGCTCGCCGACGGCATCGAGGTCGTCGGCGCCACGCTCGACAACGGATTGCTGCACGTCGATCTGGTCCGGCCGCAGCCCGAGGCGAAGGCGCGGCGGATCGAAATCAAAGCGGGCGGCGCCAAGCAAGCCCGCGCGCGCGCGATCGACGTCTCCGGCAAGTCGGATTGAAGCGCCGAGTCGCTGCCCCGCCCGGCAACCTACGATAATGCAGCACTGATTCTGAAAATATCCCTTGCTTGTCATCCTCGATGTTCTATATTTGTACCGTCGGCTGTCGATGGGCGCTGGGTTGGTGCGCGTTGGTGCCGTTCGAACGCGAAGGCGTGGAAGCGAGGTTTACGAGCCGCGCCCATTGGGGCGCGGAGGCGGGAGCGGTGCGTCCACAGGCGGGAACATTGTTGGTACGAATGCCCCGTCGATGCGCTCGGATGGAAGTCAAACGTCACGAATCCGTCGCTCGGAAACGGCCGGCGCCGTCGCGGCGCTCGGGCCGGGCGGCAACCGGACGAGGGACCCGCCGCATGCCCGTTCAGATCCGACCGCCGTCGCCGCTGCACCCGGCGTTCCGCCGGTTGCTGTGCCCCGCGCTGTCGGCCGTTTCCGGCGGCGCGCCGGGGCATGTGGGGCCGCACCGGGCGGGCGGCGTGGGGTTTGGCCGTTACGCGCTGCGCCCGGCCGACGACCGCGCGCTGCGCGTGGAACTCGCCGATGCGGCCCGGCGGGCGGGCGTGGGTACGATTCGACTTTCGCAAGGCGGCTTCGCCATCCCCGACCTCGACGGCGTTTTGGGCGCGACGGCCCCGTATCCGGATCGCGCGGCCGAAGCGCGCGCGCTCGCCTTGGCGCGTGCGGCGGCGATCCTGCCGGAAGGAAAGGCCGCGATCGCGCGCGCCGAGGCGCGGCGCCGCTTCACCATCCGCCGGCGCGTCGGGCGCGCACTTCGGCTGTCGGCACCGGCGGTGGGGGCGGCCTTGCGCGTGTTGCGCGGACAGATCGAACTTGCCTGCCTGATCCATTCGCTGCCCGACGACGCGGTGTCGCGGCTGCTCAAGTTCCTCGCCGATCGCGAAGCGGTGCGCGCGCGCGTCGGCGACCAGCCGGCCGAGACGACGATGCGCGAAATCGCGCGTGCCCATGCGCACGCGGGCGGCGCCGATTGGCCGGCGTGCGAAACCGCGCTCGACGCCGTGCTTGCGCGCGCGGGCGCGCCGGCTCTGCGGCGCGCCGGGTGACGCGCGCGTTCCTTCCCCCCATCCGGAGGCCCCGATGACCGAACCCCCCGAGACCGACCCGCTCCTCGACGCGGATCTGCATCCGCTCTACGACGCCCTGCTGCCCGAGATCCTGACCGAGGCCGAAGGCGGCAAGACGGGGCTCGTCGTCGCCCTCGACGACGCGAATAGCGGCCTTTCGGTCGGCCGCTATCAGATGGATCTCTCCCAGCGCCGGGATTTGGCCGCCGCGCTCGGCGCGCTCGCGCGCGCGCAAGGTTGGGCGGAGCTGGCGGAGATCGAACTCATCGACCGGCGCACGCGCGATCTGCTGCCCGACGAGCGGCGGCGCGGCGAAGCGGTCGTGCGTCGCGCCATCGAAACGGCGGCAGGTGCCGAAATCCTCGCCGCGGCGGAGGCCGAAAAGCTCGTCCAGCTTCGCGCGGGCGTATCGCGCTTGCGCGCCGGGGCGGCGGATCTCGCGGCGGAGTTTCTGGGCGGCTTGCGCGGTCAGATCGAACTCGCCTGCCACCTGCATCAATTCGGCACCGGTTCGACCAAGCGCCTCGCCGAGTTCCTGGGCGGCGGCGCGGTGCGCTTCGCCGAGGCCGGGTTGCCGCCGCGCGAGGTTCGCGCGGGCGATCCGCTCGATCTCGCGGGGTTTCGCGCCTTCCGCGCCGCCACGCGCTGGGGCCATCTCAACGAACGCGCGCGCCTGTCGCGCGACGCGCGGATCGACCGGGCCTACAAGATCGCCGTCGCGCGCGTGACCGGCGGCGACCCCAATTCGGTGGGGCTGGACGGCGTGCCCGAGCGCGTGCGCCGCGTGTTCGAACGCGACGCCGCCGCGCGCGGCGCGGTGCCCGCGATCAAGCGCCTGCAGCGCGCGATTTCCGCGACGCTGGCCGCGGCCGATCCCGCGACCGTTCCCGGGCCGCGGCCAAGGTTGACGATCGACGGCGTGTGGGGCCCCTTGTCCCGCGCGGGCCTGGGCCGGGCGCTCGCCTTGACCGGTGCGGACGGCACGGCGGTTGCCAAGCGCCTGGCGCTCGACATCGCCGACGAGGCGTTGCGCGCGGCGCGGCGCGGGGGCGAAGCGCGCGGACTGGATGCCGCGCTGGAGGCGTTGACGTCGTTGGGGCCGGCGGCCGCGGCCGCGATCCGCACGGCGGCGGGCGAGCGGGCCACGGTCGAGGGCGCCACGCCGGGCCCCGAAGCGACGCGCCGCGCGCTTGCGCGGCTGGTGTCGGCGGTGGGCGTTGGCGGATTGGCGCCCGCACTTTACGGCCAGCCCGCGTGGCGCGAACTGGGAGCCGAACGCGGCGCGCGCTGATCGCCGGCGGGCCGGAAAACGGCGGGGCCGGTTACGCCGCGTGGCTGGCCGCGTGTTCGGCGATCAGCGCGTAGATCGCCTCGGCCTTGTCCGATCCGCGCAGCTTCTCGCAAATGCGCTTGTCGCGCAGCAACCGCGACACGCGCGCGAGCGCCTTCAGGTGATCGGCGCCAGCGCCCTCGGGGGCGAGCAGCAGGAAGACCAAATCGACGGGTTGTTCGTCGATCGCCTCGAAATCCACCGGCTTCTCCAGGCGCGCGAACACGCCCGCGAGGCGCTTGAGGCCCGGCAGCTTGCCGTGCGGAATGGCGATGCCGTTGCCCACGCCCGTCGAACCGAGGCGCTCGCGTTCAAGCACCACGTCGAAGATCGCGCGTTCGTCGGCGCCGGTGATTTCGGCGGCCTTGCGCGCGAGGTCCTGCAGCAACTGCTTCTTCGAGGACGCGCGCGAAGCCGCGACGACGCCATCGGGCGTGAGAAGATCGACGAGTTCCATGGGCACGGTTTCGGTTATTCCTTCGCGCGGCCGGCGGGCGGGGCCGATCCGGGGTCGATCCAGCCGATGGCGCCGTCGGCGCGGCGGTAGACGACGTTGAACTGGCCGTTTGCCCCGTTGCGGAACATCAGGACCGGCTTTTGGCCGAGGTCGAGCCGCGCCACGGCTTCGCCGACGCTGAGTGTGGCGATGTCGGTCGCCATTTCGGCGACGATCGGCGCGGCCGCGGCTTCGGCGGCCCCCTCCAAAGCTTCGGCGTCCGGATCCACGACGGCGTAGCGTGCGGCGTGTACGGCCGCGTCGTCCTCGTCGTGGGGCTTGCGCTTGCGGTCGGCGAGGCGGCCCTTGTGCCGGCGCAGCCGGTGATCGAGCCGTTCGACGGCGCCGTCGAACGCGGCATAGACGTCGGCGGCGGCATGATGGCTTTGCAGCGTCATGCCCCGCGTGACGTGAACTTGGATGTCCGCACGGAACAAATGGCGCTGGCGTTCGAAGGTGACCTTGCCTTCGATGGCGCGGCCGAAATAGCGGTCCACGGCCGTGCCCAGGGCGCTGGCCACGTGATTGCGCAACGAATCGCCCACGTCGAGGCGCTTGCCGCTTACGGAGAGCTGCATGTTGATGCCGTCGTTTCGTTGTCGGAGAGGGGCGATGCCGCGGATTGTTCGATGGTTGACCGGACCGCCCGGCGACCGAATTGCGCGGCAAGATAGGTGCCGCGCTTCGCGCAAGTCAAGACGGGCTTCCGGGGTGGGGCCATCGTTCTCGCGACCATTGCCGCGAAGCGTGCGCCCGACCCCGCCAAGGGTCAAGAATATTCGGCTAAGTCTCTAGAAAGCAGCGCTTTTCTCGCGCCGGCGCTGGACCGACGACGCGATGCCCAGAGCCTCTCTGTACTTCGCTACCGTCCGGCGGGCGATGTCCACACCCTCGGTCTTCAGCAGCTCGACGATTCGGTCGTCGGACAGGATCTCGGCCGGCTTTTCGGCGTCGATCAGCGTTTTGATCCGGTGGCGCACCGCCTCGGCCGAGTGCGCGTCGCCGCCGCCTGCCGCCGGGATCGCGGACGTGAAGAAATACTTGAGTTCGAAGATCCCGTGCGGCGTCGCGATGAACTTGTTGGTCGTGACCCGGCTGACCGTCGATTCGTGCATGTCGATCGCCTCGGCGATGTCGCGCAGGACCAACGGTTTGAGGTGCCGCACGCCGTGGCGGAAAAATCCGTCCTGCTGGCGCACGAGTTCGATCGAAACCTTGAGGATCGTCTGCGCGCGCTGATGCAGCGACTTGACCAGCCAATTGGCCGAGTGCAGGCGTTCGGCGATGAATTCCTTGTCCGACTTGTTGCGGTTGCCGACGTTCACGCGCGCGAGGTAGCGCGTGTTGACCAGCACGCGCGGCAGCGTGTCCTGGTTGAGCTCGACGATCCAACTGCGATCCGGCGCGAGCCGCATCAGAACGTCGGGTACGACCGGCTGGGCCTCCGCGCCGTCGAAGACGAGGCCGGGCTTGGGGTCGAGCGCGCGGATCTCCGCGACCATGCCCGCGAGGTCCTCGGCGTCGACGCCGCAAATGCGCATCAACGCCGCCGCGTCGCGTTTGGCGAGGAGTTCGAGATTGTCGAGCAAAGCGGCCATCGCGGGATCGAGGCGGTTGCGCTCGGCCAATTGCAGCGCGAGGCACTCCTTCAACGAGCGCGCCATGATGCCCGGCGGATCGAATTTCTGGCAGCGCAGCAGCACGCGCTCGACGCGCGCTTCGTCGATGTCGAGTTTTTCGGCAAGCTCGGCGAGCGGGGCGCTCAGATAGCCGCTGTCCTCCATCATGTCGATCAGCCGCGCCGCGATGACCCGGTCGATGGGGTCGGCGAAGTCCACACCCGCCTGGTCGAGCAGATGCTCGCGCAGCGATTTGGGCTT
>JADCGK010000208.1 GCA_020249045.1 Azospirillum sp. | reverse complement strand
TGCAGATGTTCGATCAGCAAGTCGCGCGCGCGCGAACGCGCGCCCAGCAACGCAGCGACTTCGACGCGCGCGGCCGGATCGACCTGGCGTCCCTTGGGCGTGGCTGCGGGTTTCCCCCCCGGCATGTCCGTTTCCTCTTCTCCAGCTACCGTATCGCCGTCGATCGGATCCGCCAAGTGTTGGCGCTTGACGACGTACGCCGCCCCGGGGCACTCCCGGTCCCGGGAGACGGATCGCGCATGGCATTGAACGGCAATACGCGCATTTTCGCGCATATCGGCTATCCGACGACGACGTTCCGCGCGCCGTCGATCTACAATCCCTATTTCGACGCGGCCGGTGTCGACGCGCGCGTCGTGCCGATGGGTGTCCGCGCCGAGGATTTCCACACCGCGTTTCCGGTGATCATGCGCTTCGCCAATGTCGCGGGCGCTTTGATCACCATGCCGCACAAGATCGCGGTCGTCGGCATGCTTGACGTGGTTGCACCGGCCGTCCGCGTCGCGGGCGCGTGCAACGCGGTCAAGCGTCTGTCCGACGGGCGCCTCGTCGGCGACATGTTCGATGGCGAGGGTTTCGCGCGCGGGCTTGCGCGCAACGGTGTGACGGTGGCCGGCGCCTCGGCCCTGATTGTGGGAGCAGGCGGTGTGGGGTCGGCGATCGCGGCCTCGCTCGCCGGGCACGGCGTCGCGCGGATCGGACTGTTCGATCCCAACGAACGCGCAACGCGGAGCCTTGAAGCGCGCCTTGCCGCCGCCTACCCCGACTTGCGCGTCGAACTCGTACGCCCCGACCCACACGGCTACGACATCGCGATCAACGCCTCGCCATTGGGGATGAAGGACGGCGACGAGATGCCGTTTCCGGTCGATGGCCTGGACGCGCGCACGGCAGTCGCGGACGTTGTGTTGAAGGCCGAGATCACGCCCCTGCTGGCAGCCGCGCGCGCGCGCGGTTGCCCCATCCAGACCGGGCTCGACATGCTGTTCGAACAGATCCCCGCCTATCTCGAATTCTTCGGTCTGCCGACGACCACAGCCGAGATCCTGCGCCGACATGCGCGGATAACCCCCTGACGCAAAGCCCGGCTTATCCTTGCCCGCCGCGCCGCTCCATGCCGACGTCGCGCGCCATGGCCTTGAGGTACATCGCACGATAGGCGGGTTCGAGCTTCGCGGCCTCGACCCGCAAGGCAGCCATTTCCGCCGCAAGCTTCGGCGCCAAGGCCGCGATTTCCGCGTAAATCGATTTTTCGTCGAATGTCAGCAAGCGGCCGTCGCGAACGACCGGCCGGCCCGCGACGATCACGTCGCGCACCGACGATCCTGTCTCGCAATAGACGAGTTGGCGGTCGAGATCGTTGAGCGGGACGAACGCCGGCGTTTCGAGATCGATCAAAATCACGTCGCCCGCCGCGCCGACACCCAGGCGCCCGAGCTGTTCGGGCCGCCGCGCCGCGCGCGCGCCGCCATCGTATAAAGCCGAAAGAATCTCGGGCGCCGTCGGCCAATCGCGCCAATCGGGCCGCGAAAGATTGTGGATCAGTCCCACCTGCTTGGCGGCGAGCCAAAGATTATGCGTGTCGTCCACGGTTGCTTCGTCGGTGCCGAGCGCGATGGGCACGCCCGCCGCACGCAAGCGCCGCCACGGCATGATCCCGCTGCCCAGGCGCAGATTGCACACCGGATTGTGCGCGACCGTACAACCGGATTTGGCAAGGATCGCGATATCCGCATCGTCGACCCAGATCGCGTGGATGACCAGCATGCGTTCGTCGAGCAAACCCAAATCGTCCACGTAGCGCACGAGCGACTTGCCCAGCATGTCCTCGCCGAAAACGCGCTGGGTTTTTGTTTCCAGGATATGGACGAAAAACGGAAGATCGCGGGCCCGCGACAGCTCGGACAGACGCCGGAAATAGTCGCGCGTGACGCGATGGGGCGCCGAGCAAGACACCGCCGCCGCCAGCCGGCCATCGGCCGCCCCGTGCCACTTGCCGACGAGATGGGCATAGCAATCCATCAATTCGTCGGCGCTTTGGCGCGGCGCCGCATCCATCGCGGCCCGCGTTTCGGGCGAAATGAGATCGGCCAAAAAAGGCTGTTTCTCGTATTCGACGACGTTGGGCTGGTCGAGTGCGAGCGTCGCGCGCATGCCCGAGTCCCGATAAGCCGCCATCACCGCATCGATGCCGTCGGCCGACACCGTGGGAACGAAAAACGCGTCGTCCATCACGGTCGTGACACCGAGCTTCAGCATCTCGATGGCGCCCAACGCCGTCCGCAAATAGGCGAGACGCGCCGCCTGCCGCGCCTCGGCCAGCGGCGGCACCTCGTAGAGCATGAAGATTTCGAGCGGAAACGAATCGAGACAGCCGCGCATCAGATTGCCGGGCGAGTGGATATGCGCGTTGATCAGACCGGGGCGCGCGAGCTTGCCGCCGGCATCCAGCACCGGCACACCCGGCGCCGCCTCGACCGGGCCCACGGCGGCGATCCGGCCGTCGCGAATCAGAACGTCGCCCGCGACGAGCGCGCGCGGCGAGCCGGGGTCCGGCAGACGGGCATTGCGGATCAGCAGATCGTGGGTCATCGTCGCACGAAGTTTGCAAGGCTTCGTCCGTCATTGCCAAAGGAAAATCGTTCCCGATGCGCGACCCGAAAAAACGCAAGATGATCGGCATGCTGACGCCGTCCTCCAACACCGTCCTCGAACCGGTCACGGCGGCGATGCTCGCGGGGCTTCCCGAGGTGACGGCGCATTTCGGCCGTTTCAAGGTGACCGAGATTTCGCTGGCGCAAGGGGCGCTGGCGCAATTCGACGACGGTCCGATCCTCGCCGCGGCGGAATTGCTGGCCGACGCGCGGGTCGGCGCCATCGTATGGAACGGCACCTCGTCGGGCTGGCTGGGGCTGGACGCGGACCGGCGGCTGTGCGCGCGCATCACCGAGCGTACGGGGATCCCCGCCGACACGTCGGTACTCGCGCTCATGGAGATTTTCCGCCGGACCAACGTCAAGCGCTACGGTCTCGTGACCCCCTATCTCGACGACATTCAGGCCAAGATTCTGGCGAATTTCGAGCGCGAAGGACTCACTTGCGCGGCCGAGCGCCATCTGGGGGATCGGGGCAATTTCTCCTTTTCCGAATACGACGAGGCGACGATCGAACGCCTGGTGCGCGAAGTCGCCGAGACGAAGCCCGACGCGATTTCGATCTTCTGCACGAACTTGCGCGGCGCGCTGGTCGTCGATCGGTTGGAGCGCGATCTGGGCATTCCGATCCACGATACGGTCGCGACGGCCGTGTGGGCGGGCTTGCGCTTGGTCGGCGAACCGCCCTCGCGCGTGACCGGGTGGGGCCGCCTGTTCCGGGAGGCGGCATGACGACCAAGCAACGCCTGACGGGCAAGAAAGCCCTCGTGACCGGCGGCAACACCGGCATTGGCCGCGCCGTGGCCTTGGCCTACGCGGCCGAAGGCGCCGACGTGACGATCGCGTGGTTCGACAAGCCGACGGCCGCCGCCGCGACGGTCCGCGCGATCGAGAAACTGGGACGCAACGCCCAGGCCATCCGTGCGGACGTGACCAACGAAGCGGACGTCGCCGCCTTGTTCGCGGCGCATCGCGCGGCGTTCGGCCGTCTCGACGTGCTGGTCAACAACGCGGGCATCCAGAAATCCCAGCCGATCGACCGGACCAGCGTCGACGACTGGGACCGGATGATGGCCGTGCATCTGCGCGGTGCGTTCCTGTGCGCACGGGCGGCCGCCAAGGCGATGAAGCCGCGGAAGAGCGGACGCATCGTCAATGTCTGCTCGCAGCTCGGTTATATCGGGCGGGGCGATTACACCGCCTACAGCGCCGCGAAGGCCGGGCTGATCGGCTTCACCCGGGCGTTGGCCAAGGAATTGGCCCCGTTCGGCATCCTGGTCAACGGCGTTTCGCCGGGGCTCGTCGACACCGGCTTCGATCCCCTGCCCGACCGCGCCAAACGCGAACACGCCAAGGCTTTGCCGCTCAAGCGCCTGGGCACGCCCGGTGACATGACGCCGAGCTTCGTATTCCTGGCTTCCGAGGAGTCCCGCTATTTCTGCGGTCAGTTGCTGCACCCGAATGGCGGCGAGATCATGCCGTAGGCGACTCATCTTCCATTAATCTATCGGGCGCAAAGTGACGTCATCGAAGCAGGAGACGTCCCCATGCGCATCGTCCGTCGCTGGATCGAGAAAGTGCTGGATACGCTGACCGACCTGATCGAGGACATCCGCGACGGGCTGCGCGCCCGAGTACCGGTCGCGGTCCCCGTCCAGGTACGCGCCCGCCCGATGCGGCGATCTTCGCGGCATTCGAACTAAGCCGTTCGGGCGCATTTTCCCTGCGGCCGCGCGCCCGGAGTGACCAACTGCGCACGCCATTGCCGCATGAGCTGGATGGTCAAAATCCAAAGGCACGCTGCGCCGATCCGAGATCGCGCGACGCCGACATCGTCGGCGCTTCAAGATCACTCAGTCAGTGAGAAATCCATAACAGTTCCCCTGTTGCGCTACATCTATGGCGTCATCTTTTTACAGCGATCTTTTGCAAAACTTTCCGACCGGCCAGCGGCGGAAATCCCTTCATAATGAACCAAATACCAAAGTGACGTTTTCTTCGCGGGCGCATCTTCTCCCGGTACCCCGGCGTGCATATATCTCGTTCGGTTTCACCCGCTGGAGTCCGTCATGGCCGCCCCCGAACGCGTCGTCGAGCTTTCGCAACAGGTCGGGTTGGTCGCCCGAAACAAAATCGGCGAGATCGACAACATCACGCGCGGCGTGAAAATGCTGGCGCTGAACGCGATGATCGAAGCCGCACGGGCCGGCGAGAACGGACGCGGGTTCGCCGTCGTCGCCGGGGAGATCAAGAACGTCTCCAACCAAATCTCGAAGATTGCCGAGGATCTTTCGAAGGACTTGGCCCGGACCAGCGAGGAATTGACGGCAATCGGCGCGGATATGGTCAAAAGCCTGCGTGGGCAGCGTCTGGCCGATCTGTCGTTCTCGATCATCGACATCATCGACCGGAATCTGTACGAGCGGTCCTGCGATGTGCGCTGGTGGGCGACCGACGCGGCGGTCGTGGGCGTTCTCGCGGAACCTTCGCAGCGCAGTCAGAGCTACGCCGCCGACCGGCTCGGCGTGATCTTGGGCGCCTACACGGTCTATATCGATTTATGGATCGTCGATTTGGCCGGCCGGATCGTGGCGTCGGGCAAACAGGGCGCTTACGCGGTCGCGGGGCTCGACGTTTCCAACGAAGGATGGTTCCGCAAAGCGGCGGCCTTGACGACGGGCGATGCCTATGTGGCCGAGGAAGTGCGCGAGGAACGGCATCTCGGCGGCGCCAAAGTCGCCACCTTTGCGGCGTCGATCCGCGAAGGCGGCACGGCCGCGGGCAAGCCGATCGGCGTTCTATGCGCCCATTTCGATTGGGCGCCGCAATCCAACGCAGCCCTCGCGGCGGCACGCCTGCTTCCGGCCGAGCGCAACGGCACGCGCGTGCTTCTCGCGGATTCCACGGGACGGGTGATCGCTTCTTCGGACGGGGCTGGCGTCTTCACGGAGACTGTTCCCGTGGGACGGTTCACCGACAAGCAAGGTTACTTCGAGATAGATGCGAATGCGACGCTCGGTTACGCGCTAACACCGGGTTTCGAAACCTACCCAGGGCTCGGGTGGTTCGGCGTCGTGATCCAAAAGGCGGCCAAACAACCGGATGCGCCGGCGGCCCGGCAAAACTCGCAAGCCGTCAAGCAAGGTGCGGGGCAAAAGGCGGCGTAAAGCGATCGACACGCCATTCGCGCACGGCGCCGCCAAGCCCATAGCACAGCCTCGACACACGCACGCTGCACGCGCCACTCGGTATGCTATAGGGCTCCGCGTCTCATCGGCTGAGTTTCGTGGCCGCGATGGGGCGCTTGCCTTGAGGTCGACTTGCCGTGACATCCTTCGTCGTCGTGTCCTTGGATTGGATGGGCGTTGTCGTTTTCGCCATAACCGGTGCGCTGGTTGCGTCGCGAAAAGAAATGGACATCGTCGGGTTCGCGTTGCTGGCGACGGTTACGGGTATCGGGGGCGGCACCTTCCGAGATCTCGTGCTGGGATTGACCCCCGTTTTCTGGGTTCGCGCGCCGGAATATCTCGTCGTGTGCGTGGGCGTCGCGTGCGTGACCTTCTTCACGGCGCATTTGCCGCAATCGCGCTATCGGATCCTGCTTTGGCTCGATGCCATCGGCCTTGCGGTCTTCGCGGTTGGCGGCGCCAAAATCGCGTTGACGGCCGGGGCGGCAGCACCGATCGCCGTCGCGATGGGAGTTGCGACCGCCACATTCGGGGGAATCATCCGGGACGTCTTGGGCGGGGAGTCGCCTGTGATCCTCAGCCGCGAGATCTACGCGACCGCCGCGCTCGTGGGCGCCACGATCTTCGTCGCACTGGTTTCCGCGGATGCGTCGGCAACGACCGCATCGATCGCCGGATTCTGCGGCGCGTTCGCGCTTCGCGCCGCCGCGATGCGCTATGGTTGGACCCTGCCGCGCTACAAGTCGCGCCCGGGAAGATCGCCCGAGGATATCTGACGGGCCGTCTCAGGAAGTAGGCAGAGCTGGCGTTCGCCGGCGCGGGCGCATCTGCTCTTGTCACCGAACGGAACGGTGCGAATGTGTTTGGACGCGTGGATGTCCAACCGAAGACATCGCGAGTCGCCGAAAGCCTTGCCGGTTATGCTTAGCCGATCCTCAGCGGCGGACCGGGAGACATGGCCTCGGCGAGCGCGAGATCATGCGTGACAAGCATCATCGCAAGGCCGCGCTCGACCGCCAGTTCGCGCAGGATCTGAAGGGTCTCCCGCTGGATCGGCGGATCGAGGCGCGAAGTCGGCTCATCGGCGAAGAGGAAAACCGGATCGACGATCAGCGCCCTCACGATCGCCACGCGCTGCAACTCGCCGCCGGAGACTTGACTAGGCAGCCGGCAAAGCATGTCTGGCGACACCGACAGGCGCGACAACATGGTCTCCACAGCCGACCATGCGCCGCCATGTCGGCGCACGACGTCGTCCAAGGCGGTACGCAGACTCGCGTTTGGCGCGAAAGCCGCGACCGGGTCTTGGTAGAGCTTCTGATAGCGCCAAGCTGCGATGCTGTTTACGCGGTGTACGTTTCCACGGTGCGGCGGAAAAAGTCCCAACAGAACCGCGCCAAGCGTCGTCTTGCCGCCCCCGCTCGGCCCCTGGACGCACGCGATTTCGCCGCGTGTGAGCGTAACGTCGATGTCTTCGAACAGCATCCGCGCGCCCCGCATCGCCGCAAGACGCACGCCCCGCAGGATCGGCGCACGCGCCCTATGCGCGGTCGGACGCGGCCAGTTCGCCGGATCCGCCGCGACGAACATTTTCGTATAGGCGTGGCGCGGCGCCGAAAGGACCTCGTGCGTTTCGCCGGTCTCGACGATATCGGCGTTTCTCATTACGGCGATCCGCCCGCCCAGCGCGCGAGCGAGGCCGATGTCGTGGGTGACGACCACGACCGAACGGCCAAGCTCCGTCTGGGCGCGCAAGGACGCGGCGATGCCGGCCCGTGCGTCGGCGTCGAGACCCTTGGTCGGCTCGTCCGCGATCAGCAGCCCCGCCTCCGCCGCCATGGTCGCGGCGATCGCCGCGCGTTGGGCCATGCCGCCGGACAGACGGAACGGCAAAAGCCGGGCCGCCGCCGTCAGACCCAGACGCGCAAGATCGTTGGCGGCTCGCGCGCGCGCCTCGCGCCAGGGTCGACCCGCGACCAACGCATGCGTCTCGGCGACTTGGTTCTCGACGCGCATCAGCGGGTCCAGCGAAAGCCAAGGTTCCTGGGGCAAAAGCGAAATCCGCTTGCCCCAGAAAGCGCGGCGTTCGCGGTGCGTCAACGTATCGATCCGATGGCCAGCGACGACGACATGACCTCGCGCGACCAAGCCGGGCGCAAGATCACCCATGATCGCGTGCGCCAACAGCGACTTGCCGGACCCGCTTTCCCCCATCACGACAAGGCACTCCCCCGCCGCGACCCGCAAATCCACATTCCGAACCAGCGTTTTGCCACCGGCGTCAACCGACAGGCCTTTGACGTCCAGCATCGCCGCCGTGCTCATGCCGCGTCCCCGCCCGACGCGACCAG
>JADCGK010000207.1 GCA_020249045.1 Azospirillum sp. | reverse complement strand
GCTTGGGTGATGAAGTTGGAGATCTGGTTGGTCATCGCGGTGAAGTCGGCGGCGTAGATGGTCCGCTGATCGTTCGCGATGGACCCGTCGGCGAGCTGCGTGATCTTGGCTTGCAGGTTGCCGATCAGGTTGGAGATGTTGGTGAGGGCGGCCTGGGTGACGCTGCCGAGGCCGACGCCGTTGGCGAGCGAGCCTTGCACGGCCTGGAAGGCCTGCAGGTTGCCGCGAATGCCTTGGGCGACCGAGAAGGTCGACGCATCGTCCATCGCGTCCGAAACGCGATAACCGGTCTGAACCTGCTTGGACGCGACGTTCAGCGCGTCTTGCGTGGTGCGCAACGAAGCCAGCGCGACCATCGCGCCGACATTGGTATTGATGGAATTCGACATGATCGAACATCCTTTCTAGGAGTGGACGACCGGCGTTCTGCTGGTCGTTGCCGCAATCGCGACGATTCCCAATGTAAATCCGCACCATTTTGATGGCAAGTTGGAAAATGTAACCAAAACAGATCGTTCACGGGTACTCCCGGCCAGGAAAATGGGAAATGACCGCGCCGGCCGAATAACGCCGCGTGGCGACTGCCAAATTGGGACTATGGTTAACGAAACATTGCGGAGCTGGGGGGCGATCCCATCCGCGTGGCGCGCCGATTGACGCGACCGGGCGCGGCCTGTAGGAAAAGCGCCCGAACGCCGCTGGGGTTCGACGCCGGCGTTAACCGGCGACTGGCGGGCGTGGCGAAACTGGTAGACGCGCGAGATTTAGGTTCTCGTGACTCACGTCGTGGGGGTTCAAGTCCCTCCGCCCGCACCAGCGTCGTCCGCGCCCACGGGATCGAACCCTTCGGCCGCCCGAGTTCCATCCGGATCCCGGCGATCGCAATTCCCGCGTGCGGCCCCCCGCGCGCGGGTCCACGCCCAACGAGTACGGACCCCATGCAAGTCACCGAAACCCTGAACGACGGCTTGAAGCGCACCTACAAGGTCGTCGTCGCCGCCGCCGACATCGCCAAGAAGATCGATTTCGAACTCGACGATCTCGCCAAGAAGGCGAACCTGCCGGGCTTCCGGCCCGGCAAGGCGCCCAAGGGCGTTTTGAAGAAGCGCTTCGGCCAGGCCGTCATGGGCGACGTGCTGCAACGCGCGGTGCAGGATTCGTCCTCGCAGGCGATGCTCGAGCGCGGCTTGAAGCCCGCCATGCAGCCGCAGATCGAAGTGACCGCCTTCGACGAAGGCAAGGACCTCGAATACAACATGTCGCTCGAAGTCCTGCCGGACATCGTGCCGGTCGACTTCAAGACGCTCGAACTCGAACGCCTGAAGGCCGAGCCGAGCGAAGCGGACGTCGCCAAGGCACTCGAAAGCCTCTCCAAGGCGCAGCGCAAGACCCGCAAGGTCGAAGAGGCGCGCGCCGCCAAGGCCGGCGACACGCTCGTCATCGATTTCGAGGGCTTCCTCGACGGCGAGGCGTTTCCCGGCGGCAAGGGGGCCGACCACCATCTCGAACTCGGTTCCAACCAGTTCGTGAAGGGCTTCGAAGACCAATTGATCGGCAAGAAGGCCGGCGACGCGTGCGAGGTGAACATCGTGTTCCCCGCCGAGTACGTGAACGACAAGCTCGCCGGCAAGCCCGCGTTGTTCAAGGTGACCGTCAAGGAACTGCGCGAAGCCGAGGCCGTGACGCTCGACGACGAATTCGCCAAGGGCATGGGCTTCGACGATCTCGACACCCTCAAGAAGGTGATCAAGGATCAGCTCGCCAAGGATTACGGCCGCCAAGCGCGGGCCAAGCTCAAGCGCGACCTGCTCGACAAGCTCGCCGCCGCGCATTCCTTCGAGGTGCCGCCGGGCATGCTCGACATGGAGTTCCAGCAGATCTGGGGCCAGGTCGAGGCCGACCGCAAGCGCGGCCAGGAGGATCCCGAGCACAAGGGCAAGACCGACGACCAGCTGAAGGAGGAGTACAAGGCCATCGCGCTGCGCCGCGTGCGCCTGGGGCTGCTGCTCGCCGAAGTCGGCCGCGCCAACGACATCCAAGTGGCGCCCGAAGAGGTCAACCGCGCGCTTGGCGAGCAGGCGCGCCGGTTCCCCGGCCAGGAGCGTCAGGTGGTCGAGTACTATCGCTCGAACCCGGAATTGCTGGCCCAGCTCCGCGCGCCGATCTTCGAGGACAAGGTGGTCGATTTCATCCTCGAACTCGCCAAGGTCGCCGAGAAGACCGTGACGACCGAGGAACTGTTCAAGGAAGCCGAAGCCGCCTGATGCGGACGGTTTTTATCCCCATCACTTGATCGGAGGGGGCTTCCGCGCCTAAATGGTTCGGAAGCCCTTTTCGTTTTGCGGGAGCGCCCGACATGTCCCTCGACGTCCAGATGAACGCCCTCGTGCCAATGGTGATCGAACAGACCGCCCGCGGCGAACGCGCGTTCGACATCTACTCCCGCCTGTTGAAGGAACGGATCATCTTCCTGATCGGTCCGGTGAACGACGGCGTGGCCAGCCTCATCTGCGCCCAGTTGCTGTTCCTCGAATCCGAGAACCCCAAAAAGGACATCTCGCTTTACATCAACTCGCCGGGCGGCGTGGTCACGTCGGGCCTCGCGATCTACGACACGATGCAATACATCCGCCCCGACGTTGCGACGGTGTGCATCGGCCAGGCCGCGTCCATGGGGTCGCTGCTGCTCGCCGCCGGCGCCAAGGGCAAGCGCTTCTCGCTGCCGAATTCGCGCATCATGGTCCATCAACCCTCGGGCGGCGCCCAGGGCCAGGCGACCGATATCGAAATCCAGGCGCGCGAGATCCTGAACCTGCGCAAGCGCTTGAACGAAATTTACGTCAAGCATACCGGCCAGCCGATCGACGCGATCGAACAGGCGTTGGAGCGCGACCGCTTCATGAATCCCGACGAGGCGCGCGCCTTCGGCCTGATCGACGAAGTCGTCATCCAGCGCCCGCCGCGCGCGGACGAAGGCAGCAAGGCCGCCTGATGGTTAATCGCCGTGCGGGGCGGCCGTCGGGCCCCGCGACGATCGGTCCCGTCGGTGCATGGCAGGACCGCGCGAGGTCAGTTGATGCACGGCGGGGGCGGGGCTAACATCCCCCCAGGGTCGGAGTCCGGAGGTCCGGGCGGTCGGCTCACGGAGATTGAATGAACAAGTCCACCGGCGATTCGAAGAACACGCTGTACTGCTCGTTCTGCGGGAAGAGCCAGCACGAGGTCCGCAAGCTGATCGCGGGCCCGACGGTCTTCATCTGCGACGAGTGCGTCGAACTGTGCATGGACATCATCCGGGAGGAACACAAGACCACCCTGGTGAAGTCGCGCGACGGCGTGCCCACGCCCAAGGACATCTGCACCGTCCTGGACGACTACGTCATCGGTCAGGACCACGCCAAACGCGTGCTGTCGGTCGCCGTTCACAACCACTACAAGCGCCTCGCCCACGGCGGCAAGGGCGCCGAGGTGGAGATCGCCAAGTCGAACATCATGCTCGTGGGGCCCACGGGGTGCGGCAAGACGCTGCTCGCCCAGACGCTCGCGCGCATCATCGACGTGCCCTTCACGATGGCCGACGCGACGACGTTGACCGAGGCCGGCTATGTCGGCGAGGACGTCGAGAACATCATTCTGCGCCTGCTTCAGGCGGCCGATTACAACGTCGAGCGCGCCCAGCGCGGCATCGTCTACATCGACGAAGTCGACAAGATCAGCCGCAAATCCGAAAACCCCTCGATCACCCGCGACGTGTCGGGCGAGGGCGTGCAGCAGGCGTTGCTCAAGATCATGGAAGGCACGATCGCCTCCGTGCCGCCGCAAGGCGGGCGCAAGCATCCGCAGCAGGAATTCCTGCAGGTGGACACGACCAACATCCTGTTCATCTGCGGCGGCGCCTTCGCCGGTCTCGAAAAGATCATCGCCCAGCGCTCGCGCGGCACGTCGATCGGCTTCGGCGCGGACGTCCGCGCGGTCGACGAACGGACTGCCGGCCACATCCTGCGCGAGGTCGAACCCGAGGATCTGCTGAAATTCGGTCTGATCCCCGAGTTCATCGGCCGTCTGCCGGTGGTCGCGACGCTGTCCGATCTCTCCGAAGACGCGCTGATCGACATCCTGCAGAAGCCCAAGAACGCGTTGGTGAAGCAGTACCAGCGCCTGTTCGAGATGGAGGGCGTGAAACTCGCTTTCGCCGACGATGCGCTGCGCGCCATCGCGCGCAAGGCGATCGCGCGCAAGACCGGTGCGCGCGGTCTGCGCTCGATCATGGAAGGTATTCTGCTCGATTCGATGTTCGATCTGCCCGGCATGGGCGGCGTGGAGGAGGTCGTGGTCAACGGCGAGGTCGTCGAAGGCCGCGCCAAACCCTTGCTCGTCCACGGCGAACGGACGATCCCGCAGCAAGTCGGCGGCGCGTCGGCCTGACGCCCGCTCGCGAGGGCGCGCGTGCCCAGCCTGAAGGCGCCCCGTCAGAAGGTGCGCTTTCGGCCCCGCCGCCGGGCTTGATCCCGGCGGGTCGGCGGCCCAACTTGTACTGACGGCCCGCGGCATACGGGCCGCCGTTCGACGTCCATCCAAGACGCGCCGCCGCCCGCCCTTTCGGGGGACGGCCAGCGCGGGCTTCAGTCAGGAGTACCCGGTTCCATGGAAAGCACCCGCGGCACGCTCTACCCCGTCCTGCCGTTGCGCGACATCGTCGTCTTCCCGCACATGATCGTCCCCCTGTTCGTGGGTCGCGAGAAATCGGTGCGCGCGCTCGAAGACGTGATGAAGGACGACAAGCAGATCCTGCTGGTCGCCCAGAAGAACGCCGCGCAGGACGATCCCCAGCCCGCCGACATCTACGAGGTCGGCACGATCGGGACCGTGCTGCAACTGCTCAAGCTGCCCGACGGCACGGTCAAAGTGCTGGTCGAGGGCGGTACCCGCGCGCGCGTCAGCAAGTGGGTGGAGAACCCGAATTTCTTCCAGGCCTACGCCGAAGCGATGCCCGACAAGACCGGCCCCGTCTCCGAGATGGAGGCGCTGGTGCGCACGGTCGTCGGCCAGTTCGAGCAATACATCAAGCTGAACCGCAAGATCCCGCCCGAGGTTCTCGTCTCGGTCAACCAGATCGAGGATCCCGGCAAGCTCGCCGACACCGTCGCCTCGCACCTCGCGCTCAAGATCGCCGAGAAGCAGGAGCTTCTCGACATCGACGTCGTCTCCCAGCGTCTGGAGAAGATCTACGGCGCGATGGAAGGCGAGATCGGCGTGCTGCAGGTCGAAAAGCGCATCCGCAACCGCGTGAAGCGGCAGATGGAGAAGACCCAGCGCGAGTACTATCTGAACGAACAGCTCAAGGCGATCCAGAAGGAGCTGGGCGAACAGGACGACGGCAAGGACGAAGCCTCGGAGATCGAGGAGCGGATCAAGAAGACCAAGCTGACCAAGGAAGCGCGCGACAAGGCGATGGCGGAGCTGAAGAAGCTGCGCTCGATGAGCCCGATGTCCGCCGAAGCCACGGTGGTCCGCAACTACCTCGACTGGATCCTGTCGATCCCCTGGAAGAAGCGCACCAAGGTCAAGCGCGACGTCAAGAACGCGGGCAAGGTGCTCGACGCCGACCATTACGGCCTGGAGAAGGTCAAGGAGCGCATCCTCGAATACTTGGCGGTGCAGGAGCGCACCGTGAAGCTGCGCGGACCGATCCTGTGCCTCGTCGGCCCGCCCGGCGTGGGCAAGACCTCGCTCGGCAAGTCGATCGCCAAGGCCACGGGCCGCAACTTCGTGCGCATGTCGCTGGGCGGCGTGCGCGACGAGGCGGAGATCCGCGGCCACCGGCGCACCTATATCGGCTCGATGCCCGGCAAGGTCATCCAGGGCATGAAGAAGGCGAAGTCCTCGAACCCCTTCTTCCTGCTCGACGAGATCGACAAGCTCGGCTCGGACTGGCGCGGCGATCCGACCTCCGCACTGCTCGAGGTGCTCGACCCCGAACAGAACTCGACCTTCAACGACCATTACCTGGAGGTCGACTACGACCTGTCCGACGTGATGTTCGTGACGACGGCGAACACGTTGCGCATGCCCCAGCCGCTGCTGGACCGCATGGAGATCATCCGGCTCTCCGGCTACACCGAGGAGGAGAAGATCGAGATCGCGCGCCGGCACCTCATCCCCAAGCAGGAGGAGATGCACGGTCTCAAGAAGGGCGAGTGGGCGATCAGCGACGAAGGTTTGCGCGACTTGATCCGCTACTACACGCGCGAGGCGGGCGTGCGCAATCTGGAGCGCGAAATCGCGGGCCTCACGCGCAAAGCCGTGAAGACGATCCTGGTCGACGGCGTCAAGACCGTGAAGGTTACGCCCAAGAACCTCGAGAAGTTCGCGGGCGTGCGGAAGTTCCGCTGGGGCGAGGTCGAACTCGAGGATCGCGTGGGGCTGGTCAACGGCCTCGCCTGGACCGAGGTCGGCGGCGAAGTGCTGACGATCGAAGCCGTCCTGTCGCCCGGCAAGGGCAAGATGACGATCACCGGCAAGCTCGGCGACGTGATGCAGGAATCCGTGCAGGCGGCCGCGGCTTACGTTCGCAGCCGCGCCACGTCCTTCGGCATCAAGCCGCCGCTGTTCGACAAGCGCGACTTCCACGTCCACGTTCCGGAAGGGGCGACCCCGAAGGACGGCCCGTCGGCGGGTGTCGCGATGGTCACGGGCATCGTCTCGGTCCTGACGGGCATCGCCGTGCGCAAGGACGTGGCGATGACGGGCGAGATCACGCTGCGCGGCCGCGTGTTGCCGATCGGCGGGCTGAAGGAGAAGCTGCTCGCCGCGCTCCACGCGGGCATCAAGACCGTGCTGATCCCGAAGGACAACGAAAAGGATCTCGCCGAAATCCCGGACAACGCGAAGAAGGGATTGGAGATCGTGCCGGTGTCCACCGTCGACGAGGTGCTGGCGCGCGCGTTGACCGCCCAGCCGGTGGCCATCGAATGGACTGAGCCGGAGATCGACGCGGTGCCGGCCAAGAAGGACGGCGACGCCGCCTCGGGGCTGACCACGCACTGATAACGCGGCACGCGCGTATGGCGATCGGCCGGCGGAAACATCCGCCGGCCGTTTCGTTTCCGGATTTTGTCAAGTCGGAAAATATTCGGCGCACGATTGACGCGCGCTCGGCACCTTGCCTAGAACGGGCGGCTTTTCGAAGTCCGGGATACTCGTCTTGAACAAGAACGCATTGATCGCCGCCGTCGCGGCCAAGACCGATCTCAGCAAGGATCAGGCTTCCGCCGCGCTCGACGCGGCGCTGGAGACCATCGCGCGGCAATTGCGCAAGGGCGAGGAAGTCAAACTTTTCGGCTTCGGCACGTTCTATGTGGCCCAGCGCAAAGCCTGCCAAGGCCGCAATCCGCGCACCGGCGAAACGATCCGCTTGCGCGCGACGCGCGCGCCGAAATTCAAAGCCGGCAAGCTCTTGAGGGACGGCCTCAACTGAGCGAAAACAACCGGGCCGGACCGGGCGGTTAGCTCAGCGGGAGAGCGTCTCGTTTACACCGAGAGGGTCGGGGGTTCGATCCCCTCACCGCCCACCGGCGCCGCAGCGCTGGAGCAGCCATGAAAATCGACGGCAAACCCTATCGCACCATTTGGGTCGCCCCCGGCGGCGGGGCGGTCGAAGTCATCGACCAAACCAAGCTGCCGCATCGCTTCGAAATCGTGCGGCTGGGCGATCTCGCCGCCGCCGCGCACGCGATCAAGGCGATGGTGGTGCGCGGCGCGCCGCTGATCGGCGCCGCCGGTGCCTACGGCATGGCGCTGGCGCTCGACAAGGACCCCTCCGATGCGGGGCTCGCGCAAGCTTACGAGACCTTGGTGGTCACCCGGCCCACGGCGATCAATCTGCGCTGGGCGCTGGACCGCGTGCGTGCGGCCGTCTCGCCGCTGGCGTCGGACGCGCGCGCCGCCGCCGCCTGGACGCTCGCGGCCGAAATCTGCGACGAGGATGCGGCGATCTGCGAAGCCATCGGCGAGCAGGGCCTGAAGCTGATCGAAGCCGCCTGGGACAAGAAGGGCCGCACGGGCGTCGTCAACGTGCTGACCCATTGCAATGCGGGCTGGCTCGCGACCGTGGATTGGGGAACGGCGATCGCCCCCATCTACAAGGCACACGACAAGGGCATTCCGATCCATGTTTGGGTGGACGAGACCCGGCCGCGCAACCAGGGCGCCTCGCTGACCGCGTGGGAACTCGGCAAACACGGCGTGCCGCACCGCATCGTCGCCGACAATTCGGGCGGCCATCTGATGCAGCACGGGCTGGTCGATCTGTGCATCGTCGGCACCGACCGCGTCACCGCGCGCGGCGACGTGTGCAACAAGATCGGCACGTATCTGAAGGCGCTCGCGGCCAAGGACAACGGCGTGCCGTTCTACGTCGCGCTGCCGAGCCCCACGATCGATTGGACCGTTGCGGACGGCGTGAAGGAAATCCCGATCGAGGAGCGCTCGCCCCTCGAAGTCACGCGCATCGCCGGCCGCCTGCCCGACGGCACGGTCGTCGAGGTCGATATCGCCGCCCCCGGCAGTCCCGCGCGCAACGACGCCTTCGATGTGACGCCGGCGCGGTTGGTCACGGCGCTGATCACCGAGCGCGGCGTTTGTGCGGCGACCGGGGAGGGGCTGCTCGGTCTATTCCCCGAGGCGCGGGCCAAGGCGGTCGGCTGACACCCGCGTCGGTGGGGCGGCAGCGCGGCGCGCGCCGCGCTTGACGGGGGCGGGGCAGGGCTGTAAACCCTCGCCTTCTTCGAGCGGAGTCCGGCTTATGCGGGCGTAGCTCAGTTGGTTAGAGCGCCGGCCTGTCACGCCGGAGGCCGCGGGTTCAAGTCCCGTCGCTCGCGCCACTCCGCCGAAGATTTTCCCTACGAATCGATGGGTTTCGCGGCGCTGCGGCATGGCGTCCGCAGGGCCCGCTAATCTATTGGCAAGATTGACCGCTTTGGCCTATACGAAAGCGCCCCGAGCGCGCTATCGTATTGGGGTACGGATAAGGGCCGGGGAAGTCCGAGGGGCACATGGACGCGCATACGGAATTGCTGCGGGAGTATCTCCCGATTCTGCTGTTCCTGGGGCTGGCGATCGCATTGTCGGTCATCATGGTCGTCGCCTCGTTGGTCGTCGGACGGCAAAAGCCCGATACCGAGAAATTGTCGGCCTACGAATGCGGCTTCGAAGCCTTCGAGGACGCGCGGCGCAAATTCGACGTGCGCTTTTACCTCGTGGCCATCCTGTTCATCATTTTCGACCTCGAAGTGGCGTTCCTTTTCCCCTGGGCGGTGGCGCTCGGGGAAATCGGCATGTTCGGCTTCTGGTCGATGGTCGTCTTCCTGGGCGTGCTGACGGTCGGTTTCGCCTACGAATGGCGCAAGGGAGCCCTCGAATGGGAGTGATCCAGGTTCCAGGTGGGGCTCCGCTTCCGCCCGGCGCGGCGCAGGATGCGCTGCTCAAGGCCGCGACCGACGAATTGACCGAAAAGGGCTTCGTCGTCGCCCAACTCGACAAGCTGGTCGCATGGGCGCGCACGGGTTCGCTCTGGCCGATGACGTTCGGCTTGGCGTGCTGCGCCGTCGAAATGATGCATACGGCCGCCAGCCGCTACGATCTCGACCGCTTCGGCATGGTTTTCCGTCCCAGCCCCCGCCAATCCGACGTCATGATCGTCGCGGGCACGCTGACCAACAAAATGGCGCCGGCGTTGCGCAAGGTCTACGACCAGATGGCCGAACCGCGCTGGGTGCTGTCGATGGGCAGCTGCGCCAACGGCGGCGGCTACTACCACTACAGCTATTCGGTGGTCCGGGGCTGCGACCGGATCGTGCCGGTGGACGTCTACGTGCCCGGCTGTCCGCCGACGGCCGAGGCGCTGCTCTACGGCATTCTGCAACTGCAAAAGAAGATCAAGCGCACGACGTCGATCTTGCGTTAGTCGGGGGTCTGTCCGGGTATGGGCGTTTGGGTTGACGAGGGGCTGAAGCCCCTGGCCGAGCGGATCGCGGGCGCGTTGGGCGTCGACGTGATCGCGTGGGAGATCGTCAAGGGCGAACTCGCGCTGGACGTGCGGCGCGACGCGATCGTGCGCGTGCTGACCTATCTGCGCGACGACGAGGCGTGCAAATTCGGCGCGTTGATGGACGTGTGCGGCGTCGATTGGCCCGAGCGCGCCGAGCGGTTCGAGGTCGTCTACAATCTGCTGTCGATGCGCCACAACCGGCGCATCCGCGTGAAGCTTTCGACCGACGAAAACGCGCCCGTGCCGTCCGCCGTCGGCGTGTTCCCGTCGGCCGGCTGGTTCGAGCGCGAAACCTGGGACATGTACGGCGTGTTCTTCGCCGACCATCCCGATCTGCGCCGCCTGCTGACCGATTACGGCTTCGAAGGCCACCCGTTGCGCAAGGACTTCCCGCTGACCGGCCACGTCGAGGTGCGCTACGACGCCGAACAGCGCCGCGTGATCTACGAACGCGTGAAGCTGACGCAGGATTTCCGCAGCTTCGATTTCCTGTCGCCGTGGGAAGGGTTGGGGCTCAACCAGCTCGGCGAACCCAAGGCGCCGCCGCCGTTGCCGGGCGACGAAAAGGCGAAGGGAGCTTGAACATGGCCGAACCCATCGCCACCGCTGCTCCCGCCGCCGACGAAGCGGCCGCGCAGGTCAAGATCAAGAACTATTCGCTCAATTTCGGGCCGCAGCATCCGGCCGCGCACGGCGTGCTGCGCCTCGTGCTGGAGATGGACGGCGAGGTGATCGAGCGCGCCGATCCGCATATCGGACTGCTCCATCGCGGCACGGAAAAGCTGATCGAGTACAAGACGTATCTGCAGGCGGTGCCGTATTTCGACCGCTTGGACTACGTCTCGCCCATGAACCAGGAGCATGCCTTCGCGCTGGCGACGGAAAAGCTCCTCGGCATCGAAGCGCCGCCGCGCGCGCAATACATCCGCGTGCTCTACGCCGAGATCGGCCGCATCCTCAACCACATCCTCAACGTCACGACCTTCGCGCTCGATGTCGGCGCCATGACGCCGCTGCTGTGGGGCTTCGAGGAGCGCGAGACGCTGATGGAGTTCTACGAGCGCGTGTCCGGCGCGCGGCTGCACGCCGCATATTTCCGGCCGGGCGGCGTTTCGCAGGACCTGCCCGCGGGTCTGGCCGACGACATGATGAAGTTCGTCGAGCATTTCCCCAAGATCCTCGACGACATCGAAACCCTGCTGACCGAAAACCGCATCTTCAAGCAGCGCACGGTGGACATCGGCGTCGTCTCGAAGGCCGATGCGCTCGCCTGGGGCTTCTCGGGCCCGATGGTGCGCGGTTCGGGGATCCCTTGGGATTTGCGCAAATCCCAGCCTTACGACGCCTACGAGCATCTCGAATTCGACGTGCCCGTGGGCAAGAACGGCGACTGCTACGACCGCTATCTCGTCCGGATGGAGGAGATGCGCCAGTCCTTGCGGATCATGAAGCAGTGCCTCGAGAAGATGCCCGCCGGTCCGGTCAAGGGCCCGGATCGCAAGGTGACGCCGCCCAAGCGCGGCGAGATGAAAAGCTCGATGGAAGCGCTGATCCATCATTTCAAGCTCTACACCGAAGGCTACAAGGTGCCCGCGGGCGAAACCTACACGGCCGTGGAAGCGCCGAAGGGCGAGTTCGCCGTCTACCTCGTCGCCGACGGCACCAACAAACCCTATCGCTGCAAGATCCGCGCGCCGGGTTTCGCGTTCCTGCAGGCGATGGATTTTCTGTCGAAGGGCCACATGCTGGCCGACGTCGTGGCGATCATCGGCTCGCTCGACATCGTGTTCGGGGAGATCGACCGATGAGCGGCGGCAAACCCACGGTCGAACAGCCGGCGAGCTTCGTCTTCACGCCCGAGAACCTCGCGCGCGCCGCGCGGATCATCGCCAAGTATCCGCCGGGCCGGCAGGCGAGCGCCGTGCTGCCGCTGCTCGATCTGGCCCAGCGCCAGCACGACAACTGGCTGCCGCGCGCGGCGATGGACCACGTCGCGGGGCTGCTCGACATGGCGCCGATCCGCGTCTACGAGGTCGCGACCTTCTACACGATGTTCAACCTCGCCCCCGTCGGCAAATGGTTCCTGCAGGTTTGCACGACCACGCCGTGCTGGCTGCGCGGGTCCGACGCGGTGATGGCGGCGTGCGAACGCAAACTCGGCATCAAGGGCCGCCAGGACGCCTCGTTCCTGCATTCGGCCGACGGCAAGTTCACGGTGCGCGAGGTGGAATGCCTGGGGGCTTGCGCCAACGCTCCGGTGATCCAGGTCAACGACGATTTCTACGAGGACCTCGATGGTCCGCTGACGGAAAAGCTGATCGACGCGTTGGCGGCGGACAAACCGCCGCCGAAGGGCTCGATGAGGGGTCGTCAGGGCGCGATGCCCGAGGGCGGGCGCACGAGCCTCGCGCCGGCGGGCGGCGGAGAAGACTGATGCTGCAGGACAAGGACCGGATCTTCACCAATCTGTACGGCGACGGCGACTGGGGCCTGAAGGGCGCCATGGCGCGCGGCGACTGGGACGGCACGAAGGATATCCTGGCCAAGGGCCGCGATTGGATCATCAAGGAGATCCAGGATTCCGGGTTGCGCGGTCGCGGCGGCGCGGGCTTCCCGACCGGCATGAAATGGTCGTTCATGCCGAAGAAATCCGACGGCCGGCCGCATTATCTGGTCGTCAACGCCGACGAGTCCGAGCCCGGGACCTGCAAGGATCGCGAAATCCTCCGCCACGACCCGCATAAATTGGTCGAAGGCTGCCTGATCGCCGGCTTCGCGATGGGGGCCAACGCCGCCTACATCTACGTGCGCGGCGAGTTCTACAACGAAGCCTCGCATCTGGAATTGGCGGTCCAGCAAGCCTACGAGGCCAAGCTGCTCGGCGACGACGCGTGCGGATCCGGCTGGAAGTTCGACGTCTACGTCCATCGCGGCGCCGGGGCGTATATCTGCGGCGAAGAAACCGCGCTGATCGAAAGCCTCGAAGGCAAGAAGGGTCAACCGCGCTTGAAGCCGCCGTTCCCGGCGGGCGTGGGCCTGTACGGCTGCCCGACGACGGTGAACAACGTCGAATCCATCGCGGTCGCGCCCACGATCATCCGGCGCGGGGCGGCGTGGTTCGCGGGCATCGGCCGGCCCAAGAATTCGGGCACGAAACTGTTCTGCATCTCCGGTCACGTGAACAAGCCCTGCACGGTCGAGGAGGCGATGAGCATCCCGCTCAAGGAGCTTCTCGAGAAGCATTGCGGCGGCGTGCGCGGCGGCTGGGACAATTTGCTCGCGGTCATCCCGGGCGGCTCGTCGGTGCCGGCACTGCCCAAATCGATCTGCGACACGGTGCTGATGGATTTCGACGCGCTGCGCGAGGTGCGCTCGGGTCTGGGGACCGCCGCGGTGATCGTGATGGACAAGTCCACCGACATCGTGAAGGCGATCGCGCGGCTGTCGCGCTTCTACATGCACGAAAGCTGCGGCCAGTGCACGCCGTGCCGCGAGGGTACGGGTTGGCTCTATCGCGTCATGCAGCGCATGGTCAAAGGCGAGGCCGATCTCGCCGAGATCGACATGCTCGAGGGCGTGACGCGCCAGATCGAAGGCCACACGATCTGCGCGCTGGGCGACGCGGCCGCGTGGCCCGTGCAAGGCCTGATCCGCCATTTCCGTCCGGAAATGGAGCAGCGCATCCGCGAATACAAAGCCGCCGCCTCGTCGCGCGCGGCCGCCGAGTAGGACGGAAACGACCGATGCCGAAAGTCACCATCGACGGCCAGACGATCGAAGTGCCCGCCGGAATCACGGTGTTGCAAGCCTGCGAGATCGCGGGCGCCGAGGTGCCGCGCTTCTGCTACCACGAGCGGCTGTCGGTCGCCGGCAATTGCCGCATGTGCCTGGTCGAGATGGAGAAGAGTCCGAAGCCGGTGGCGTCCTGCGCCATGCCCGTGGCCGAAGGCCAGGTCATCAAGACCGACACGCCGCTGGTCAAGAAGGCCCGCAACGGCGTGATGGAATTCCTGCTGATCAACCATCCGCTCGATTGCCCGATCTGCGATCAGGGCGGCGAGTGCGACCTGCAGGATCAGGCCATGGCCTATGGCGCCGACCATTCGCGCTACAAGGAGAACAAGCGCGCGGTCCCCGACAAGGAAATCGGCCCGCTGGTCAAGACGATCATGACGCGCTGCATCCACTGCACGCGCTGCGTGCGGTTTTCGACCGAAGTCGCGGGCAACGAGGAATTGGGCGCCGTCTTCCGCGGCGAGCATATGGAGATCGACACCTACGTCGAGAAGGCGCTGTCGAGCGAGCTTTCCGGCAACATCGTCGATCTGTGCCCGGTCGGCGCGTTGACCTCCAAGCCCTACGCCTTCACCGCGCGGCCGTGGGAACTGCGCAAAACCGAATCCATCGACGTGTTCGACGCGCTGGGCGCCAACATCCGGGTGGATGCGCGCGGCGGCGAAGTGCTGCGGGTGTTGCCGCGCCTGAACGACGACGTCAACGAGGAATGGATCGGCGACAAGTCGCGTCACGCCGTCGATGGCCTCAAGCGCCAGCGTTTGGACCGGCCTTATTTGCGCAAGGACGGCAAGCTCGTGCCGGTCTCGTGGGACGAAGCGCTCGAAGCGGTGGGCAAGCGGCTGGCCGCGAGCGCGCCGGGCCGGGTGGCCGCGATCGCCGGGGATCTGGTCGATGCGGAAGCCGCGGCGGCGCTCAAGGACCTGATGGGGGCGCTGGGATCGCCGCATCTCGATTGCCGGCAGGACGGCGCGAAAATCGATCCGTCCGACCGCGCATCGTGGCTGTTCAATTCGACGGTCGCGGGCATCGAGGAAGCGGACGCGATCCTGCTGATCGGGGCCAATCCGCGCTGGGAAAGCCCCGTCTTGAACGCGCGCATCCGCAAGCGCTACCGCGCGGGCGGCGTGAAGATCGCCGCCATCGGGCCGCAGATCGATCTGCGCTACAAATACGATTATCTGGGCGCCGGGCCGACCAGCCTCGCCGATCTGCTCGCGGGCAAGATCGCTTTCTTCGAGACGCTGAAGGCGGCCAAGAAGCCGATGCTGATCCTCGGCATGGGCGCTTTGGCGCGCGCCGACGGAGCCGCCGTGCTGGCCCTCGCGCGCGATCTTGCCGCCAAGACCGGCATGGTCAGGGAAGGGTGGAATGGCTTCAACGTGCTGAACGTCGCCGCCGGGCGCGTGGGCGCGCTGGAACTCGGCTTTGTGCCGGGGCCGGGCGGACGCGACGTCGCGGGCATTCTCGACGGCGCCGCGAAGGGCGATATCGATACCGTGTTCCTGCTGGGAGCGGACGAGATCGATACGGCCAAGCTGGGCCGCGCCTTCGTGATCTACCAGGGCCATCACGGCGACAAAGGGGCGCATCGGGCCGATGCGATCCTGCCCGGTGCCGCCTACACCGAGAAGAACGCGACCTACGTCAATCTCGAGGGCCGTGCGCAGCACGCGCGCTTGGCGGTGTTCCCGCCCGGCGAAGCGAAGGAGGATTGGAAGATCCTGCGCGCGCTTTCGGCCGCCTGCGGCAGGAAGCTGCCCTACGATACGCTCGCGCAGTTACGGGCGCGCATGGCCCAAGCGGCGCCCGTGTTCGCCGAAATCGACGCGCCCCACCCGGCGGCGGCGATCGCGCCCGCGGCCCCCGCCGTGCCGGTCGACCCGACGGCGTTCGTGTCGCCGATCGCCAATTACTACATGACCGATCCGATCAGCCGCGCCTCGGCCACGATGGCCGAATGCACGCGGGTTTATGGACAGGGCCAAGCGGCCCGGACGGGCACGCATGGCTGAGCAGGATCTCCTCTGGGGCGTCGTCGTTCCGGGCGCCATCATCGTCGCCAAAATCCTGGCGATCGTCGTGCCGTTGCTGGTGGCCGTCGCGTTCCTGACGCTGGCCGAACGCAAGGTCATCGGCGCCATGCAGTTGCGCAAAGGGCCCAACGTCGTGGGGCCCTTCGGGTTGCTGCAGCCCTTCGCCGACGGCCTCAAACTGCTGCTCAAGGAAACCATCGTTCCCACGGGCGCAAACCGCTTCGTGTTCATGATGGCGCCGATGCTGACCTTCCTGCTCAGCCTCGTCGCGTGGGCGGTGATCCCGTTCGATTACGGGGTCGTGCTGTCCGACATCAACGTGGGCATCCTCTATCTGTTCGCGATCTCCTCGCTCGGCGTCTACGGCATCATCATGGCCGGCTGGGCGTCCAATTCGAAATACGCGTTCCTGGGGGCGATGCGCTCGGCCGCGCAGATGGTGTCCTACGAGGTCTCGATCGGCTTCGTCATCATCACCGTTCTGTTGTGCGTGGGTTCGCTGAACCTGACCGACATCGTCATGGCGCAGAAGAACATGTGGTTCTTCATCCCGCTGTTCCCGATGTTCGTGATCTTCTTCGTCTCGGCGCTGGCCGAAACCAACCGCTCGCCCTTCGATCTGCCCGAGGGCGAGTCCGAAATCGTCGCCGGCTATTTCGTCGAGTATTCGTCGATGAGCTTCGCGCTGTTCTTCCTGGGCGAATACGCGGCGATGATCCTGATGAGCGGGATGGTCTCCATCCTGTTCCTCGGCGGCTGGCTGCCGCCCTTCGACATGGCGCCGTTCACCTGGATCCCCGGCCCAATCTGGCTGTTCTTGAAGATCGCGCTGTGCCTGTTCGTGTTCCTGTGGGTGCGCGCGACGATGCCGCGCTACCGCTACGACCAGCTGATGCGCCTGGGCTGGAAGGTGTTCCTGCCGTTCTCGCTGTTCTGGGTCGTGCTGACCGCCGGCGTGCTGATGGCGACCGGCTGGATCCCGCGCTGAGGGGAAGGGGAGAAGGATTAGGACCATGGCCAGTTCCCTCGATCGCGCCGCGAAGTCGCTGCTGCTCTCCGAGCTCGTCTCGGGCATGGCGCTGACCTTGAAGTATTTCTTCAAGCCGACCGTGACGATGAACTACCCCTTCGAGAAGGGGCCGATCAGCCCGCGCTTCCGCGGCGAGCACGCGCTGCGCCGCTACGCCAACGGCGAGGAACGCTGCATCGCCTGCAAGCTGTGCGAGGCCGTCTGCCCCGCCCAGGCGATCACGATCGAGGCCGAGCCGCGCGGCGACGGCAGCCGCCGCACCACGCGCTACGACATCGACATGACCAAGTGCATCTACTGCGGCTTCTGCCAGGAGGCGTGCCCGGTGGACGCGATCGTCGAGGGGCCGAACTTCGAGTTCGCGACCGAGACGCGCGAAGAGCTCATGTACAACAAGGACAAACTGCTGGCGAACGGCGACCGTTGGGAGGCCGAGATCGCGGCCAACCTCGCGGCCGACGCGCCGTATCGCTGAGGAACCGGGATGCTGCAGACCATCGCCTTCTATCTGTTCTCGGGCGTCCTGATCGGGGCGGCGACGATGGTGGTCGTCGCGCGCAACCCGGTGCACTCGGTGCTGTTCCTGATCCTCGCCTTCTTCAACGCCGCGGGCCTGTTCGTGCTGATGGGGGCCGAATTCCTCGCGATGCTGCTGGTCGTCGTGTATGTCGGCGCGGTCGCGGTGCTGTTCATGTTCGTCGTGATGATGCTCGACGTGGATTTCGCCAAGCTGCGCGCGGGCTTCGCCAATTACCTGCCGATCGGGGCGGCCATCGGGATGGTCCTGCTCGCCGAACTCGTGTTCGTGCTGGGCGCGTGGTCGGTGTCGCCCGCGCTGCCCGAAGCCATGGCCTTGCCCATTCCGGATCCCTCGCAGGTCCACAACACGAAGGCGCTCGGCCTCGTGATCTACGACGATTACGTCTATGTGTTCCAGGCCTCCGGCCTCGTGCTGCTGGTCGCGATGGTCGGCGCAATCGTGCTGACCTTGCGCGAACGCGAGGGCGTCAAGCGCCAGTCGATCGCCCGTCAGGTCGCGCGCACGCGCGCCGAAGGCGTGGCCGTCGTGCCGGTCGAAAGCCGCAAGGGGGTCGACGTCTGATGGCCATCGGTCTCGCGCATTACCTCGCGGTCGCCGCGATCCTGTTCACGCTCGGCGTGATCGGCATCTTCCTGAACCGCAAGAACGTCATCGTCATCCTGATGTCGATCGAGCTGATGCTGCTCGCCGTCAACATCAACTTCGTCGCGTTTTCGACGCACCTGGGCGATCTGGTCGGCCAGGTCTTCGCGCTGTTCGTGCTGACCGTCGCGGCCGCGGAGGCCGCGATCGGCCTCGCCATCCTCGTCGTCTATTTCCGCAACCGCGGAACGATCGAAGTCGACGACATCAACATGATGAAGGGCTGATCCGGGCCATGTACTCCGCCGCCGTCCTTCTGCCGCTGCTCGGCTTCCTGATCGCGGGCGCCGCCTTGGCCTCGTCGTTGCCGAAGGAAACCAAGGAGCGCGTCGCCCAATACGCCACCACCGGCTGCGTCGGCCTCGCCGCGCTGCTCTCGCTGGTGATTTTCCATCAGGTCGGCATCCAAGGCCAGACCCGCACGGTCGAGCTCTTCACCTGGATCGACAGCGGCGCCTTCGTCGCCAATTGGGCCTTCAAGTACGACGCGCTCTCCGCGACGATGCTGTGCGTGGTCACCATCGTGTCCTCGATGGTCCATCTCTACTCGATCGGCTACATGGCCGAGGACAAGTGCATTCCGCGCTTCATGGCGTATCTGTCGCTGTTCACCTTCTTCATGCTGATGCTGGTGACGGCGGACAATTTCGTGCAGATGTTCTTCGGGTGGGAGGGCGTCGGCCTCGCCTCCTATCTGCTGATCGGCTTCTGGTACGAGAAGGACAGCGCCAACGAAGCGTCGATCAAGGCCTTCCTCGTCAACCGCGTCGGCGATTTCGGGTTCGCGCTCGGCATTTTCGGCGTGTTCCTGCTGTTCGGATCGGTCCAGTTCGACCAGATTTTCGCCGCCGTGCCGCAATACGCCGAGGCGAAGATCGAATTCCTCGGCGGGCAGTTCCACGCTTTGACCGCGCTGTGCCTGCTGCTGTTCGTGGGCGCTTGCGGCAAGTCCGCGCAGCTGTTCCTGCACACTTGGTTGCCCGACGCGATGGAGGGCCCGACGCCCGTTTCGGCGCTGATCCACGCCGCCACGATGGTGACCGCGGGCGTGTTCATGGTCTGCCGCCTGTCGCCCATGTTCGAATACGCGCCGACCGCGCTGGCGGTCGTCACGGTCGTGGGCGCATCGACCGCTTTGTTCGCCGCTTCGGTCGGCCTCGTGCAGAACGACATCAAGCGCGTGATCGCCTACTCGACGTGCTCGCAGCTCGGGTACATGTTCTTCGCCGCCGGCGTGTCGGCCTATTCGGCCGCGATGTTCCATCTGACCACCCACGCCTTCTTCAAGGCGCTTCTGTTCCTATCCGCAGGCTCGGTCATCCACGCCCTGCATCACGAACAGGATATGCGCAAAATGGGCGGGGAGGTCTGGTCGAAGATCAAGATCACCTACGCGATGATGTGGATCGGCTCGCTGGCGCTCGCGGGCATGGGCATTCCCTGGATCAAGATCGGTTTCGCGGGCTTCTACTCCAAGGACATCATCATGGAGGCCGCGTGGGGCGCGCATTCGGGCGTGGGCCAGTACGCGTTCTGGCTCGGCCTCGCGGCCGCAACGATGACGGCGTTCTATTCGTGGCGCCTCATCTTCATGAGCTTCCACAAGGCGCCGCAGACCGACCATCACGCCGTCGATCATGCGCACGAAAGCCCGGTGACGATGCTGATCCCGCTGTTCGTGCTGGCCTTCGGCGCATTGTTCTCGGGGATGGGGCTCTATTATCTGTTCGTGGGCGACGGGCGCGAGGCGTTCTGGGGCTCCGCGATCGTCGACCTCAAGGATTCGATCCATCACGCCCACGAAGCGCCGCATTGGATCCCGCCGCTGCTGGTGGCGGTCGGGCTCGCGGGCATCGGGATCGCCTACGGGCTTTACATCAAGAACCCGACGAAGCCCGCCAAGATCGCGGCCGACAACAAGGGTCTCTACGAGTTCCTGCTCAACAAGTGGTATTTCGACGAATTGTACGACCGCCTGTTCGTGCGGCCGTCCTTCGCGATCGGCCGTTTCCTGTGGAAGCGCGGCGACGGAACGGTCATCGACGGCATGGGTCCCGACGCGATCGCCGCGGGCACGGTTTTGCTCGCCAAGCGCGCCGGACGCCTGCAGACCGGCTACGTCTACCACTACGCCTTCGCGATGCTGATCGGCATCGTCGCCCTCGCCACCTGGTACATCCTGCGGACGGGTCGATAAGACAATGAACGACTGGCCCCTCCTTTCGCTCGTCACCTTCCTGCCGCTGGCGGGTGCGGCGTTCATCCTCGTCCTCAATGGCGCCGAGGAAGCCGTCGCGCGCAACGCGCGCTGGGCGGCCTTGTGGACGTCGATCGTCGTATTCGTTCTGTCGCTCGGCATTTGGTTCGGCTTCGACCGGTCGAGCGCGGAAATGCAGTTCGTCGAGCGGCACGCCTGGATCCCGGGATACGGGATCGGCTACCACGTCGGCGTCGACGGCATTTCGGCGCCCTTCGTGCTGCTGTCCACGTTCCTGACGCCTTTGTGCATTCTCGCGTCCTGGCACGTTGAAAAGCGCGTGCGCGAATACATGGTCGCCTTCCTGGTGCTGGAGACCTTCATGGTCGGCACCTTCGTCGCGCTCGACATCGTCCTGTTCTACGTGTTCTTCGAAGCCGTCCTGATCCCGATGTTCCTGATCATCGGCGTCTGGGGCGGGGCGCGGCGGGTCTACTCGGCGTTCAAGTTCTTCCTCTACACGCTGCTCGGCTCGGTGCTGATGCTGATCGCGATGCTGGCGATGTATTGGCAGACCGAAACGACGAACATCGTCGAGCTGATGGATTACGATTTCCCGCCGCAGATGCAGATGTGGCTGTGGCTCGCGTTCTTCGCCTCGTTCGCGGTCAAGATGCCCATGTGGCCGGTGCACACCTGGTTGCCCGACGCGCACGTCGAAGCGCCCACGGCGGGTTCGGTGATCCTTGCGGGCGTGCTGCTGAAGATGGGCGGGTACGGCATGATCCGCTTCTCGCTGCCGATGTTCCCGGACGCCAGCGAGTACTTCACGCCGCTGGTCTTCGCGCTCTCCATCGTGGCGGTCATCTACACCTCCCTCGTCGCGCTCGTGCAGGAGGATATGAAGAAGCTGATCGCCTACTCCTCCGTCGCGCATATGGGTTTCGTGACGCTGGGCCTGTTCGCGGGCAACCGCCAGGGCGTGGAAGGGGCGATGTTCCAGATGCTCAGCCACGGCGTGGTCTCGGGCGCCTTGTTCTTGTGCGTGGGCGTGATCTACGACCGTCTGCACACGCGGGAAATCGCGCGCTACGGCGGTCTCGTGCACCGGATGCCCGCCTACGCGGCGGTCTTCATGGTGTTCACGATGGCGTCGGTCGGCTTGCCCGGCACCTCGGGCTTCGTCGGCGAATTCTTGGTTCTGACCGGCACGTTCCAGGCATCGACCTGGGCCGCAGCCCTCGCGTCGACCGGCGTCATCCTCGGGGCCGCCTACATGCTCTATCTCTACCGCCGGGTCGTATTCGGCAAGCTCGTCAAGGACGATCTCAAGGACATGCCCGATCTCGACTGGCGCGAGAAGATCGTCTTCGCGCCGCTGGTGATCGCGACGTTGTGGATGGGCATCCAGCCCAAGCCGGTGCTGGACATGATGGGTCCGACGGTACAGGCCGTGGTCGACCGCTACGAAGGGGAGCGCGGCTACCGCAATCACGCGACGGTCCCGGCCCCGGCCGCGCAAGCCGCGCTGCGTACGGAGGTTTCGCGATGATCGCCGATTTCGCGCTCGCGCCGCTGCTGCCCGAACTGATCCTGGCCTTGTCCGGCATGGCGCTGTTGATGCTGGGCGCCTTCTCCTCCGGCGACGCCACGCGGACGGTGTCGGGCTTCGCCGTCGCCGCGTTGCTGGCTGCGGCGGCTGCCGCCGCCACGCAAAGCGACATGCGCGTCGTGCTGATGTCGGGCACCTTCGTGTCCGATCCGTTTTCGAGCTTCGCCAAGGTCGCCATTCTGTTGGCTTCGGCGGCCGCCTTGCTGATGTCGCTCGACTACAACGAACGCGAAGGCTTCGCGCGGTTCGAATACCCGGTCCTGATGGTGTTCGCGGCGTTGGGCATGACGATGATGGTCTCGGCCAACGACCTCATCTCGCTCTATCTGGGCCTCGAATTGCAATCGCTGTCGCTCTATGTGCTGGCCGCGATCCGGCGCGATTCCGCGCGCGCGACGGAGGCGGGGCTCAAGTACTTCGTGCTCGGCGCGCTGTCCTCGGGCCTTCTGCTGTACGGCGCCTCGCTGATCTACGGCTTCTCGGGTTCGACGAATTTCGAGACGATCGCCGGCGTCATGGTCGACCACGGCGGCGGTGCGCCCGTGGGCGTGGTGTTCGGCATCGTGTTCGTGGCCGCGGCACTCGCCTTCAAGGTCTCGGCCGCGCCCTTCCACATGTGGACGCCCGACGTCTACGAAGGCGCGCCCACGCCGGTGACCGCGTTCTTCGCCGCGGCGCCCAAACTCGCCGCGATGGCGCTGCTCGTGCGCGTGCTGGTCGAACCGCTGGGTGCGCTGGTCGCCGATTGGCGCCAGATCGTCGTGTTCGTCGCGATCGCCTCGATGGCGATCGGCGCCTTCGCGGCCATCGCGCAAACCTCGATCAAGCGCCTGATGGCCTACAGCTCCATCGGCCATGTCGGTTACGCGCTGGTCGGCCTTGCGGCCGGCGATGAGACCGGCGTGCGCGGCGTGCTCGTCTACATGGCGATCTACGTCGTGATGAATCTCGGCGCGTTCGCCGTTATCCTGTCGATGAAGCGTCAAGGGCGCATGGTCGAGACCATCGGCGACCTTGCGGGGCTTTCGCGTTCGCAGCCGCTTCTCGCCGCGGGCCTCGCGGTGGCGATGTTCTCGATGGCGGGTATCCCGCCGCTCGCCGGGTTCTTCGGCAAGTTCTACGTCTTCATGGCGGCCGTGTCGGCGGGGCTTTATCCGCTCGCGGTGATCGGCGTGGTCGCCTCGGTGATCGGGGCGTTCTATTACCTGCGCATCGTGAAGATCATGTATTTCGACGAACCCGCACCCGCGTTCGATCCGGTGACCGAACCCGGCCAAGCCGGCGTTTTGGGCGTTTCGACGGCGTTCACGCTGCTGTTCTTCCTGTGGCCGGTGCCGTTGGTCGATGCGGCCGCGAAGGCGGCGGCCGCCCTTTTCGGCGGATGAGCGAAGCGCCCCGGCTGCCGCCGGCCTATCGGCTGGTCGCCCTCGACAGCGTCGGCTCGACCAACGACGAGGCCAAACGCCTCGCCCAGGAAGGCGCGCCCGAGGGCACGCTCGTCTGGGCGCGCGAGCAGACCGCCGGCCGCGGGCGCCAAGGCCGCGAGTGGACGAGCCCGCGCGGCAACCTCTATCTGTCACTCGTCTTGCGTCCCGAAGGCCCGCCTTCGGAGGCCGCACAACTGGCGTTCGTGGCGTGTTTGGGGGTGGGCGGTATGGTCGGCTCCTTCGCGACGCCGCTGACGCCGATGACCTACAAATGGCCCAACGACGTCTTGTTGGCGGGACGCAAAGTGGCGGGCGTGTTGCTGGAGGCGGAGAGCAAAGGCGACGCTCTGGATTGGCTGGTCGTCGGCGTGGGGGTCAACCTCGTCTCCGCGCCGCCCGATGCGCGCCACCCGGCGACCGATCTGCGCAGCGAAGCGGAGAACCCCGTGAGCGTCGAAGCGGCGCTGGAGAGTTTCGCGCGGCATTTTCTGACTTGGGTCAGCCGGTGGACGGGCGACGGGTTCGGACCCGTGCGCGAAGCATGGCGCGCGCGCGCGGCCCATCTGGGCAAGGAGATCGAGGTCCGCCTGCCCAACGAAACGCTGACCGGCGTATTCGCCGATCTGGGGGCGAACGGGGAATTGTTGCTCGATACGGCGGCGGGTCGGCGGATCGTGACGGCCGGCGACGTCCATTTGCCGGGGATGGGTTGAGCGATGCTGCTGGTCATCAACGCCAACAACACCAATACCGTTTTCGGCGCCTTCGACTACATCTCCGGCGAGAAGCGCGGAACATGGCGCATCTCGACCGATCCCAAACGCACGGCCGACGAATACGCGGTGTGGCTCACGCATCTGATGGCGCTGCACGGGATGTCCTTCGCGGGCATCAAGGGCGTGGTGCTGTCCAGCGTGGTGCCGCAGGCGATGTTTCCGATGCGCGATTTCTGCCGCCGTTACGCCAAGGCCGAACCGGTCATCGTGGGCGAAAAGGGGCTGAAATACGGCCTCGAAATCAAAATCGACCGGCCGGAGGAGGCGGGGGCCGACCGCATCGCCAACGCCGTGGGGGCCCGCACGCGCTATGCGATGCCGGGCGTGG
>JADCGK010000206.1 GCA_020249045.1 Azospirillum sp. | reverse complement strand
TCACGAGAAGCCGGGTTTGCTCGACGCCAACGGCACGCTGCGCGATCTGTCGCAAGTCGTGCACGATATCGGCGGCGGCGCCCTGTTGCCCGACGGCATCGCACGCCTCGCCAAGATCGACCCGCAAACTTTGCCGGCAGTCCCGGGTGAGCCGCGCTTGGGGCCTTGCGTGTCGGGCGTGGGCAAGTTCGTTTGCATCGGCCTCAACTACGCCGATCACGCCAAGGAAGCGGGCTTGGCCGTTCCGGCCGAACCGGTCGTGTTCTTCAAGGCGACCAGTGCGATCTGCGGCCCCAACGATCCGACGATCATTCCGCGCGGGTCGGTCAAGACGGATTGGGAAGTGGAACTCGGCATCGTCATCGGCAAGCCGGCGAAATACGTCTCCGAGGCCGACGCGATGGATCACGTCGCGGGCTATTGCATCTGCAACGACGTGTCGGAGCGCACGTTCCAACTCGAACGCGCGGGCCTGTGGGACAAGGGCAAAAGCTGCGACACGTTCGGGCCGATCGGTCCCTGGCTGGTGACCAAGGACGAAATTCCAGATCCGCAAAATCTGACGTTGGGCCTGACGGTCGACGGCAAGACGTATCAAAACGGCTCGACGAAGACGATGATCTTCGGCGTGCGCCACATCGTTTCGTACCTGTCGCAGTTCTTCACGTTGCAGACGGGCGACGTGATCTCGACCGGCACGCCGCCGGGCGTTGGCATGGGGTTCAAGCCGCCGGTCTTCCTCAAGCCGGGTCAGACGGTGGAGCTTTGGATCCAAGGTCTGGGCAAGCAACGCCAAGTGACCATCGCGGATTCCTGACGAAAAGGCGCGCGCACGGCGCGGGGACCAGCTAGTCTGGCGCCACAAAAATTCCTAACAGGGATTCGAGACGCCCGACATGTCAGACCTCGACGCCGCACGCGCGCCCTCAGCCGAGGACGTCGCCAAGACCGACAAGTTCGACTTCGGCGCGAAGTCGCGCGTCTTGCCGGAATGGCAACGCCTGCTGGCGTTCGGCGGCTGCGCCGCCTACTCGGCCTTCCACCTGGCGATCCTCAATTTCGTGCCTTTGGACGAGTGGCTGTTCCGCACCTACCACGTGGCGGGCGGCTCGATCCTCGGGTTCATGATCTACGCGCTGTGGAGCGGCGAGCGCGGCCGCGGCGTGCCGGTCTGGGACTGGGTGCTGATCGCGGGCGCCATCTACTGCGCTTGGTACATCACCGCGAATTTGCGGATGCTGGTGATGCGCACGGGCGTAATGCCCACGCAGGAGGACTATATCGTCGGGCTGATCGGGACGATCCTGATCCTGGAGATCACGCGGCGGACGGCCGGCATGATCCTGCCGCTGCTGGCGGGCGCCTTCATCCTCTACGCGTTCGTCGGCCCGTGGATGCCGGGGGTGCTGCACCATCGCGGCTACAGCCCCGAGGATTTCTTCAGCTTCACCTACTCGATGGAGGGCGTGTTCGGCATCACCACGGCCGCCTCCTCGCAGTTCATCGTTCTTTTCGTCGTTTTCGCCTGTTTCCTTCAGGTTTCGAAGGCCGGCGATTACTTCATGAACCTGAGCTTCGCGCTGTTCGGCTGGGTGCGCGGGGGGCCCGCGAAGGTCGCGGTCGTCTCGGGCATTCTGTTCGGCACGATTTCGGGATCGGCGGTGGCCAACGTCGTTGCCTCGGGGACGTTCACGATCCCGATGATGCGTCGCGTCGGCTATTCGAAGGATTCGGCCGCTGCGATCGAAGCCACAAGTTCGACGGGCGGGCAGATCACGCCCCCGGTGATGGGGGCCGGCGCCTTCATCATGGCCGAACTCACCGGCATCCCGTATTCGGAGATCGCGCTGGCGGCGGTGTTCCCCGCCATCCTGTTCTACGTCGCGAACTACGCGCACGTGGACATCGAAGCGCAGAAGCAGAACATCCGCGGCCTGCCGCGCGACGAGCTGCCCAAGATCGGCCCGATGCTGGCCGACCTCGCCATGCTGGTGCCGATGGTTCTGCTCGTACTGCTGTTGTTGAGCGGCTATTCGGTCATGGCCGCGGGCACGTGGGGCATCGCGGCGGCCGTACTGGTCGTACTGATCAACCGCGTGGGCGGCGTGCATTCCAGCTTCATGCTGATCCCCCTCGCTGCCGTCTGGACGTTGCTGGAGTTCGACCAGACGCCCAACGAAGCGGGTATGTGGGGGATCGGTTTGCCCGCCTTGGCGTTGCTGGGCTACGCGGCCGCGCGGACGGGCGTCGGGCACGCGCTGGCGGCCCTGAAGGGCACGGCGCACGACACGCTGCTGGCGCTGGAGGACGGCGCCAAGCAATCGATCCAGCTCGTCGCGGTGTGCGCGTGCGCAGGCATCATTGTGGGCGTGCTCGGGCTCACCGGACTCGGCGGACGTTTTTCGGCGATGGTGTTGGCGATCGCCGGCGACAGCCAATTCCTCGCCCTGTGTTTTGCGATGGTGATCGCGCTTGTTCTCGGCATGGGCATGCCGACGACGGCCGCCTACGCAATCTCCGCCGCCGTCGTCGCACCGGGCCTGATTCGCATGGGTGTGGATCCGCTGACCGCGCATATGTTCGTGTTCTACTTCGCCGTCATCTCGGCGATCACGCCGCCGGTGGCGCTCGCCTCCTTCGCGGCGGCGGCGCTGGCGAAATCAGATCCCTGGAAGACCAGCTTCGAAAGCGTGCGCTACGGGATCGCGGCCTTCATCGTGCCGTTCCTGTTCTTCTACCATCCCGAAATCCTGATGCGCGGCACGGCCACCGACGTGACGATGTTCATCATGTCGGCGTGCGTGGGGATTTGGTTCATCGCGTTGGCCTCGGAAGGTTGGATCAAGGGCGCCATCGGCTGGGTCCCCCGGGCGGGCCTTGTTGTCGCGGCGGGCATGATCGTCGCCGGGTCCGATTGGATCGATCTCGCCGGGCTGGCGCTGGGCGGTGCGATTTGCGCCTGGGATTGGATGCGCCGCCGGCCGGCGCGCGTTTAGCCCTTGCACGGAACCGCATTTATGCAAATGTAACGGAACACGAGCGGCGATCCACGCCGCCCCGGCTCGCAAATCTTTCGAACGGAGAGGACCCCCCCGCATGACCAAGATTTCTTCGCCCACCCGTCGCGGCTTCCTGGCGATGGGCGCCGGCGCCGCCGCGACGGCCGCGCTCGCCGCCCCCGCGATCGCCCAGCAGGCCAACTGGCCGCGTTCGATGACGCTGGGCACGGCGTCGCCGGGCGGCGCCTTCGCCGTCTACGGGCAGGCGTGGGCGCAGTTGATTTCGGATATCGTCAAGATCCCGACCTCGACGCAGCAGACCCAAGGCCCGAACCAGAATTTGGTGCTGGTGCAGTCCCGCCGCACCGAACTCGGCATGACCACGATGGGCCCCGCCCAGGAGGCCATCGCCGGCGTGCTCGAATTGGCGCCCAACGTGCGGCATACGGACGTGCGCGCGCTGTTCCCGATGTACGAAACGCCGTTCCAGATCATCACGACGCGGCGCTCGGGCATCACCTCGGCGGCGCAACTCGCCGGACGGACGGTCGGCGTCGGCCCCGCGGCCGGCACGCCCGGCACGTATTTCCCGCGCTGGTTCCGCGAGTTGGGGATCAACGTGACGATCCGCAACGGCACGGCCGCCGATATGGCGAGCCAACTGGCCGACGGGCGCCTCGACGCCTTCGCGTTCGCCGCCGGCGTGCCGATCCCGGCCTTCAGC
>JADCGK010000205.1 GCA_020249045.1 Azospirillum sp. | reverse complement strand
TCCAACCGACCGCGAACGTGGCCGCGTCGCGCGCGGCGGCGAATTCCGCGAAAAACTCGTCGAGATCGTCCACGCGCGTTTCCTTGACGCGCACGAAAGGGGCGGCAGGCGCCAGACGCAACGCCAGGCGCCGGACAATACCGGTCAAGCCCATGCCGCCGATCGTCGCGGCGAACAGATCGGCGTTCTCCAGCCGCGAGCAACGCAGCGTGTCGCCCGAAGCGACGATCAAGTCCAACCATTCGACATGATCGCCGAACGAACCGACGCGGTCGTGGTTCTTGCCGTGCACGTCGGCGGCGAGCGCGCCGCCCAGTGTCGCGTACATCGTGCCGGGGGACGCGGGAATGGCGAGTCCGCGCGGCAGAAACGCATCCAGCACGGCCGCGAAGGTGGCGCCGGGTTCGGCAACCAACAGTCGGGTTTCGGGATCGAAGGATTCGAACCGGTCGAGCCGGGTGCCCAAGATCAAGGCGCCGTCGGCGTTCTGCGCCGCGTCGCCATAGGAGCGCGCGTTGCCGCGCGCCAGCACGGCACCCGCGGCTTTGGCTTCGGCGAAGGCGAGGTCGAGTTCGGCCTGACGCTCGGGCCGGGCCGCGCGCGCGCGCGAGGGTGCGGTACGGCCCCACCCGGCGAACGAATCGGTCTTCCAGCGGATGCTCATGCGTAGATCAGATAACCGAAGACGGCGATCCAGCCCAGCACGCAAACCAGAATGAAGCGATCGGACAGGGCGATATCGGTGGGCGACCCGGCGCGCTTTTCCACGAGTGCGATCTGGAGATAACGCAAGATCCCCGCCACGACGAAGGGCGCGGTTACGTAAAGCTTGTCCGTGCCGTAGCGGCCGTGGAGCGAGGCGTCGGTCGTATAGATCAGATAGCTGACCAAAAGGGCGCCCAACACGACCGCCAGCGCGGTATCGACGAAGCCAAGCGTATAGCCGTCGAGCGCCTTGCGATGCGCGGCGTCGAGATCGGCGGTCAAGTCGTCGCGCCGCTTGGCCAGCGCGAGGAACAGCGCCAACAACCCCGTGCAGACCAAAATCCAGACGGTCGCCTGGATGCCGGCGGCGGCGGCACCGGCTTCGACGCGCAGCACGAAGCCCATCGCGACGATCAGCACGTCGAGCAAGGAAACGTGCTTGAGCTTGAGCGAATAGGCGAAGTTGAGCGCGAGATAGAGCAGAAGAATGCCTTGGAAAGCGCGCGGCAGCGCCGCTGCGACCGCCGCGGCCGCGAGCGCCAGAACGGCCGCATAGAAAAGCGCGGCACCCGGCGGCACCAGCCCCGCAGCGATCGGCCGCGCGCGCTTGACCAGGTGCAAGCGATCGGCATCGCGATCGCAATAGTCGTTGAGGACGTAGATCGCCGACGCGCCCAGGCTGAAGGCCAGCACCGCCAACGCCACGGCCAGCGCGTTCGCGGCCGTCAGCGCCGCCGGCGTGAAGAACAGCGGGGCGACGACGAAGGCGTTCTTGACCCATTGCTTGGGCCGGGCGAGGCGGACGAGGGCGGCGATCATCGGCGGTCGAATAGCATGTCCGGTGGGGTCATGGCCCGGAAAACGGCGACGACCGCCGCCCCATTCCCCGACGCCTAGCTTGGCGATGGCCACGCCTGCCGACGGGCCCAGACGGCGAAGGGTTCCGGCGCGACCCCGAGTTCCTTCCATCCCGACGGATCGCGGCGCATGACGTCGGGCTGGGTTTCCATGGTCGTATAAAGGGCGGCGATGTCGTCGCCGGCGGGCGCGCCGAACGCGGCATTCAGGCCTTCGGCGAGGGCGGCGGGCGGGATGCGGCGATAGACGACCGGCCGGCCGAGCGTCGCCGACAGAACTTCGGCAAGCTGCGCGCCCGTCAGCGCTTCCGGCCCGCCGATCTTGAAGCGACGACCGACGATCGGCGTTACGGCGGCGGCGTGCACGAACGCGCCGAGGCTGGCGTGGGAGATGTAGGAGACGCGCGCCTCCGGGGGCATCGGATAGGCGAGGACGCCGTCGTTGACGATGCCGCCAACCGCCCACGGCGCCATCAAATTGTCCATGTAGACGGTCGGTTCGACGACGTTGGCGGGAACCGGGCCGGCAAGGACCGCGTCGCTCAACGCGCCCAGCACCTTGGCGACCGGGTGCGTGCGATCCTCGAAGATCGACGCCGCCGGGTTGAACACCACCCGACCCACGCCGGCGCGCGACGCCGCGGCGAGGAAGCCGTCGACGAGCCGCTCGCGCACGCCGGGCCGATGGTCGATGGGCGAGGTGAAGACGGCGACGTCGGCACCCGAGAGCGCCGCTGCCAGCCCCGCATGGTCGGCCGGATCGACCGCGCGATAGTCATGCAGGAAACTCCGCCCCGCAGGCGGCGCCAAGGCGCGGCCGATGCCGCGGACGCGCAGTCCTTTGTTGGCGAACGCCGTCGCGATCGCGCCGTTCTGCTGGCCGCCGATGCCGAGCACGGCGACGATAGGTGCGTTGTCCATTTCATCCACTCCTCGAATTCGCGTGCGGAATTGCACGGAGGAGATTTCGGCAGTATTTTTGGTTGGCGCCAGTACGCACTAATTTCGCCTGTAGTATCGTCGGAGATACCATGAAGACAGATCCCGTGCCCCCGACCACCGTCCCCGCGCATGTCGCGCCGCGCGCGGGCGCGGTCGCGCATTGCAGCGTCGATACGACGCTGAACGTGATCGGCGGCAAGTGGAAACCGGTGATCCTCTACCACTTGCGTTCGGGGCCCAAACGCTTCAACGAACTGCGCCGTCTTTTGCCCGCAATCACCCAACGCATGCTGACGGCGCAATTGCGCCAACTCGAAGCGGACGCGGTGATCGAGCGCAAGATCTTTCCGGTGATCCCGCCGCACGTCGAATACAAGCTGAGCCCCGTGGGGGCTTCACTGATGCCGATTCTGACGGCGATGGCCGAGTGGGGCGCCGCGCATGACGCGCGGACTTGATCCGCGCGTCAGCCGCGCAGATCGTCCCAGAGTTCCTTGACCTTCGCGAAGAACCCGGCACTTTCGGGCGAATGGGATTTGTCGGCCCCGCCGGTGCCTTCGAATTCCTTGAGCAGGTCCTGCTGACGCTTGGTAAGGTTCACCGGCGTTTCGACCACCGCTTCGATGAACATGTCCCCGCGCGCGGTCGAACGCAGCACGCTCATGCCCTTGCCCTTCAGGCGGAATTGCTGGCCGGTCTGCGCGCCCGCCGGAATCGTGACTTTGGCGCGGCCGCCGTCGACCGTCGGCACTTCGACCGAGCCGCCCAGGGCGGCGGTCGTCATCGCGATGGGCACGCGGCAATAGATGTCCGCCCCTTCGCGGTGGAACAGCTTGTGCGGCTTGATCTGCAAGAACAGATAAAGGTCGCCTTGCGGCGCGCCGCGCACGCCCGCTTCGCCTTCGCCGGCCAAACGGATGCGCGTGCCGTCCTCCACCCCGGCGGGAATGTTGACGCTGAGCGTGCGTTCCTTGCGCACGCGGCCCTGGCCTTGGCAGGTCTTGCAGGGCTTTTCGATGATCTGTCCCGCACCGCCGCATTGCGGGCAGGTGCGCTCGATCGTGAAGAAGCCCTGCTGCGCGCGCACCTTGCCGTGGCCGCGGCAGGTCGGGCAGGCGATCGGCTTCGATCCGGATTCGGCACCCGAGCCCTTGCAGGTTTCGCACGCGTGCAGCGAGCCGACCTTGACGGTCGCCTGCTTGCCCTGGAACGCGTCTTCGAGGCTGATCTCCAGATTGTAGCGCAGATCCGCACCGCGCTGCGGGCCGCCGCCGCGCCGGCCGCCGCCCATGAACTCGCCGAACATCTCGTCGAAGATGTCGGCGAAGCCCGCAGCCCCGCCGGCACCGCCGCCGAAATCGAATCCGCCCGCGCGCCCGCCGCCGGCACCGCCGCCCGGCCCGTCGAAGGCCGCATGGCCGAAGCGGTCGTAGGCGGCGCGCTTCTGGTCGTCCTTCAGGACGTCGTAGGCTTCGTTGATCTGCTTGAACTTGGCTTCGGCCTTTTTGTCGCCCGGATTCTTGTCCGGGTGGAATTGCATGGCGAGCTTGCGATAGGCCTTCTTGAGTTCGTCTTGCGACGCCCCCTTGGCCACGCCCAGCAGTTGGTAGAAATCCTCTTTCGCCACGGCGACACCCCGCGGGCCAGACGGGGGCTCGACGCCCCCGCCCGCCGGCTCAGTTCTTCTTGTTCTTGTCGGACACGTCTTCGAAGGTCGCGTCGACGACCTTCTCGTCCTTCGGCGCTTCCTTGGCCGGGTCGGCCTTGGGCGCTTCGGCGCCGCCCGCGGCCGCGCCGGCCGCCTCGGCTTGGGCGGCCTTGTACATGGCTTCGCCCAGCTTCATCGAGGCTTGGGAGAGCGCGTCGGTCTTGGCCTTGATGGCCTCCAGATCGTCGCCGTCCTTGACCGCCTTCAGATCGGCGATCGCGGATTCGATGACGGCCTTGTCCGCGCCGATCTTGTCGCCGTGTTCCTTCACGTTCTTCTCGACGTCGTGGATCATGCCTTCGGCGCGGTTCTTCGCCTCGACGAGGTCGCGGCGCTTTTTGTCCTCGGCCGCGTTGGCTTCGGCGTCCTTGACCATCTTCTGGATTTCGGCGTCCGACAGGCCGCCCGAGGCTTGGATGCGGATCTGCTGTTCCTTGCCCGTGCCCTTGTCCTTGGCCGAAACCTGGACGATGCCGTTGGCGTCGATGTCGAACGTCACTTCGATCTGCGGCATGCCGCGCGGCGCCGGCGGCAGACCGACCAGGTCGAACTGGCCGAGCATCTTGTTGTCGGCGGCCATTTCGCGCTCGCCCTGGAAGACGCGGATCGTGACGGCCGATTGGCCATCCTCGGCGGTCGAGAAGACCTGCGACTTCTTGGTCGGAATGGTGGTGTTGCGGTCGATCAGGCGCGTGAACACGCCACCGAGCGTTTCGATGCCCAAGGACAGGGGCGTCACATCGAGCAAAAGCACGTCCTTGACGTCGCCCTTGAGCACGCCCGCCTGGATGGCGGCGCCCACCGCCACGACTTCGTCCGGGTTCACGCCCTTGTGCGGTTCGCGGCCGAAGAACTGCTTCACCGTCTCGACGATCTTGGGCATGCGCGTCATGCCGCCGACGAGCACGACCTCGTCGATCTCGCTGGCCTTGAGGCCGGCGTCCTTCAGCGCGTTGCGGCAAGGCTCGATCGTGCGCTGGACAAGGTGGTCGACCAGGCTTTCGAGCTTGGCGCGCGTGATCTTGATGTTGAGGTGCTTCGGCCCCGAGGCGTCGGCGGTGATGAAGGGCAGGTTCACTTCGGTCTGCACGGCCGAGGAGAGTTCGATCTTCGCCTTTTCCGCCGCTTCCTTCAGACGCTGCAGCGCCAGCTTGTCCGAACGCAGGTCGATCCCCTGCTCCTTTTTGAACTCGGAGGCGAGGTAGTCGATGATCTCCTTGTCGAAGTCTTCGCCGCCCAGGAACGTGTCGCCGTTCGTGGACTTCACTTCGAACACGCCGTCGCCGATTTCCAGCACCGACACGTCGAACGTGCCGCCGCCCAGATCGTAGACCGCGATGACGCCGGTCTTCTTCTTCTCGAGGCCGTAGGCCAAAGCCGCGGCCGTCGGCTCGTTGATGATGCGCAAGACTTCGAGGCCGGCGATCTTGCCCGCATCCTTCGTCGCCTGGCGCTGGGAATCGTTGAAATAGGCCGGCACGGTGATGACCGCTTGGGTCACCTTCTCGCCCAGATAGGCCTCGGCCGTCTCCTTCATCTTCATCAGCGTGAAGGCGGAGATCTGCGAGGGCGAATACTTCTTGCCCTTCGAATCGACCCACGCGTCGCCGTTGTCGGCCTTGACGATCTTGTAGGGGACGAGGCCGACATCCTTGGCGACCATCGGATCGTCGAAGCGGCGGCCGATCAGGCGCTTGATCGCGTAGAACGTGTCGGACGGGTTGGTCACCGCCTGGCGCTTGGCCGGCTGGCCCACCAGACGTTCGCCCGACTCCGCGAAGGCGACGATCGACGGCGTGGTGTTGGCCCCTTCGGCGTTGGGGATGACCTTGGGGGTGGACCCCTCCATGACCGCCACGCAGGAATTCGTGGTGCCGAGGTCGATGCCGATGACTTTGCTCATAATGCCCTCTCGTGCGGCGATCCGCCTGGCCGGCCCTTTTTCGGAAGGCACCGGCGCCGGGATCCCTTCTGGTAATCGGGTGCGTCTGACGGGGATCAATCCGAAGGATTCGGGCCCTCCCACCCCGGGCGCGCACCGCCAATTCCGGGGAAGACCCTACGTTCGACAGCGATATAGGTGGGTTCCCGTAGGCCCGCAACGGCCTCCACCGTCCAAGGCAGTATTTTCCGTCCGCGGGGGGCGATTCCGAAAAAAATCTCTTGGGATTGACTCACCACCCGCAATCGTATTATATGAACCGTGAGGAAACTCTATCCGCCGTGATTTACGTCCCGTTAACCAGAAAGGTTGGGGGAGCGTCGGAAAGGGCCCTCGGGAACTTCGAGAAACGAGGTTCGTGTCATGAGTACCATCCAAAACATCGGCGTTAGCCCGCCGGTGGCGCCATTGCCGGAACCGCGGATCGCCCAGGGTCAAAACCCTGCGACGACGCGCGAGGATGCGCCCCGATCGAGCACTGCCGATCAAATCCGAACCGAGGCTTTGGCCGCGCGCGACGCCAATCGCGCCCGCGCCGAAGAGGCGAAGGACACCGTCGAGATCAAGGGAACGGCGAAGTACGAAAGCCAAGTCGGGTTGGTCGAAGGGACTTTTGCGCCCTTCGTCGATATCGTCGACCCGCGTTACCAGCAGCGCATCGCGCGCGTTTTCGGGCCGGCCGACGCGCCGCCCGCGATCGCCGTGGCGCCGGTTCCGACGGCCGTCCGCAAAGCCTACGAAAGCGTGTCCGGCGCCACCGCCGGGACGTTCCGCCAAAGCGCTTAGTGCCGGTTCCGCGCACGCGCGCTGAGTGAGTCCGCTGCCCGCCTTCCTTCGGGAAGAATGCGGGCTTGAGCCGTTTCGCGGGACGGATCAGTCCTGTTCTTCCAAAACTTCGGCGAGGCGTTGGAGGCTTTCAGCCCAGCCTTGCTTGGCCATTTCGCGTTCGGCGCGCATGTTGGGATGGCGCGCAGCCGAAGCCGGACGCACGCTTTGATGCACGACCACGCGGCCGCGTCGGCCGATGTCCTCGAACGCGACCGTCGTCAGGTAGGTCGCATCTAGCGGCCAATCCTCGTACATCGGATGCCCCGCCGGGCGGCCTTGCTCGTCGGTGAACCACAGCGGGAAAACCAAGCGCGCGGGTTCGATCACCTCGCGGAACCGGCCTTTGAGCCAGATCTCGCGCCCGTCGTCGAAGCGCGTGCAAAACCGGATGATCCCGCCCGGACGGCCTTCGAGATCGCACACCGGCATGTCGGTGCGCGCGGGGCCGAACCACCGCACGAAATGGCGCGGTTCGATCCACCAACGGAACAGGACATGCGCCGGCGCATCGAACTCGCGCGTCACGGAAATCGCGGCGGCGTTTTTCGCGGCGGCGTTCTTGGCGGCGGCGCTTTTGGCGCCCGCTTTCTCGTTGATCGCGGTCCTGCCGGGCATGGAGAATCCTCGCCCGAAGACTTTGCGGCCCGGCGCGGGCGCGCGTCAACTGCCCATCAGGCTTGCGTGTCGAGATTGCCGCCCGGCGCGGCCGGTGCGCCCTTGGCGACGGTGACCATCGCCTCGCGCAGCAAGCGGCCGTGGATCGTGTAGCCGGCCTGGAACACCTGGGCGACCGTGCCGGGCGCCGCACCGGGCAGCTCGACGGTCGCGACGATCTGATGGAAATTCGGATCGGGCGCCTTGCCCACCGGGTCGAGCTTCGCGACACCGTTCTTCTCGAACGTGCCCAGCAACTCGCGCTCGGTCAGTTCGACGCCCTCGACCAGCTTGGCGAGCGCCGGATCGGCCGCCTTCGCCTCGGCCGAGACGCTGTCGAGCGCGCGGCGCAGATTGTCGGCGACCGCGAGCAGGCCCTTGGCGAATCCGGCGATCGCGTATTTCTCGCGCTCGCCGATTTCCCGCTCGGCGCGCTTCTTGACGTTCTCGGCATCGGCCATGGCGCGCAAAGCGCCGTCCTTGACGCGCGCGAGCTCGGCCTCGGCCTTCTCCGCGCGTGCCAGCGCTTCGGCCAACGCGTCGGGAACGGCGGGCTCCGCACCCGGCGGAGGCGGCGCGTCGCCGGCGGTTTCGGGAACGGATTCGGGCGAATCGGCGGTCGGCTTGGGATCGGTCATGACGGGCGGGATTTGGGCGAAATCCCGTCTGCGCGCAAGAGGGAATTCAGCCGACCAATCGGCCGACGATTTTGGCCGTGTAATCGACCATCGGAATGATCCGCGCGTAATTGAGGCGCGTGGGCCCGATCACGCCGATGGCCCCGACGATCCGCGCGTTGGCGTCGGTGTAGGGGGCGATCACGGTCGAACAGCCCGACAGGCCGAACAATTCGTTCTGCGCGCCGATGAAGATCTGCACCCCTTGGGCCGATTGCGCCTGATCGAGGATGCGGGCCAGGGATTCGTGCTGTTCGAGCGCGTCGAACAGGCGGCGGATGCGCTCCAAATCCTCCATCGCGTGCACGTCGGCGAGCAGCTTGGATTGCCCGCGCACGATGAGATAGGCGTCCTTGGCGGGCTTGCCGTCGCCCGAGGACCAGACCGCCAGACCTTCGGCCGCGACTTTGCGCGAAAGCTCGTCCAGCACCGCGCGCTCGGCGTCGAGTGCGGCGAGGATTTCGGACCGCGCCTCGGCGAGCGTGCGCCCGGCGATGCGCGCGTTGAGGAAGTTCGTCGCCTGGGCGAGCTGGGCGGGCGTGAGGCCCATCGGCGTTTCGATGATCCGGTTTTCGACCAGGCCCGAGCCTTGGACGAGGACGACCAGCGTGCGCCCGGGGGCGAGGGAGACGAATTCGATGTGCTTGAGCGGGGCTTCGCTTTTGGGGGCGACGACCAGTCCCGCCCCTTGGCCGAGGCCGGCGAGCATCTGGCTCGCCTGTTCGAGCACTTGGGCGGGTGCCCGGCCTTGCGCGGCGCACTGGGCTTCGATGTTGTCGCGCTCCTCGCTCGACAGGCGGCCGACTTCGAGAAGCCCGTCGACGAACAGCCGCAAGCCCAGATCGGTCGGCAGGCGGCCGGCCGAGGTGTGCGGCGAATAGAGGAGCCCCGCGTCCTGCAAATCCGCCATCACGTTGCGGATCGTCGCGGGCGACAGTTTCTCGGCGAGCTGGCGGGACAAAGTGCGCGAGCCGACCGGCTCGCCGGTGTCCACATAGGCCTCGACCACGCGGCGGAACACGTCGCGCGACCGCTCGTCGAGCGCGCGGATCGCCGATTCGGGTGCTTTGGCCGCGTGCACGGCCGGGCCCGCGGGCGCTTCCGCGGCGGGCGGGGTTCTGCGTTCGAAGGGCACGACGGGCGTGCTTTTCATGGTCACGACGCTAGGCGCCGCCGCCGCGAGCGTCAAGCGGCCGGTCCGTCACGGCACGGCGGCGAGGAGGAGGAAGACGGCGAAGATGACCAGATGCACCGCCCCTTGCAGCACGGTCGTCCGGCCGGTGGCCAGCGTCAGGGTGCTCGCGAACAAGGTCAGGCCCAGCAGCACCATATTCGCCGCCGACACGCCCAAGATCGGCGTGACGCCCGCCGGGATCGCCAGCAACGCGACGACCGGTACGGTCAACCCGATGCTCGCCACCGCCGACCCCAAGGCGAGGTTGACGCTGTTCTGAAGCCGATTGGCGAGCGCCGAGCGCACGGCGGCGAGGCCTTCGGGCAGCAGCACGATCGTGGCGATCACGACGCCCAAGAACGTCGGCGGCAAGCCGGCCGCGTCGATCGCGCGCTCCATCGGCGCGGACAACGCCTTGGCGAGCAGCACAACCGCCACGAGCGCCACCAGCAGCGCGCCCAAGGCGGCGATCGCGACCGCATCGGACGGCGCGGCGTGGGCCGCGACGGGCGCATCGTCGGCGTCGGCGTCGAGGAAGTAATCGCGATGGCGAACCGTCTGGACGAAGACGAACACCGCCCACAGCGCCAACGATGCGATCCCGACGGCAGCCAATTGGACCGGGGCGAAGGACGGGCCGTCGGTCGCGCGCGTGAAATTGGGCAGGATCAACGCGACCACGGCCAACGTGCCGAGCACGGCCAGCGCCGCCGAAGCGCCTTCGCCGCGGAAGCTCTGCTCGAAATGCCGGCGTCCGCCGAGGACGAGACACAAACCGACCACGCCGTTGAGCACGATCATCGCGGCCGAAAAAACCGTGTCGCGCGCGACCGTTTCGGCCCCCGGCGCGCCCGAGAACATGATCGACGCGATGAGGCCGACCTCGATCACCGTGATCGCGACGGCGAGCAGCACCGCCCCGTAAGGTTCGCCGAGTTTGACCGCGAGGAGTTCGGCGTGATGCACGCTCGCGAACACGCAAGCGCCCAGCAGCAGGGCCGCCGCCGCGACGCCCGCGACGGTTTCGGCGCCGACGAGACCGACGGCTTTGGCCGCCAGGAAAGCCGCGCCCGCAAGCGGGAAAATCCACGTCCAGGGGGGAATCGTCGTATGCGCGTGCGCGGCCACTGGGGAACCTCCGATGACGGCGGCCCGGCCGGCCGCGCACCTAGGTAGAGGCCGCCGCCGCCGCGCCGTCAAGCGGCCGCCCTGGACCCCGCACGCGGCGTCCCCTATGGTCCGGCTCCGCAAAACGCCGCCCTTTCCAGCAAGCTCCGTCGAAAGTCTCCGCCATGCGCCCGTCCGGCCGCCGCCCCGATCAACTTCGCCCCGTCGCCCTCGAACCCGGTTTCGCCAAGCACGCCGAAGGCTCCTGCCTGGTGCGCTTCGGCGACACGCATGTTCTGTGCACCGCCTCGCTCGACGAGAAGGTGCCGCCCTTCCTGCGCAATTCCGGCCAAGGCTGGGTGACGGCCGAATACGGCATGCTGCCGCGCTCCACCCACACCCGCACCGACCGCGAAGCCGCCAAAGGCAAGCAGTCGGGCCGCACGCAGGAAATCCAACGCCTGATCGGCCGGTCGATGCGCGCCGTGCTCGACGCCAAGGCGCTGGGCGAACGCCAGATCAAGATCGATTGCGACGTGCTGCAGGCCGACGGCGGCACGCGCACCGCGTCGATCACCGGGGCGTGGGTCGCCTTGCACATGGCGCTGTCGAAGCTGGTCGCGGCCAAGACGATCCCGGCCGTGCCGCTGCGCGACCATGTCGCGGCGATTTCCTGCGGCGTGTCGAAGGGGGCGGCCGTGCTCGATCTCGACTACGCCGAGGACTCGGCCTGCGAGGTGGACGCCAATTTCGTGCTGACCGGGGCGGGGCACATCGTCGAAGTGCAGGGCACCGCCGAACGCGATCCCTTCGCCAAGGACCAGCTTCTGGCCATGCTGGGTCTCGCCGAGCGCGGAATCGCGGAACTCGTCGCCCTCCAGAAGAAAGCGATCGCCGCATGGTCCGGCGGCAACTGATCGAGCCCACGCTCGTCATCGCCACGCACAACAAGGGCAAGCTCGTCGAAATCGACGCGCTGATGCGGCCTTTCGGAATCGCGTGCGTGTCGGCCGGGGACAAGGGCGTGTCCGAACCGGAGGAGACCGGCGCGACCTTCGAGGCGAACGCCGAACTCAAAGCGCTGCATTCGGCGCGGGCCACCGGCTTGCCGGCACTCGCCGACGATTCCGGCCTGTGCGTTCCGGCGCTCGACGGGGATCCCGGGATCTATTCGGCGCGCTGGGCGGGTCCGGCGAAGGATTTCGGCTTCGCCATGCGCAAGGTCGAGGCGGCACTGGCCGCCAAGGGCGCGAGCGACCGGCGCGGCTTTTTCGTCGCTTGCCTGACGCTCGCCTGGCCCGACGGCCATTGCGAGACGTTCCGCGGCGAGGTTCACGGCACGCTCGCCTGGCCGCCGCGCGGCGACCGGGGCTTCGGCTACGACCCGATGTTCGTGGCCGAGGGCGAGACGCTCACCTTCGGCGAGATGGAGCCCGCGCGCAAACACGCGATGAGCCATCGCGCGCGCGCCTTCGATCTGCTGACGGCCGCGTGCCTGTCGGGCCGCGCGCGATGACCGAATCCGAATTCGCGGTTTACGTGCATTGGCCGTTTTGCCGGTCCAAATGCCCGTATTGCGATTTCAACAGCCATGTGCGCGAGCGCATCGACGAGGAGGCGTGGGCGAAGGCCCTGCTCGCCGAGCTCGACCATTACGCCGCGCGCACGCCCGGACGCACGGTCACGTCGGTGTTCTTCGGCGGCGGCACGCCGTCGCTGATGAGCCCGCGCACCGCGGGCGCCGTGCTCGAGCGCATCGCGCGGCACTGGCGCATGGCCGACGCCCCCGAGATCACGCTCGAAGCCAACCCCAATTCGGCCGAGGCCGAACGCTTCGCCGGGTTCAAGGCCGCGGGCGTGGAACGGCTGTCGATTGGCGTGCAGGCGCTCGACGACAAGGCGCTCAAATTCCTCGGCCGCGGGCACGACGTGCGCGAAGCGCGCCATGCGATCGACCGGGCGGCGGCGCTGTTTGCGCGGTTTTCGTTCGACCTCATCTACGCGCGGCCCGAACAGACCGAGCAAGCCTGGCGCCAGGAACTGAAATCCGCCCTCGAACTGGGGCCCTCGCACATTTCGGTCTATCAGCTGACGCTCGAACCGGGCACGCGCTTCACCCAGATGGCCGCGCGCGGCGAATTGGTCCTGCCCGGCGAAGACCGGCAAGAGGCGCTGTTCGACGCGACGCAAAGCGTGCTCGCGGCGGCGGGGCTGCCCGCCTACGAAGTTTCGAACCACGCCAAACCGGGAGCCGAATCGCGGCATAACCGCGTTTACTGGCGCTACGAGGATTACGTCGGCGTCGGCCCGGGCGCGCATGGCCGCATCGCGGTCGACGGCGTCAAACGCGCGACGCGCCAGGAAAAAGCGCCGGAGACGTGGCTCGCGCGCGTGGCGGCCGAAGGCCACGCGACCGCCGAGGACGCGGCCCTCGATCCGCGCACGCAAGCCGACGAAGCGCTGATGATGGGGCTGCGCCTGACCGAAGGGATCGACGCCGCCCGCTTCGCGCGGGTCACCGGCCTGGCGTTGGAGGGGCCCGCGGGATCGGGCGCCGCACTCGACACCGCGCGCATCGACCGCTTGGCGCGCGACGGGTTCCTCGTCCGCACGGCGAACGGCATCGCGCCGACGGCGCAGGGCCTGAAGCTCGTCAACGCGCTGGTCGCCGCGTTGGCGGCCTAATTCGTCGGCGTCTCAGCCGCGGGCGTCTCGAAGGTTTCGGGCGCGGGTTGCAGCGCGCGCGGACCGCCGCGCTGGATTTCCAGGATCGCAAGGCCGCGTTCGACCTCGCCTTGCGGCGTCAGGCGGAAAATTCCTTCCAGGCCCGCGAAGCCCGCGGGATTGGTCAGCACCGCCGGCGCGAAATCGGCGCCGTCGGGGCCTTTGTCGCGCGCGAGCACGGCGGCCAGCGCCACCGCATCGTAGGCGAGCGTGGCCACGCGCGGTGCGGCGCGGCCGAACACCTCGCGGTAATTGCGCTCGAAATTGCGCCGGGCTTCGGGCGGCGGGGCGGCGAACCAGCCGCCGAGCAACGACGGCTCGCGATAGACGCGCGGATCGTCCCAAAGCGGAATCCCGAGGAATTTGATCCGCGCGGGGTCGATCTCGTGCAGATGCAGCTGGCTTGCGATCTGCGCCAGCCGGTCGCCGAAATCGGGCAGCAAAATCGCCTCGAAATCGAGTTCGGGCGGCTCGCGCGCCGCTTCCCCGCGCGCGGCACGCGGCGGCGGCGGGCCGACTTGGCCCACGCGGCGCACGGCGGGGCTGGCGTCGAGGGTCCCGGGATCGTAGCGCTCCACGCGCAGCAACTCGCCCTCGGTCGGCGCCAGTGCTTCGCGGAACGCCGTTTCCGACGCAGCACCGAGCGCGTTGTTGGGCACCAAGGCCACGAACCGCAAAATTCCTTGGGAGAGGGCGAACTCGACCGTGCGCCGGATCGCGGCCTGCGGGGCGAGACCCAGCACGAAGCTGTTCGGCGTGGCGGCCGCAAGATCGTTCGAAAACGCCAGCAGCGCGATGCCCGCATCGCGCGCGCGCGGGGCCAAGGCCTGGACCTCGGCGCTCAACAGCGGGCCGACGATCAGCCGCGCGCCTTGTTCGATCGCCCAATCGAACGCGGCGGACGCGCCCTCGGGCGTGCCTTGCGTATCGCGCGGCAACAGGACGAAATCGTCGTCGGCGACGTCGTAGAGCGCAAGCGTCGCCGCATCCAACAACGCGCGCCCGACGGCGGCGTTGGGGCCGCTCAACGGCACGAGAAACGCGACGCGCGGGGCCCCGGTTGGGCCCGCGACCGGCCGCGCCGGCGCCGCCGGGGCGGGTGCCGGTGCTTGGGGTCCGGGCGATGTTTCCTCGCGGACGGCGGCGGCGGGCGGCGGGACGACGACCGGCGGCGGCGCGGGCGGCGGGGCTTCGGCCCGCGTCGTCGGCTGGCTTCGGCCGAGCACGCCCGCTACCCTCGGGTCGTCGCAAGCGCCCAGCAACGGGCCGACGAGACACAACGCCAACAGATTGCGGAAACGGAACTTCATGGGACCGGCGGAACATAACGACCAACCGGCCGCGAATCCAGGCGCGGTTTCGCCGGGGCTTTATCTGGTGGCGACCCCGCTCGGCAATCTCGGCGACGTCTCCGCGCGCCAACGCGCCACGCTCGCCGCCGCCGAAACGATCGCCGCGGAGGATACGCGCGTCGCGCGGCGATTGCTCTCCGCCCTCGGCATCGCCGCACCGCGTCTGGTCCGCTGCGACGAACGCGAAAGCCCCGCCGCCGCCGCGGACCTGGTCGCGCGCGCGCGGGCCGGGCACGTCGTCGCCTTCGTTTCGGACGCCGGCATGCCCGGCATCGCCGATCCGGGGGCCGTCCTCGTCAACGCCGCGCGCGCGGCCGGCGTGCCGGTCAGCGTGGTGCCCGGACCCTCCGCGCTTGCCACCGCGCTGGCCCTTTCGGGCTTGCCGGCCGAACCGTCGCTGTTCTTGGGTTTTCTGCCCGCCAAGCAAGGCCCGCGCGCGCGCGCCTTGCGCGATTTCGCGGCCGTGCCGGCCACGCTGGTGGCGTTCGAAGCGCCCCATCGTCTGGCCGAAACCTTGCGCGCGATGGCCGAAATCCTGGGTCCGCGCGAGGCGTGCGTGCTGCGCGAATTGACCAAGCGGCACGAAGAGGCGCGCAACGGCGCGCTCGGCGATCTGGCCGCGCATTACGAGACCCACGAAGCGTTGGGCGAAATCGTCGTCGTCGTCGGGCCGCCGCGCGAAGCGCCCGCCGCGCCCGATCCGGCGGCGCTCGACGCCAAGCTGCGCGCGGCGCTGCTCGCCCACGGCGTTCGCGACGCCGCCGACCGCGTTGCGGCGGAGACCGGCCTTGCGCGGCGGACGGTCTACGCGCGCGCACTCGAACTCGCGGGCAAGCGCGGGCGATGAAGTCCCGCCGCCACGTCGCGGCGCAAAGACGCGGCGCTTTCGCCGAAACCTTGGCCGTCTGGCGTTTGCGCCTGACCGGCTGGCGGATCGTCGCGCGCGACCTGCGCGTGGGGCCGGCGCAGGTCGACATCGTCGCGCGGCGCGGGCGCGTGCTCGCCTTCGTCGAGGTCAAACGCCGCGCCCGGCTCGACGATGCGGCCGAGGCGCTGCACCCCGCCCAACGCGCGCGCATCGCCCGGGCGGCGGAAATCTTCCTGGCCAACCGCCCCGAATTCGCCCAATTCGAGACAAGGTTCGACGCCATTCTGGTGGTCCCCGGGCGCTGGCCGGAGCATCGGCAAGACGCTTGGCGCGACTCGACCGGCACCCCTAAATAGGAACGGGGACCGCGAAGGAAAGGACCGTTGCAACGATGCGGAACGGCTTCGTTCGAGCGAAATTCGCCGCGGCGCTTCTGGCGCTTGCGGTGCTGCCCGGATGCGCCGGGCTGGTCGTCGGGGCCGCCGCCACCGGCGGTGTGGCCGCCCTGCAGGAGCGCGGCTTCGCCGGCACGGCCAACGACAACGGCATCGCGCTGGAGATCAATCATCTTTGGCTCCAGCGCTCGGAGAAGATGTTCGCCGCCCTGCAGACCCAAATCTACGAGGGCCGGGTGTTGGTTTCGGGTGCCGTCACCGATCCGGACATGCGCGCGGAGGCGATCCAGCTCGTCTGGAAGGCCAAGGGCGTGCGCGAGGTCCTGAACGAGATCGAGGTGACGACCGAAGGCGGGCTTAGCGCCTACGCCAAGGACACCTGGAGCGCCAACGAATTGCGTACGCGTCTGCTGTTCGCGCGCGGCGTGAATTCGATCAATTACTCGGTCGAAGTGGTCAACGGCACGGTCTACATGCTGGGCGTCGCCGCCGATCAGGCCGAGCACGATCGCGCGCTCAACATCGCGCGCAACCTCGCGAACGTGCGCCGCGTGGTCAGCCACGTCATCACCCGCGACGATCCGCGCCGCACGCGCCCGCCGCCGGGCGAGGAACGCCGATCGTGATCCCGGGCTATCCTTCGTTCGTCAAAGCGCCCGACGCCGAACGCGCCTTGCGCGTGGCGGCGGAGGCGGGCCAGGGCGATTTGGCGCTGGCCGAAACCGCACTGGCGCTGTCCCAGGCGGCGCGACCGGGGCTCGATCTGACGCCCATCCGCGCGCATCTGTCGGAAATCGCCACGTGCGTCGCGGCCGAGGCGCAAGGCAAACCCGATACGGTCGCGACGCGCGTGGACGCGCTGCGCGAAGCGCTGGTCGAGCGCATGGGCTATCGCGGCGACCGGGACACCTACGACGATCTGCGCAACGCCGATCTCGCCCAAGTGATCGAACGCCGGCGCGGCTTGCCGGTGGCGCTGGCGATCCTGTGGATCGACGCGGCGCGCGCGCAAGGCTGGCCCGCGTGGGGACTCGCCTTCCCCAGCCATTTCCTGATCCGCATCGACGGGCCCGACGGACGCGCGATCGTCGATCCGTTCAACGCGGGGCAGACGCTCGACACCAAGGCGCTGCGCGCCCTGCTCAAGCGCCTGCTGGGGCCGGAGGCCGAATTGCAGGCCCAGCATTACGCGCTCGTGCCCGACCGCGCGGTGCTGCTGCGGCTGGAGAACAACATCAAGCTGCGCCTGCTGAAGGCCGAGAATTTCCGCGGCGCGCTCGCCGTGCTCGAGCGCATGCTGATGCTGGCCCCGGGCGATCCCGCGCTGTGGCACGAAACCGGGCTCGTTCACGCGGGGCTCGACAATCTGCGCGCGGGCGTGATGTGTTTGGAGCAGGCGGCTTCGCTGGTGGAGGCGCCCCAGGCGCGCGCGCGGATCGCCATGGAGATCCAGGCGCTCAAAAGCCGCCTGAACTGACCGGAGTTTCGGCTTATGGGCGGATTGACCGTGGCGGTCCAGATGGACCCGCTCGACAGCGTGAACATCGACGCGGACTCGACCTTCGCGCTGATGCTCGAAGCCCAGGCCCGCGGGCACCGGCTTTATCATTATCTGCCCCAGCACCTGTCGATGCTGGGCAAGGACCGCGTCTACGCCAAGGCCCATCCCGTGCGCGTCAAACGCGCGCGCGGCGACCATTTCGCGTTCGGCGCGCGCGAGACGATCGACCTTGCCAAGGTCGACGTCGTGCTGATGCGCCAGGATCCGCCCTTCGACATGGCGTACATCACCGCGACGCACATCCTGGAGCACGTCCACCCCAAGACGCTGGTGGTCAACGATCCGGGCCATGTCCGCAACGCCCCCGAAAAGCTGTTCGTCACCCACTTTCCGGATCTGATGCCGCTGACGCTGATCACCGCCGACCGCGCGGAGATCGACGAATTCCGGCGCGCGCACAAGGACATCATCGTCAAGCCGCTGTTCGGCAACGGCGGCGCGGGCGTGTTCCGCGTCAAGGAGGACGACGAAAATCTCGGTTCGCTGTTCGAGATGTTCACCCAGCGCAGCCGCGAGCCGCTGATGGTCCAACGCTACGTGCCCGAGGTGCGCAGCGGGGACAAGCGCATCATCCTGATCGACGGCAAACCGGCGGGTGCGGTGTTGCGCGTGCCCGCGGCGGGCGAGGCGCGCGCCAATCTTCATGTCGGCGGGACGGCGGTCAAAACCGCGCTGACCGATCGCGAGCGGGAGATTTGCGCGCGCATCGGGCCCGAACTTTCCAAACGCGGACTGATCTTCGTGGGCATCGACGTGATCGGCGATTATCTGACGGAGATCAACGTCACCTCGCCCACCGGCATCCAGGAGATCGGGCGGTTCGACGGGACCGATCTTGCGGCGCTGATCTGGGACGCGATCGAAGCCCGCCGGGGCTGATTGCGGTCACGCGTCGCAGCGTTTGAAGCGACCGATGTCGAGATGGAAATGCGCCTGATGCGCGGCGTCGGTCTTGGGCGTCAGCACGACGTTGAAATGCCGGCACGCGCCTTGCGCCACCTCGCGCAGAAAATTGCCGCGCGGACCGCGTTCGCGCCAATGGTCGCGCACCGAAATGCGGATGTTGCCGCCGAGTTCGAAGCCGCCGATGTCGAGCGCGCGGCCGAACCCGTGTTCGGAGATGCGGTCCGTGCTGCCGGTGCGCGGACGGCAGACATAGGCGCCGAAATGGACGATCTGCTGGACCGGGCGGTTGAAGTGCCGCTGGGCGGCGGGCTGGACGACCTCGCGTTCGAACGCCGCCAGCGCGTGGGCGAGCGGACAGGTCATCAACGCGGGGCGGCTCAAGGCGATCGTCGCGCGTTCGAGCATCACCGGTTCGTCGAGCGCGCAGCCTTGCGGCGAACGGAACGGGGCGCGCGGCTCGAATTTCGCGCCCATGCGCGCGAGGGCATCGTAGCAATCGCGCGCCGCCTCCGCCCGGGGCGGCGGCGGGGGTTCGACGGCGGGCGGGGCGGCCACGCGCGGCGCGCAGGCCCCCGACAGGGCCAGAAGGCCCAGCAGCCAAAGAATGCGGAATCGTGACAACGGACCGGGCCTTCGCGAATCGGCCGGCGCCGCCGGTGCGGGGGGACTATACGCGCGCGGGCGCGATTCGTGAATCGGGGGCCAACGCATCCGCGAGCAGGCGGAATTCGGGCGCGCGCGCGGTGCCTTTGCGCCAGACGAGGGCGAGTTCGCGCGACGGCGCGCCGTCCACGGGCACGGCCGCGAGTGCCGTGCCCTTCAGCAGGCCCGCGTCGATCGCGAGGTCCGGCAGCAGCGTGACGCCCAAGCCGTTGTCGACCATCTGCACGAGCGTGAACAGCGACGTCGCCCCGAACGCGTCGCGCGCGCGGGGGGCGGAAAGCCCGCACGCCGACAACGCGTGGTCCTTGAGGCAGTGGCCGTCTTCGAGCAGCAGCAGGGTTTCCGCGCGCGCCGCGGCCGGTTTGACCGTTTTGGATTTGGCGAGCGCGTGCCCCTTCGGCACGACCAGACGAAAGCGATCCTCGCCCAAACTCCGGCTTTCGATGTTGGCAGCCGCGTAGGGCAAGGCGATCAGCGCGCAGTCGAGCGCGCCGTCGCCGAGCTTGGCGATCAGGCGCGCGGTTTGATCCTCGATCAGGAAGAGCTTGAGCTTGGGATAGGCGCGGCGCAGACGCGGCAATACGCGCGGCAGCAGGAAGGGCGACACGGTCGGGATCACGCCCAGGCGCAATTCGCCGGTCAACGGCGCGCGCGCGGCTTGGGCTTCGCGGGCCAATTCCTCGGCGTCGGCCAGAAGCGCCCGGGCGCGCGCGAGCACGCGCTCGCCCAACGGCGTGAACACGACTTTGCGCTTGGTCCGGTCGACCAGCGGGGCGTCCAGAATCGCCTCCAATTCCTGGATCGAGGCCGACAGCGTCGATTGCGTGACGTTCGAGGCGGCGGCGGCACGGCCGAAATTGCGCGTGTCGGCCAAGGCGGCGAAGTGGCGGAGTTGTTTGAGCGTGGGCAGATGGATCATCGGATTTCTCGCTGAGAGAGACAGTTTATATCCGTTGGATCGATGGACGCCACAAGAACAGTGTGGCGATGCCGGCGTGCGCGCCATCCCGCCGCCCAACCCGGCCCAGAAGGAGAGGAACCGATGACCGACGCCCCGAAATGTCCGTTTTCCGGCGCGAAGCGCACCCAAGCGATGAAACCCGGCCCGAGCGAGAAGGCGTGGTGGCCGGACCGGCTGGATCTCGGCATGCTCCACCAGAATCCGCCCGCCGGCGACCCGATGGGGGCGGCGTTCGATTACGCCAAGGCGTTCGCCTCGCTCGATCTCGACGCGCTGCGCAAGGATCTGCGCGCGTTGATGACCGATTCGCAACCCTGGTGGCCGGCCGATTACGGGCATTACGGCCCGCTGTTCATCCGCATGGCGTGGCACAGCGCGGGAACCTATCGCGTCGGCGACGGGCGGGGTGGTGCGGGCGCGGGCGCGCAGCGTTTCGCGCCGCTGAACAGCTGGCCCGACAACGGCAATCTGGACAAGGCGCGCCAGTTGCTGTGGCCGATCAAGCGCAAATACGGCGCCAAAATCTCGTGGGCCGATCTGATGATCCTGGCCGGCAACGAAGCGCTGGAATCGATGGGCTTCAAAACCTTCGGCTTCGCCGGGGGCCGTGCGGATGTGTGGGAACCGCCGCAGGACATCTACTGGGGTTCGGAAGGCAAGTGGCTCGAGGACAAACGCTACACCGGCGATCGCGTGCTCGAACAACCCCTGGCCGCCGTGCAGATGGGCCTCATCTACGTCAATCCCGAAGGGCCCAACGGCACGCCGGACCCGCTCGCCTCGGCCCGCGACATCCGCGAAACCTTCGCGCGAATGGCGATGGACGACGTGGAAACCGTCGCGTTGGTCGCCGGCGGGCATACCTTCGGCAAAGCGCACGGCGCGGCACCCGCGGAGGCCCATGTCGGACCCGAGCCCGAGGGGGCGCCGATCGAAGAACAAGGGCGCGGCTGGAAGAACGCCTACGGGACCGGCAAAGGCGGCGATACGATCACCAGCGGCATCGAAGGCGCGTGGACGCCCGACCCGATCCGCTGGGACAACGGCTATTTCGAGACGCTGTTCGGCTATGACTGGGAGGTCGTGAAGGGTCCCGGCGGAGCGCATCAATGGCGCCCGAAAAACGGCGCGGGCGACGGCACCGTGCCCGATGCGCACGATCCCGCCAAACGCCATGCGCCGATGATGACGACGGCGGATATGGCGCTGCGCGCGGATCCGGCCTACGCCGAGATTTCGCGGCGGTTCCACAAGGACCCCGATGCCTTCGCCGACGCCTTCGCCGGCGCGTGGTTCAAGCTCACGCATCGCGACATGGGACCGCGCGCGCGCTATCTCGGCCCCTTGGTGCCGGCCGAAGACCTGATCTGGCAGGATCCGCTGCCCCAGCGCACGGGCGCGCTCATCGACGCGGCCGACATCGCCGCCTTGAAGGCGCGCATTCTGGCGAGCGGCCTCGGCATCGGCGATCTGGTCGCCGTCGCTTGGGCGGCGGCGGCCAGCTTCCGCGGATCGGACAAGCGCGGCGGGGCGAACGGCGCGCGCATCCGCCTGGCCCCGCAAAAGGACTGGGCGGCGAACGAACCGGCGCGGCTCGCCCGCGTGTTGACGGCGCTCGAAACGATCAAGGCGGCGTTCGAAACGAACCGGACCGACGCCAAGCGCGTTTCGCTCGCCGATCTGATCGTGCTGGGCGGTGTCGCGGCCGTCGAGGCTGCCGCGCAAGCGGCGGGCCATCGCGCGACGCTGCCCTTCCGGCCCGGCCGCGTCGACGCCGGGCCCGAGCACACCGACGGCGCTTCCTTCGCCGCGCTGGAGCCGCACGCCGACGGCTTCCGCAATTTCGCCAAGCCCGGCTACGCCGCGCGGGCGGAAGCCCATCTCGTGGATCGCGCGCAGCTGCTCATGCTGACCGCCCCCGAGATGACGGTGCTCGTCGGCGGCCTGCGTGTGCTCGGCGCCAATCATGGCGGGACGGCGCATGGCGCGTTCACCGACAAGCCGGGCGCGTTGACCAACGATTTCTTCGTCAATCTGCTCGATCCCTCGATCGTGTGGAGCGCCGCGAAGGACGGCGAAGGTCTCTACGAAGGCCGGGATGCGCGCACCGGCAGGATCCTGCGCACCGGCACGCGGGCGGATCTGGTGTTCGGATCGAACGCGCAGTTGCGCGCGCTCGCCGAGGTCTACGCCAGTGCGGACGCCGGCGGCAAATTCGCCGCCGATTTCGCCGCCGCATGGACCAAGGTGATGGAGCTGGACCGTTTCGATCTGCATCGCTGAGACGGCCGGCACGCTTCGCGCCCCCCGTCGTACCGCCCGCCCCGGGAAACCGGCGGCGGGCGGTCGCGTTTCGGGATCGCCGTACGAGCATCGGGAAAATCGATCATAACCAGTGAAAAAACGCGTTGGACCGATCAAACGCGGATCGTCATGGTGCGCGCATTCGATGCATCCCAACCCGGAGACCCCGACAATGCTGACCATCGGCGACAAGTTCCCCGCTTTCGATCTTCAGGCCGTCGTTTCGATCGACCCGGCCAAGGCCTTCACCCGGATTTCGTCCGAATCGGACAAGGGCAAGTGGAAGATCGTGTTCTTCTGGCCCAAGGATTTCACCTTCGTCTGCCCGACCGAGATCGCGGCCTTCGGCAAACTCGCGGGCGATTTCGCCGACCGCGATGCGGTCGTCTACGGCGTGTCGACGGACAGCGAGTTCGTCCACCTCGCCTGGCGCCAGAACCACGCCGATCTGAAGGCGCTGCCGATCCCGATGCTCGCCGACATCAAGCGCGAGCTGTCCACGGCGCTGGGCGTGCTCGACCGCAACGAGGGCGTGGCCATGCGCGCGACCTTCGTGGTCGATCCCGAGGGCGTCATCCGCTTCGTGTCGGTCAACGATCTGAATGTCGGCCGCAACCCGCAGGAAGTGCTGCGCGTGCTCGACGCGCTGCAGACCGACGAGTTGTGCCCCTGCAACTGGCAGAAGGGCCAGGACGTCCTCAAGGCCGCCTGAACGAAGGAACCGCGACGATGAATCTCGAAACCCTCAAGGCCGCGTTGCCCGACTACGCGCGCGACCTGAAGCTGAACCTGTCGAGCCTGGCGGCCGAAACCGCGCTCGACGACGCCACGCGGGCAATGGTGTTCGTGGCCTCGGCCTTGGCCGTGCGCCAGGACACGGTGCGCGATACGGTCGTCGGCGAGTTCGCCCCCGGCCTCGCGCCGGAGGCGTTGCAGGCGGCCAAGATCGCCAACGCGATCATGGGCATGAACAACGTCTACTATCGCTTCACGCATCTGGTCTCGGCGCCGGACTACGCGACGATGCAAGCCAAGCTGCGGATGAACGCGATGGCCAAGCCCGGCGTGGACAAGGCGCCGTTCGAACTGATGTCGATCGCCGTTTCGGCGATCAACGGCTGCGGCATGTGCATGGACAGCCACGAGAAGGTCCTGCGCCAGCACGGCGCGGAACCGGCGGCGATCCAGGCGGCCGTGCGCATCGCGGCCACGCTGCACGCCATCGCCGCGACGCTCGACGCCGAAGCGGGCGT
>JADCGK010000204.1 GCA_020249045.1 Azospirillum sp. | reverse complement strand
GGCATCGGGTCGGCCGGATTCAATCTCTCGGCCGCGCGGAAGGCGGCATCCGCGCCGGCGTTGTCGCCCAGCCGGCGGCGGATACGCCCGAGATTGAGCCGCGCTAAAGCGTCGTTGGGGGCCAACCGTGCCGCCGCTTCGAACTCGACCAACGCCGCTTGGGTTTGCGCGTTCGCGGCGAGCAGCCGTCCGCGCTCGGTCGCCGCTGCGGCGCGTGCGTCGGCGAGTTTGCGGGACAGCGCGCGGGCCGGGCCGTGATCGGCGACGCGCGCCAGCGTGGCTTCGACTTCGGCGGCTGCCTCGTCCAGCCGGCCGAGCCGCGCGAGCGCGGCGGCGCGGTTCGCGCGAACATCCGCATCGAGCGGCATACGGTTCAGCGACTCCGCGTAGGCGGCGACGGCGGCCGCGTCGTCGCCCGCGCGTTCGGTGGCGTAGCCGAGCAGCGCGTGCGCGCGCGCGTCGTCGGGCGCTTCGCGCGTCCAATCCCGGCCCGCCGCGACCGCCGCGCGCCAATCGTCGCGTTCGGCCGCCTCCCGCAAGCGCTGTTCGTGCCGATTCATTCCTTGGCGAATCTCCTCGTGCCCCTATGATGGCAGGGAAATGACGAAGCCGCACCTGACGCCCGATCCGCATTTGTTGTCCGCCACGGCCGCGCGCGCGGCGATGGACGCCGGAAAACTCGATGCCGAGACCCTGATCCGCGCGTGTTTGGCGCGCATCGACGCGCGGCAGAACGTCGTCAACGCCTGGGCGGCGCTGGGCCGGCTTGAGGCGACGAACCGTGCCCAGGCGCTCGACCGGCTGTCGCGCCAGACGCCGCTGCACGGCATCCCGCTGGGCGTGAAGGATTTGGTCGATACCGCGGCGCTGACCACGACCTACGGCTCGCCGATCTACCGCGGCCACAAACCCAAAAAGGACGCGGTTTGCGTCAAGACGCTGGTCGCCGGCGGTGCGGTCGTGCTCGGCAAGACCGTCTCGACCGAATTCGCCTATTTCTCGCCCGGCCCCACGTCCAATCCGCATGCGCCCGCGCATACGCCGGGCGGGTCGTCCTCTGGATCGGCTGCAGCGGTCGCCGACGGTCAAGCCACGATCGCCATCGGCACGCAAACCGCGGGCTCGGTGATCCGCCCGGCGGTTTACTGCGGCGTCGCGGGCTACAAGGGTTCGAACGGCTGGGCGCCGCTCGACGGCGTCAAGCCGCTGTCCCCGACGCTCGACACGCTCGGGTTCTTCGCCCGCGCGGTCGCCGATTTCGATCTGATCCGCCGAGCGTTCGGCGCCAAGCCGATCCCCGGCCTTGCCGAGGCCGCGACGGCTCCACCGCCGCGCATCGCCTTCTGCCGCACGTCGCACTGGGCGCTCGCCGACGAAGACACCAAACGCATGTTCGAGCGGGTGGTCGTGAAGCTGTCCAAGGCCGGCGCGCGGATCGGCCAGTACGATGCGCCGCCGGAGTTCGACGGCCTCAACGACGCGCAGATCGCGATCATGGCCAAGGAGGCGACGCGCGCCCTCGCGGGCGAGCGCGAGCGGCACGCCGATCAACTCTCGGACAAACTCAAGGATTTGCTCGATCGCGGCGACAAGGTCGGCGTGCGCGAGGAGACGGCCGCCAAGGCCTTGACGACCAAGTGCCGGAACCTGCTGGCGCAAGCTTTCCGCGATTTCGACCTGATTCTGACGCCCGCGGCGACGGGGGCCGCACCGGCGGGGCTCGACGCGACGGGCGACCCGGTGTTCTGCCGGGCGTGGACGCTGCTGGGCAATCCGTGCCTCGCGCTACCCGCCGGCACGGCGGCGAATGGCCTGCCGCTGGGCGTGCAGCTCGTCGGCCGGATGGGCGAGGACGCCGAAGCGATCCGCGCCGCCGCGTGGGTCGAAGCCGCCCTCGCGGCCTGATCAGCGCAAGTGGCAGGCGGCCTTGTGGCCCGGGGCAAGGTCGCGCAAGACCGGTTCTTCGACCTTGCAGCGCGCGACCGCGTAGGGGCAGCGCGTGTGGAAGCGGCAGCCCGACGGCGGATTGACCGGCGACGGCACGTCGCCCGATAGGATGATGCGCTTGCGCCGCGTCTTGGGGTCGGGCTGCGGTGCCGCGGACAGCAAGGCTTCCGTGTACGGGTGCTGGGGCTTGGCGAAGAGCGTCTTCTTGTCCGCGATTTCGACGATCTTGCCGAGATACATCACCGCCACGCGATGGCTGATGTGTTCGACGACGGCGAGGTCGTGCGCCACGAACAGATACGAAAGGCCAAATTCGCGCTGCAAATCCATCAGCAGGTTGACGACCTGCGCTTGCACCGAAACGTCGAGGGCGGAGACGGGCTCGTCGGCGAGGATCAGCTTGGGCCGTACGGCCAACGCGCGCGCGATCCCCAAGCGCTGGCGCTGTCCGCCGGAGAACTCATAGGGATACTTCGCCATCTGCTCGGGGCGCAGGCCGACCTTCTCGAATAGCCATGCGACGCGCTCGCGCGCCTCCTTGCCCTTGGCGATGCCGAAATTCTCAAGCGGTTCGGCGACGATGGCGCCGGCAGTCAGCCTCGGCGAGAGCGAGGAATAGGGGTCCTGGAACACGATCTGCAGATCGCGCCGGTGCTTCCACATCTCCGCGCGGCTCAGCGCGTCGATGCGCGCGCCGTCCAACTCGATAGTGCCGGAATCGGGCTCGATCAGTTTGAGGATCGTTTTGCCCGCGGTGGACTTGCCGCAACCGCTTTCGCCGACCACGCCCAGCGTTTCGCCCGGGAAAACTTGGAACGAAACCCCGTCGACCGCGTGGACCT
>JADCGK010000203.1 GCA_020249045.1 Azospirillum sp. | reverse complement strand
GATGGCGGCTTCGTCACCGGTTCGACGATGTCGATCAACGGCGGGCAGCATATGTACTGAGCGGCGCATTTCGCGCTAAACGTCGGAAGGCCGCCGGGCGACCGGCGGCCTTTTCGTTTCGGGGGAGAACGCCGATGGCCATCGTCAAGCCGCTGAACTACGAAGAGGCCGATCCGCGCGCGCGCGCCGTGTTCGAAGACATCAAGGCGACCCGCGGGGTCCGCGACGTCAATAATTTCTGGAAGGTGCTGGCCCACGATCCCGCCACGCTCGAACGCATCTGGTCGGACCTGAAGCGGGTGATGGCGCCGGGCGCGCTCGATCCGCTGACCAAGGAGATGATCTACGTCGCCGTCTCCATCGCCAACGGCTGCGAATACTGCACGGCCTCGCATGCCGGGGCCGCGCGCGCCAAGGGCATGAGCGAGGCGATGCTGGCCGAACTCGTTGCGGTCGTGGGCATGGCGTGCCAGACCAACGCGCTCGCCCAAGCCTACCGACCCGAGATCGATCCGCAGTTCCACGCCAAATGACCGGGGACGCCTTGCATATCCGCAGCTATGCGGAGGCGACGGCCGCGCACGCGCACGACCACCATCAAGTCGTCTTACCTCTCGTGGGCGCTATGGAGATCGAGGTCGACGGCCAAGCCGCGCGCCTTGCGCCGGGCGCGCGGGTTTTCGTGCCCGCGGGCGCGCGCCACACGTTTTGCGGCGTCGGCGAAAACCGTTTCATGGTCGTCGATCTCGCCGCGCACGCGTGCGACGACGCGCGGATTTTCGCCCCCCTCGACGAAACGCTCGCCCGGCTTGTCGCGCGCGCCGATCCGCGCGAGGCGTGCGCCTGGCTGCCCGCCTTCCGCGACGCGCTGTTGCCGCCGAACGCGATGCGTCCGCGTGACGCAAGGCTGCGCCGGGCGCTCGCGGCGCTCGATGGATCTGACGCAAGCCTGGCGGCCGTCGCGCGCCAAGCGGGGGCGAGTGGCAGCCATCTGCACGCGCTGTTCGCGCGCGAACTTGGTATGGGACCCGCCGCTTGGCGGCGGTCGCTGCGGCTTACGCGGGCGGCGGCGACATTGCGCGGAACCGATTTGCCCGTGGCCGAGATCGGTCTGGCGTGCGGCTACGCCGATCCGGCGGCGTTCGCGCGCGCTTTCGCGCGCCGCTACGGCCGCTCGCCCTCGGCCTATCGCACGCGATTTTCGTAGAATCGGCACAGCCGCGGCCGCGCAGGCGTGGTTAAACTCCCTTCCATGACAGAGCTAACGCCGCGTGCGGCGACGCTGGTGGGGGCGGGCGCCATCGCGCTGTGGTCCACCCTCGCCGTGCTGACCGCGATCGCCGCCCCGCCACCGTTCTTCGCCTGCGCGGTCGCTTTCGCCCTCGCCGCCGGCCTCGGTCTCGCCAAACGCGCGGCGCGGGGCGAGAGCCTGCTCGAACCCTTCAAGCAGAAAAAGCGCGTCTGGGCGCTCGGTCTCTACGGCCTGTTCGGCTACCACGCGAGCTACTTCGCCGCCTTGGCGCTCGCCCCGCCGGTCGAGGCCAATCTCCTCAATTATCTTTGGCCGCTGCTGATCGTTCTGTTCGCGGGACTTTTGCCCGGCGAGCGGTTGCGCTGGTTCCATCTCGCAGGCGCGGCCCTGGGGCTCGCGGGCTGCGTGCTCGTCGTGGGGGCGGGCGCAAGCGCGGGGGGGGACGGGCTCGGAGCCTCGCAGTTCCTCGGCTACGGCTTCGCGGCCGGGGCGGCCGTGATCTGGGCGAGCTATTCGGTGCTGTCGCGGCGCTTCGGCGAAGTGCCGACCGACGCGGTGGGTGCTTTTTGCGCGGGCACGGCCGTGCTCGCGGCGATTTGCCATTTGATGTTCGAAGAGCCCTATGTCGCGACGTTCGCGCAGTGGCTCGCGTTGCTCGCGATGGGGCTGGGGCCGGTGGGCCTCGCGTTTTATCTGTGGGACATCGGCATGAAGAAGGGCGACATCAAGGCGCTGGGCGCGGCGTCGTACCTCACGCCGATCCTGTCGACCGGCTTGTTGATCCTCGCGGGCCGCGGCGAGGCGAACGCCACGCTTTTGGCGGCGTGCGCGCTGGTCGTGGGCGGGGCGGTGCTCGCCTCCAAAGACGTGCTGTTCAAGCGCGGCTAGGCCGCGGGCTGGGCCGCCAATCGGGCGGGGCCAATTCGAAGCCCGCGAAGTCGAACGCGGGGCCCACGGTGCAGCCCACCAGCGTCCATGCGCCCAGGCTCGTCGCGGTCTGCCAATGGCCGGCGGGAACGACGATTTGCGGGCGCTGGCCGGCGGCGAATTCGGGCCCCAGCACTTGGGCGTGCGCGTCGTGTCCGTTGGGGGACATCGTCAGCACCAAGGGTGCGCCCGCATACCAATGCCAGATCTCGGCCGCATCCACGCGATGCCAGTGCGAGAACTCGCCCGCGCGCAGCATGTAGTAAATCGCGGTCATGGCACCGCGCGTTCCGTCGGCGGGCGCGTGGCGGAAGGTCTCGCGATAGGCACCGCCCTCGGGATGCGGAATCAGCCCGAGGGCGGCGGCGATTTGATCGGCGGTCATGCCTTGGGCTGCGTCGCCTTGAACGACGGCCGCTCGGCGATCATCGCGCACCACGCGGCCAAGCGCGGCCGGTTGGCGAGGCAGTCACCGAAGACCTGCCGGAAATTCAGCCAGCCGATGCCGCACGCGACGGCGATCTGGCCGATGTTGAGCGGGCCCATCAGCATTTCCGGATGGGCTTCGAGCAGATCGAGGCCTTGTTCGACCTTTTTGGTCTGGCCGTCGATCCATTCCTTCCAGCGCAGACCCTCGGGGCGCAGGGCGGTTTCGTAGCGGACGAGGATGCCCGCGTCGGTGATGCCGTCGCCCAGCGCTTCCAGCCGCAGGGCCTGCCAGCGTTCGCCGCCCGAAGCGGGGATCAGCTTGGGCCCCGGGTTCAGCATGTCGAGATAGGCGCAGATCACGCGGCTGTCGTAGAGGGTTTCCCCGCCGTCGGTGATGAGCGTGGGAACCTTCATCAAGGGGTTTTCCTTGCCCAGCGCCAAATTGGGCTGGTCGGGACGCACGGCCGTGGGCACGCGCTGGATCTTGGAATCGAGGCCAGCCTCCATCGCCACGATCACGACTTTGCGGGCATAGGGGCTGGCGGTGCTGTAGGCGAGTTTCATCGGCGGCGTCTCCCGAGGTTGGCTCGCCAAGACCTTACCGGGCGGCGGCGCGCGCCTCAACGCCCGCGCGCGAGACGGATGCGCAACGCCGTGCCCGCGTCGCGCAAGCGGCGCCAGAAGCGCAAAACCGGCAGGCGTTCGGCCGGCGTTTCGAGCTCCAACCCGACCTTGGTCGCGACCCCCTTCTCGATCGCGTTGACGACGAGTTCGACCGGCCCCAGCCGGACGCGGTCGCCGGGCACGGCGTTGGGCCCGAGACGCATCGCGAGGAATTCCGCGAGCGTCTTGCCCGCGTCCAGCGGCTCGAACGGCACCCCGTAGGTCGAGCACAACACGCCCATTTTGACCTCGCCCGAGAACACGAACTCGCCGCCGTCGTCGACGTTTTTCTTGGCGACGGGGCGCGGGGCGAACAATCGGTCGAGGCGCATCGTGTGTTCGGGAGGGACCAGGGCGATGATCTGGTCGTCCTCCGCAAGGCGTTCGAGTTCGGCGCGGTTCATCAACACGCCGTCGCGGATCACCGCGATGATCTTGGCCCGGCGCGGCAACGGCAATTCCTTGAACGACTTTTCGAGTGCAGGGCTTTGCGCCGCCACCCGCCAACTTGCCGCATCGCGATCGGCGACCATCGGCAGGTCGATCTCCAGCCGGTCGGCGGCCTCGGCTTGCGGCGGCAGACCCAACCCCAGGAAACGCGCGGCCGGGCCCACGGTCCAGCCTTGGACGATCAACGACAGCACCACCGCAACGAACGCGACGTTGAAAAAGACCATGGCGCCGGGCACGCCTTCGAGGACCGGGATCGAGGCGAGGAAGATCGGCACGGCGCCGCGCAATCCGACCCAGGAAATGAACGTCTTCTCCCGCCAGTCGAATTTGGCCGGGGCGAGACACAAGAACACCGCCAGCGGCCGCGCGAGGACGATGAGACCGATCCCGATCGCCAACTCCGCCCACCAATTCGCCAGCAACTTGGCCGGCGTGACGAGCAGACCGAGCAGCAGGAACATGACGATCTGCGCGAGCCATGCGAGCCCGTCGTGAAAGCGCAGGATCGTGGCCTGCGCGCGATGGCGCTTGTTGCCGAGGACGAGGCCGCACAGGTAGACGGCAAGGAAGCCCGAGCATTCCAGGCTCTGCGCTGCGGCGAAAACGACCAGCGCGAAGGCCGCCGTCAGCACCGGATAAAGTCCGCCCGCAAGTTCCGCGCGGTTGACGAGCCACCAAAGCCCGAAGCCCCCCGCGACGCCGATCGCCGCCCCGCCGCCCATCTGCTGGACGAAGAAGAGCGGGAAGCTCCAATCCAGCACGGGGCGCGGTTGCAGCAGCAATTCGACGCACGCCACGGTCAGGAAGACCGCCATCGGATCGTTGATTCCCGATTCGACCTCCAGCGTCGCGGCGACGCGCTTGTTGAGCTCCGTGCCGCGCATGTTGAGCAGCAAGAACACCGCCGCGGCATCTGTCGAGGCGACGATGGCTCCGACCAGGAACGCCGCGACCGGCGGAAGATCCAGCAGCCAAAAAGCCAGCAACCCCACGATCGTCGCCGTGATGGCGACGCCCACGGTCGCCAAAACCAAGGCGGGCTTCAGCGCCAGGCGGAAGGCTTGGCGCGGCGTGCGCAACGCGCCGTCGAACAGGACGAGGGCGAGGGCCACCGAGCCCACCAGATAGGTCAGCGCGAAATCGTCGAACTTGATCCCGCCCGGGCCGTTCTCGCCCGCCAGCATGCCGAGCCCCAGGAACACGAGCAGCAACGGCGCGCCGAGACGCGAGGAAAACATCCCCGCGAGGATGCTTGCCACGATCAGAAAGCCGCCGAGCAGAATCGTGTGGTTGATCGCGTCCATGTCGGTTCCGAGTTTAGCGTGCAAGTCGCGGCACGACAGTGGCAAAGCGCGTCCCGCGCGATAAACTCGCGCCATGTGGACCGATGTCGTCGATTTGCGCGATTTTTACGCCTCGCCGTTGGGCCAGGTCGCGCGCGGCCTGGTCGCGCGGCAATTGCGGGCGGTTTGGCCCGACGTGACCGGTCAGACGCTGCTGGGGCTGGGCTATGCCGTACCCTATCTGCGCGCGTTCCACTCGGAAGCCACCCGGACGCTCGCCTTCATGCCCGGGCCCCAGGGCGTGCTGCATTGGCCGCCCGAAGGACCCAACGCGACCGCCTTGGTCGAGGAGGAGGCGTTGCCGCTGCCCGACCTGTCCGTCGACCGGGTGTTGCTGATCCATGCGCTCGAACACGCCGAGTATTTGCGCGTTTTGTTGCGCGAGGTGTGGCGCGTACTCTCCGGTTCGGGCCGGGTTTTGATCGTCGTGCCCAACCGCCGGGGCATTTGGGCGCGGCTCGACCGCACGCCGTTCGGTCACGGCCACCCCTATACGGCCGGGCAGATCTCCAAATTGCTCCGGGAAAATCTGTTCGTTCCGCAGCAGACCCGGATGGGGTTGTTCGTGCCGCCCTTGAGCGATTCGCGGCTTTGGCTGCGCACCGCCGGACCTTGGGAACGGCTCGGCGCGCGGTTTTTCCCGGCCTTGGCGGGGGTCGCCCTGGTCGAGGCGAGCAAGACGCTTTACGCGCCCACGCCGATCAGAAAGCGCGGCGTGCTCGCGCGCGCCTGGGCGCCGCAAACCGCGACCGGGAACGCGCGGCTGCCGTGATCCTCGAAGCGGCACGCGCCAAGTTGAACCTCGCCTTGCGCGTCGTGGGCCGCCGGGCGGACGGCTATCATCTTTTGGAATCGCCGGTCGCCTTCGCCGATATCGGCGACACGATCGCGATCGAACCCGCGCGCGCCTTCGCGTTGACCCTCGATGGCCCGTTCGCACCCGGGCTCGAGACCGCGGAGAATTTGGTCGCGCGCGCCGCGCGGGAATTCGCCGCGCGGCTGGGCCGCACGCCCGACGTGGCCATCCGTCTGACCAAGAATCTGCCGGTGGCCAGCGGCATCGGCGGCGGGTCCGCCGACGCCGCGGCGACGCTGCGCGGCCTGTCGCGGCTCTGGGGGGCGGGGATTCCGGCCGATCTGCCGGCAGCGCTCGGCGCCGATGTGCCGGTTTGTTTGGCCGGTCGCGCGGCCTGGATGTCCGGAATCGGTGAAATCGTCGAACCGTTGGCGGCGATGCCGCCTTGGGGCGTGGTCCTGGTCAATCCGGGCATCGCCTTGGCCACCCCCCGGGTTTTTGCGGCGCGGCGGGGCGGGTTCTCGGCCCCCGGGCGCGGGGCCGTGACGCTCGAGCGCTTGGCCGAGGATCGGAACGATCTGGAGACGGCGGCGATCGGGCTTGTTCCGGCGATCGGCGATGTCTTGGGCGCTTTGCGCGCGGTACCGGGGGCGCGGGTCGTTCGGATGTCGGGCAGCGGGGCCACGTGCTTTGCCTTGTTCGACGACCGTGCGGCCGCTCGCGCGGGCGCTAGTGCATTGAAATCCGCCGTGACTTCGGCCTGGTGGATCGCCGCCGGTGCTGTGGCATAAGGCCGACGGCCGTGCCGTTGTCCCGGGCGTCAAGGGGTGCTAAACCCCGCATTCCTCACGAGCTTTCAGCGGTTTTCCGATGTCCCAAAAAGTCGCCCTCATCACCGGCGTCACCGGCCAAGACGGTGCGTATCTGGCCGAATTGCTGCTGCAGAAGGGCTATGTCGTCCATGGCGTGAAGCGGCGTTCGTCGTCGTTCAACACCGGACGCATCGACCATCTCTACGCCGACCGGCACGAGCTGGGCGTGCGCTTCTTCATGCATTACGGCGATCTGACGGATTCGACGAATCTGATCCGGTTGGTCCAGCAAACCCAACCGGACGAGATCTACAACCTCGCCGCCCAAAGCCACGTCGCCGTGAGCTTCGAAAGCCCGGAGTACACCGCCAACGCCGACGGGATCGGCACGCTGCGGTTGCTGGAAGCGGTGCGCATCCTCGGCCTCGAAAAGAAATCGCGCTTCTACCAGGCCTCGACATCCGAGCTTTACGGCCTTGTCCAGGAGCGCCCGCAGCGCGAGACGACGCCGTTCTATCCGCGCAGCCCCTACGCAGTCGCCAAGATGTACGCCTACTGGATCACGGTGAACTACCGCGAAGCCTACGGCATGCACGCGTCGAACGGCATCCTGTTCAATCACGAAGGGCCGACGCGCGGGGAAACCTTCGTCACCCGCAAGATCACGCGCGCGGTTGCGGCGATCAAACTCGGCCTGCAGAAGAAGCTTTATCTGGGCAACATCGACAGCTCGCGCGACTGGGGGCACGCCCGCGACTACGTCGAAGGCATGTGGATGATGCTCCAGCAGGACGCGCCGGACGATTACGTGCTGGCCACCGGCCAGACCCAGACGGTGCGCCGCTTCGTCGAACTGGCCTTCGCCGAGATCGGCCGGCCGATCGAATGGAAGGGCAAGGGCGTCGACGAAAAAGGTCTCGACGCCAAGACGGGCGAGGTCCTCGTCGAGATCGACCCGCGCTATTTCCGTCCGACGGAAGTCGATTTCCTGCTCGGCGACCCGTCCAAAGCGCACGCCAAACTCGGCTGGAAGCACAAGACCAGCTTCCCCGAACTCGTGAAGGAAATGGTCGCTTCGGACCTCAAACTCGTCGAGCGGGAGCGGCACCGCAATGACCGCAGCGGCTGAGTTTTCGCTGGCCGGCCGGAAGGTTTTCGTCGCCGGTCACAAGGGCATGGTGGGTTCGGCGATCGTGCGCCGGCTGGCGCGTGAGAATTGCCGGGTGCTGACCGTGGACAAGCGCGAGCTCGACCTTTGCGATCAGGCGGCCGTGCACGCCTGGCTCCACGCCGAAAAGCCGGACGCGGTGTTCCTGGCGGCCGCGCGCGTGGGCGGCATTCACGCCAACAATTCGCGGCCCGCCGAGTTTCTTTACGACAATCTGGCCATCCAGAACGCCGTCATCCACGGCGCGTATCTGGCGGGCGTGCGCAAGCTGCTGTTCTTGGGCTCGACCTGCATCTATCCGCGCCTCGCCCCGCAGCCCATGCGCGAGGACGCGCTGCTGACCGGACCGCTCGAACCCACGAACGAATGGTACGCGATCGCCAAAATCGCGGGCCTGAAGATGTGCCAAGCCTACAAGAAGCAATACGGCGTCGATTTCATCTCGTGCATGCCGACCAATCTCTACGGGCCGAACGACAATTACGATCTGGAGATGGGGCACGTGCCCGCCGCGACGATCGCCAAGGTGCACCGGGCGATCGCGACGAACGCGCCTTCGATTCCGGTTTGGGGCGACGGCACGCCCATGCGCGAATTCCTGCATGCCGACGATCTGGCCGATGCGTGCGTGTTTTTGATGACGCGCTATTCGGGGCTCGACGCGTTCAACGTCGGGACGGGCAAGGAAGTCTCGATCCGCGAATTCGTCGAAACGGTCGCGAAGGTCGCGGGCTACAAGGGCCGGCTGGAGTTCGATACAAGCAAGCCCAACGGCGCGCCGCGCAAGCTGACGGATCCCTCGCGCCTGATGGCGCTGGGTTGGAAGCCGGCCTACGATCTGGAGTCGGGGCTCGCGCACGCCTATCGTTGGTACGTCGAAAACAAGGCCCCCAAGGCCGCTTGACCCCTTGGGAATCAACGGCTAGACAATCGGCCGCCTGCTGGGGCGTCGCCAAGCGGTAAGGCATCGGTTTTTGGTACCGACATTCCTAGGTTCGAATCCTAGCGCCCCAGCCAGGCCTGACCCGATCAGCCGAAAAACAGTTTGATCCCGAAGGCGCCCGGCGCCAGCAGTCCGATCGCCCAGATCGGCGCCGAGGCGAGCGTCGCGGCGGCGAATTTCGCCAACGGCATTTTGAACGTGCCCGCAACGACCGTGATCGCCGCGCGCACGGGACCGAAAAAGCGCCCGAAGAAAACGCTCAGCGTTCCCCAGCGCTCGAAAAACCGCATTCCGCGCGGCAGCAGATCGGGTTGCTTGGTGAAGGGCCAGACGCCCGACAGGCGATGGCCGTATTTCCACCCGATCCAATAGCTGATCGCGTCGCCCAAGCACGCACCGGCCATCGCGGCGAGTGCTATCGGCCAGAACGGCAAATCGGCGGCGCCGATCAGCGCGCCGATCCCGACCAACATCACCGTGGCCGGGAACAGCAGCGACAGGAAGGCGAGCGATTCGCCGAACGCCAGAACGAACACGATGGGGGCTGCCCATACGCGGTTCGCTTCGACGAACGCGACGACCCAATCGGCGATTTCGGCCAAGTCCATACCCGAACTTGGCCCGAATCGCGCGTGCGGATCAACCGGCGATCAGCCGCCCAGACGGCGCACGAAATCCGCGTGCGCGCCAGACTGGCGATTCTCCCCGCCCTGGCCGCGATGCGCGGGCTTGCCCTTTTGCCCGTGTCCGTTCTGCGCGCGCCCGTCTTGCGCGTGCTGGCCGCCGTTCGGGCGGCCGCGGCCGCGCCGGCGTTGCTGGCGATGGCCGCCCGGCGTTTGGCCATGCGGCTGGGGCGCGCGATGACCGTGGCCTTGATGGCCCGAACGCGAATCGGCGGCCGGGGTTTGCGCGGGTCCGGGCGGCGGCAGGACGATCCCCTCGGGCGCCGGCACGTAAGCGACCTGGCGGCCGGTCAGCCGCTCGATGTCGCGCAGGAACATGCGCTCGTCCGGGGCCACCAACGCGATGGCCACGCCCGAAGCGCCCGCGCGCGCCGTGCGGCCGATGCGATGGACATAGGCCTCGGGCACGTTGGGCAGTTCGTAGTTGATGACGTGGCTGACGCCGTCCACGTCGATGCCGCGCGCGGCGATGTCGGTCGCGACCAGCACCTTGACGTGGCCCGCGCGGAACCCGTCGAGCGCGCGTTCGCGCTGGTTCTGGCTTTTGTTGCCGTGGATCGCCGCGGCCGAGAACCCGGCGATCTCCAGGAACTTGGCCACCTTGTCCGCCCCGCGCTTGGTGCGCGCGAACACGACCGCGCGGGTCGTGTCGGGACGGCTCAGCAGTGCGGCGAGGATCGGGCGCTTGGCCGCGTGATCGCACGCGATCGCCTGCTGGTCGATGCGTTCGACCGGCTTGGCCGCGGGCGTCACCGCGATTTCCTTGGGCTCGCGCAGGAAGTTCTGCGCGAGGCCGCGGATTTCCTTGGGCATCGTCGCGGAGAGCAGCACGGTCTGCCGCTCGCGCGGCAGCAGCTGCATGATGCGCTTGATCGCCGGCATGAAGCCGAGATCGAGCATCTGGTCGGCTTCGTCGAGCACCAGGGTGTGCGTGCGCGCGAGATTCATCGCCCCGGTGCCGACATGGTCGAGCAGGCGGCCGGGCGTCGCCACCAGGATGTCGAGGCCTTGGGACAGCGCGCGGATCTGGGGGCCGGGCGAAACGCCGCCCACGACGACGGCGCTGCGCAAACGCAGATGGGCGCCGTATTGGCGGATGCAGTCCTCGATCTGCGCCGCGAGTTCGCGCGTCGGCGCCAGCACCAGGATATGGGCATGACGCGCGACCGGCGCCGGGCGCTTCTGCGCGAGGCGCGTGAGCAACGGCAGGACGAACGCCGCCGTCTTGCCCGTGCCGGTTTGGGCGATCGCGACGACGTCGCGGCCCTCCAGAATCGTCGGGATCGCGGCGGCTTGGATCGGGGTGGGCGTGGTGTGGCCCAGATCGGCGACGGCGCGCAGAACGGTGGCGTCGAGGCCGAGGGTCGAGAAGTCGGACATCTGAAAAACCTATACATCTGCCCGCGCGCGGACGCGCCGCGCGGGGTCGTTTCGTTATGGAAGCGTGACGTGGAACAGCCGCCGGACAGTGGCCCCGAGGGGCCCGCGAAAACCGGGGCGGCGAAAAGAAAACGCAAGACCCGAAAATCGAAACCGTCGCCCCGGGCGCATGCGCGCCATCCACGTAAGACGAACGGATGCGTGCTTATGACCGGGATCGCGGCGGCGCGCAAGTGCGCCGCGCGCATGGCTGGGAATCGTCAGAGTTTGGAGACCCTTACGCTCGCGTCGGCGCGTTTTTCGAGGTCCGGCAACAACTCGATGCCGAGGCCCGGGCGGTCGGAAAGCGTGACGGCGCCGTTGGCCACGACCGGTAGGCCGTCGGAAACCTCGCGATACCAGCCGGTATAGAGGGCGCGCACGCTTTCCTGGATCAGCGCGTTGCGCGCGTGAAGCGAGAAGTGGCACGAGGCGGCGTAGACGACCGGCCCCGTGCAATCGTGCGGAGCGACGGGAACGTGATAGGCCTCGGCCATGCCGGCGATCTTCCGCGCCTCGGTCAATCCGCCGCACCATGAAAGATCGAGCATCACGACCCCGGCCGATCCGGTTTCGAGATATTCGCGGAACGAATGCGTCGTCGCGAGGGTTTCGGAGGCGCACGTCCATGCCTTGGAATGGCGCGCGTACTCGGCCAAATCGCCGATGTTGTCGAGCCGGAACGGATCCTCGTGCCAATACGTGCCGTAGGGCTCGAGCGCGCGGGCGAGCTTCTTGGCCATCGGCAGGCTCCACAGCGAGTGGAACTCGACCATGACGTCCATCCTGTCGCCGACGGCCTTGCGGATCTTCTCGAACGGTTCGAGCGCGGTCTTGAGTTCGGCGGCGGTGATGTCCCAGCCTTGCGTCCGTTCGGCGGCGATGTCGAACGGCCAAATCTTCATGCCCGTGATTCCCTGTTCCAGCAGGGAGTGCGCGAGTTCGTCCGCGCGGTGCAAGAACGCGTCGAGGTCCTCGTACGGCCCGTCGCCTTCGCCCAAATGCCAGTTGGCGACCGCTTGGGCTTGGGCGTCGCGGATGTATTTGTAGCCCGCGCACGTGTTGTAGACGCGGATCGCGTCCCGGCTTTTGCCGCCCAGCGCCATGCACACTGGCAGTTTCAACGCCTTGCCGAAGATGTCCCACAACGCGATGTCGACGGCGGAATTGCCGCGCGTCTCGACGCCCGCCGACCGCCAGCCCAGATAGCCTTGCAACGAAGCGCCCAGCGCGTCGATGGCGAGCGGATCCTTGCCCAGCAGTTTGGGCGCGGCCTGTTCGTGCAGATAGGCCTCGACCGCGCCGGGCCCGAAGAAGGTTTCGCCCAGTCCGACGATGCCTTCGTCGGTGCGCACGCGGACCCACAGCAAGTTGGCGAATTCGCGCAAGCGCAGCGTTTCGAGGGCGACGATTTTCATGGCGACTTTTCGGAGTGAAGTCCCGGGTCGGATGGAAGCCCCGGGCGGGGAACGCCCGCCCGGGGGTCTCGGGGCTCAGTTCGTGCCGCGGATGCGGGCGAGCGAAGCCATCATGCGATCGACCGTCTCCTTGCCGATCGTGGCCGCGCTGCGCTCGTAGACCGGCTTCACCGCCTCGCGCATGCGGGCCATCTCCGCCGGGGCGGGTTCGTTCACCTGCATGCCGTTGCGCCGCAGATTGGCGAGCGAACGGTCGTTGAGCTCGCGCGACACCTTGCGCTGTTCGTCGCGGCCTTCGATCGCGCACGCGGACAGAACCTGCTGCTCCTGCGCCGACAGACGGTCCCACAGCGCCTTGGAGTACAGGACCAGGAACGGCGTGTAGGCGTGGCGCGTGACCGACAGGAAGCGCTGGACCTCGTGGAACTTCGAGGTGTCGATGGTCACGAACGGATTTTCCTGACCGTCGATCGCGCGGGTTTCGAGGGCCGGGAACACCTCCTGGAAGGCCATCGGGATGGCGTTGGTGCCCACGGTGCGGAACGTGTCGAGGAAGATGTTGTTCTGCATGACGCGCACGCGCAGGCCCTGGAAGTCCTCCAGGCGGGCCACGGGCCGGCGGGAATTGGTCAGATTCCGGAACCCGTTTTCCCAATAGGCGAGGTTGACAAGACCCACCGCGGGCAGCTTGTCGGCGATGTACTTGCCGAAATCGCCGTCGAGGATCTGATCGGCTTCGCGTTCGTTGGCGAACAGGAAGGGCAGGTCGAACACGCCCAGATCGGGCAGGATGCCGACCAGCGGCGAGGAGGAGGTGATGACCATCTCTTGCGTGCCCGAGCGCAAGGCTTGGGTCGCCTGAAGATCGCCGCCGAGGGCCCCGCCCCAGAAGCCCTGCAGTCGCATCCGGTTGCCCGAACGCTCGGCCGCGCAAGCGGCCATCTTGGCTACGCCGTTGCCGACCGGGTGCTCCTGGTTGACGCCGTTCGAAACCCGGATCGTCCGGTTTTCGAATTGGGCGTGCGAGGGGGCGGAGAAGCCCAGCGCCGCGGCGGCGGCGAGGGCGAAGGTCGTGAGCATACGCATGTCGTTTTCTCCCTATCGTTATCGTCGTTGACGGTCGTTTTTCGTTTCAGATTACCAGCGGAACGGCAGGCCGAGGAAGTAGCGATACGGCCAGATGACGATCTGCGGGACGGCCACCATCAGCAGCAGGCAGCCGGTTTGGGCCAGCAGGAACGGGTTCACGCCGCGGATCACCTGGGTCATCGAGACCTTGGCGACCGAGCTGACGACGTTGAGCACGATCCCGACGGGCGGGGTGATCAGGCCGATGGCGTTGTTCATGATGAACAGGACCCCGAAATAGATGGGATCGATCCCCGCCTGCTTGACGATCGGCATCAGGACGGGCGTCAGGATCAGCACCGTCGGCGTGAAATCCAGCGCCGTGCCGACGATCAGCACCAAGACCATCATCCCAAGCATCAGGATTTTGGGGTCGTCGAGCAGCGGTTCGAGCACGCCCGCAAGTTCGCCCGGGATGTTCGCCTGGGTGATGAGCCAGGACGAAATGCCGGCCGCCGCGACCAGGAACATGACGACCGCGGTCATCTTCGCGGCCGCCAGAAACACATGGTAGAGCGCGCGCGGCTTCAGCTCCCGGTAGACGAACATGCCCACGACCAGGGCGTAGACGGCCGAAACGACGGCCGCCTCGGTCGGCGTGGCCCAGCCGAAGCGGATCGACCCGAGCACGAAAATCGGCATGGCGAGGGCGAAAATCCCGTCGCGGAAGGCCTGGAAGCGTTCGGACCAGCTGCGGCGCGGGAAGGACCCCATCGTCTCCTTTTTCGCGACGATGTACCAGGCGATCACCAACGACAGCCCCATCAGGATGCCCGGTACGATGCCCGCGACGAACAGGCGCGGAATCGACACGTTCGCCGCGACGCCGAACACGATGAAGCCGATCGACGGCGGAATGACGGGCGCGATGATCCCGCCCGCGGCGATCAGGCCGGCCGAGCGCGGCACGTCGTAGCCCGCGTTGCGCATCATCGGGATCAGGATCGCGGCGAGGGCGGCCGTGTCAGCGGCCGCCGATCCGGACAGCGAGGCCATGATGATCGCCGCGACGATCGCGACGTAGCCGAGCCCGCCGTGGCGGTGGCCCACCAGTGCCAGCGCGAAATTGACGATGCGCTTGGACAGGCCGCCCGCGTTCATCAACTCGCCCGCGAGCAGGAAGAACGGGATCGCGAGAAGGACGAAACTGTCGGACCCGTCGAGGATTTTCTGCGCCACGATTTGCGTGTCGTAAATGCCCTGCCAGGTCATCAGCGCCACGCCCGTGACGACCAGCGAGAAGGCGACCGGCATGCCGATCGCCATCGACCCGATAAGGGCGGCCAGGAAGACGAGGACGGTCATTATTCCAGCCCCCGCTTGAGCTGCGCGGCCTGCGAGTCGTCGGCGAACTGGCCCGCGAAGATCGCGAGTTCGGTCTCGCTTACCTTGCCCAGCAGCGCGCGGATCAACCGGGCCAAGGTCATCGCGCCGATGCCCAGGCTCGTGAAGTAGCCCACGCCGAAGACCCACAGCATCGAAATGCCGGTGACCGGGGCGATGTTCGTCGCGTTGATCCCGGCCTGACGGTGCGTGCCCCAAAAGAAGACGGCGCAGCAGAACAGGATCAGCAAATCGGACAGGACCATGCAGACCAACCGGCCCTTGTCGCCCAAACGCGCGACCAGCGCGTCCACGCCCAAATGGGCGTTTTCGCGCGCGACGACGACCGCGCCCACGAAAGTCAGCCAGACGAAAAAGAAGCGGCTCATCTCCTCGGACACGTCCAGGCCCGAATTGATCGTCCAACGCAGCACGACGTTGCCGAAGACCATGACGACCATGCCCGCCAGCAGCGCGACGAGCAGTTTTTCGAGGAGGGAAAAGAACGCGTCCTCGATCGTCTTCCATATGCCGGTGGCGCCCGTCATCGACCGTCCTCCTCGAGGAATCCGTCCGTTTTTCCGCCGTCGAACATGTCTTCGCGCGCGCGGCGGATCAGCGCCGCGAGCGCTTTCTCGGCCGCATCGGGTTTGCGCTTGGCGATGGCGCGCAAAACCGCCTCGTGCAGCGGCAGCGAGGCGCGCGCGCTCGCCCGGCTTTTGACCGAATGGCGGAACGACACGTGCAGCAGCGCGCCCAAAAGCGGGGCGAACGCCGAAACGAATTGATTGCCCGCCGCGGCCAGGATCGCCTGATGAAAATCCAGATCGGCGGCCAGATAGCCGCCTTTGCCGTCGACCGCGTCGGCCATGCGCGCGTAGGCGTCCGCCACGCGGGCCACCCCGGCCGCGTCCGCGCGCTTGGCGGCCAGACGCGCGGCCATGGGTTCGATCGTCAAGCGCAGTTCGACGACGTCTTCGAGGAATTTGACGTCCACGCCGGCGGCAACGCGCCAGGCGATCACATCCGGATCGAACAGGTTCCATTCCGGCACGGGACGCACGCGCGTGCCCAGCCGCGGGCCGGTCACGACCAGTCCCTTGGCCGCGAGCGTCCTGACTGCCTCGCGCACGACGGTCCTGCTCACGCCCAATTCGGCGCCGATCTCGGGCTCGGTCGGCAGGCTTGCCCCCGCCGCCAGCTTGCCGCGCAGGATTTTCCGCGCGATTTGTGCGACAGCATCCGCGTGGATGCCGGTCGCGCGTCTCCCCCCATTCATATGATGATAGTATCAAACCAAGATGCGCCGGCAACCCCTAGCGGGCTACCGCGCGGGTCAGTTCGGCCGGCCGGCGAAAAGTTCGCGCAAATCGTCGGCCGCCGCCGCCAAATCGGAAAGATGCGGGTTGAGCGCCAACGCCCGGTCCCACGCGGCCAATGCCGCGGCCGGTTGGCCCTGGCGCAAGGCGATTTGTCCGAATCCGGCCATCGCGCCGTAATGGCGCGGCTCGCGCGCCAGCGTTTCCAGGATGTCCTCGACCGCGTCAGCGTCGCGCTCCTCGATGAAGGCGAGGGTGGCGCGCTTGTTCCAAGCCTCCGCCCAATCCGGATGCCGTCGGCACAGATCGTCGAGCAGCACGCGCGCACCCGCGCCGTCCTTGGCGACGATGTGCCCGATCGCCGCGTGCATGGCGTCCACCGCGTCGTCGTCGGCGTGATCGGTCCAGATCGCCCAGATCAAATCGCCGATCTCCTCGGCCGGGCGCTTGAGGCGCGCGCCGCCCAATTCCCTGAAAAGCGGGTCGAGGCGCTTGGGTGCCGAACGCGGCGGGGGCCGGTCGCACAACGCGAGCAGGCGTTTGAGGGCGGCGGGAATATCGAGCGACACGCGGAGCATTCTATCATGCGCCGCGCGCGCGCTATAGTCGCCGCACGATGACGATTCCGAGACTCGTTGCGGTCGGCGCCGCTTGCCTGACGACGATCTACCGCGTGGCGGCGATCCCGCCCGCCCCGGGCAAGGCGTTGGCACATGCGGCCGTGCGCGTGACCGACGGCATGGCGATATCGGCGGCGTGCGCGTTCGCGCGGTTGGGCGGGCGCGCGGCTGTGTGGGCGCGGCTGGGCGCCGATGCGCAAGGCGATGCCATGCGCGCGGAATTGGCCCAAGCGGGGCTGGATGTGGCGGGCTTGCGCGCGTGCCCCGGCGGCAAATCCTCGCACGCGGCCGTCGCGGTCGATGCGCGCGGCGAACGCCAGGTTACAGTATTCCACGATCCCGCGCTCGACCCCGACCCTGCGTGGCTGCCGCTGGAAAACCTGGCGGGCGTTGCGTTCCTGCATTGCGATGTGCGCTGGGTTCCCGGTGCGATCCGCGCGATGACGGCCGCGCGCGCGGCCGGCGTACGCGCGATGCTCGACGCCGAAACGACCGAGCCGGCGATCCTTGCCGAACTCGTGCCGCTGGCGACCCACGCGGTTTTTTCGGATGCGGGCCTTGCCGTCCATACCGGCACGACGGACGTCGCGGAGGGGCTGCGTGGCGTGGCCGGACGCGGCGGGCACACGCATGTGGGCGCGTCGTGCGGGGCGAAGGGTTACGTCTGGCTCGAGAACGGCGAGATCGCCCATGTCCCGGCGCCGGCCGTTGCGGCGATCGACACCCTTGCGGCCGGCGACGTGTTCCACGGCGCGCTGGCGCTGGCCCTGGCCGAAGGCCGGCCGATGGATGCGGCCGCTAAATTCGCGTGCGCCGCGGCGTCGCTGAAATGCACGGTCTTCGGCGGCCGGCTCGGCTGCCCGACGCGCGCCGAGGTCGACGCGTTCATGCGGGGCGCTTGAACGCCGCGGCTTGGCGCGCCAGCGCCTCGATCGCCGCCCAGTCGCGCTTGGCGACCGCGTCGGCCGGTACGACCCACGATCCGCCGCATTGCAGGCAATTGGGTTGGGCAAGATGGGCGGGCACGTCCGCCGGTTTGACGCCGCCGGTCGCACAGAACGCCAAGTCGGGGAATACCGGCCGGATCGCCGCCAGCCACGGGATTGCGCCGAGCACGTTGGCCGGAAACAGCTTCAATTCCCGAAAACCCATTTCGCGCGCGTGCATCGCTTCGCTGGTGGTTTCGATCCCCGGCAGGAAGGGAAAGCCCGCCTCGCGCACGGCTTGGCCCAGGGCGGGCGTGAAGCCCGGCGACACGCCGAACGCCGCGCCGGCATCCATGGCGCGGCGCAGGTCGTCGGCATTCAAGATCGTGCCGGCGCCGATCAGCGCGCTCGGTGCGGCTTCGCGCATTGCGGCCAGTGCGGCCAGTGCCGACGGCGTGCGCAGCGTGATTTCGAACACACCGACCCCGCCCGCGACCAAAGCGCGCGCCACTTCGCGCGCCGCACCTGGATCGTCGAGCGTCAGAATCGGCATGACGGCGCCGCGGCGCATGATTTCGCGCATAGGTAGATATCGGCTGGCGGTCATCGCGGCCCCTCCCTCGGGTCCGGGGGACCGTAAGGGAAGCGCCGTGGCGCTGTAAAGCCGGGGTCGCGCGGGTCCGCGATTTCGCGCTATCCTCAGGCAGGTTCTGAACCCCGATGATGCCTTTGCCACCATCCCGTTTGGCCGCCGCGACGACGCGCCGTTTGATGGTTGCCGTGCTGTTGGTTTGCGCGCTCGCGCTTGCGGTGATCTGGTCCGCGCGGGCGTGGTACGCCGCGCATGTCGTCGACGAGGCGGTTAGCCACGCGCGCACCGACGTCGCCCAACTTACGCGGCTTTACGCCAGTTCCATCGAGCGGACGGTCGCCGTGGCCGATGCGGCCGTCCGCGCCACGCGCGCGGCGATGCGCCGCGACGGTGCGGACGTCGACGTCGATCGCGTCCTTGCCGAACATGCGGACGGTCCGGCGGGGATTTTCGACGTCGTGGCGGTCGGCGCCGACGCGAAAGTGGTCGCTTGGTCCGGCGATCCGTCCGCGCGCGGGCGCGACATGTCCGGACGCGCCTACGTCAAAGTGCTGACCGACGCCGAAGGCGATTTGCTGCATGTCGGCGCGCCCATCATGGGGGCCGACGGTCGGGCGCGCGTTCCCGTCGCGCGCCGGGTCAGCGATGAGTCCGGACAATTGGCGGGATTTGCGGTCGTCGTTCTGACGCCTGACGCCTTCGTCCGCCCCGTCGACCGGCGGACGCTCAAGCCCGGGGCGGCGGCCAATGTGGCCGGCTTCGACGGCGTGGTTCGCGGCCGGATCGACGATCAAGGCAGGGTCACCCACGGGCAGAACGTCGGCACGTCCAGCGTGTTCCAGGCGGCGCTGCGCGATGGTTTCGCGTTGGGCGAGGTCGTGGGCGCCATCGACGGCGCGCGCCGGATGACCGGTTGGCAGCGTCTCGCGGGTGCGGATTTGCTCGCGCATTTTTCGGTCGATCTTGGCCGCGAAATCGCCGAGGTGAACGACGAGCGCCGCGCCGCGCTTTTGGCGGCGTTGGCCGCGAGTTTGTTCGTCGCCCTGTTGGGCGGGTTGTTGTTGCGCGCCATCGGCCGTCTTGCGGATTCGCGAGCGCGCCTGGCCGAGGGCGAGGCGCGCTTTCGGGACTTCGCCTCGGCTTCGTCGGATTGGTTCTGGGAGACCGACGCCGACGACCGCCTTGTGTTCGTTTCCGAATCCGCGCGGGCGCACGGGATCGACGTCGACGCACGGCTCGGCCGACCCCGCCACGCGGCGGCGAGCCAATTCGAGGCTGCCGATCCGGAATTGCTGCGCGTGCAGGACCTGATCGCCCGGCGCGAGCCGTTCCGCAACATGATCCGCCGGAAGATCGCCGCCGACGGGCGGGCGATGATCGTGTCGAGTTCCGGCATGCCCTTGTTCGACGCTGACGGGCGTTTCCGCGGCTATCGCGGTGTGGCGCGCGACGTGACCGAGGAAATCGCCCAGCGCGAACGCGCCGAGGCGCAAAGCCGCCAACTCGCCGAGTTGTCGGGGTTCGTGCCCGGCGTCCTTTATCGCATGCGGCGCGACGTCGACGGTACGATTTCGTTCCCCTACATGTCGAGCCGGTCGCTCGATTTGCTGGGACTCGACCCCGAGGCCGTGATGCGGTCGGGGGCGGAGCTTTTCACCGTCGTGGCGCGCGAGGATCTCGCGGGCGTGCGCCGGTCGATCCTGCGCGCGACGGCGCGTCGGGACGAATGGCTTGCCGAATTCCGCATCGAGCCCAAAGGGCGCGGTGAGACGCGCTGGGTGCGCGGGCACGCGACGCCGACCATTCGCGCGGACGGATCGACCGTGTGGGACGGCCTGCTGCTCGACGTAAGTGCCGAGAAATCGGCGCTCGAGGCTTTGGCGCTCGGCGAACAGCGTTTCCGCGATTTCGCCAACGTCACCTCCGATTGGTTCTGGGAAACGGACGCCGACCATCGCGTCGCGTTCGTGTCCGATCCGCGCAGCCGGGTCGGGCTGGACGTCGGCGCGATGCGCGGGCGGAACCTGACCGAATTCGTCGCCGAGGGGGCGCAAAGTTCGACCGCCGACCTCGCCGAGGATTTGGCCGCCCGGCGGCCGTTCCGGGATTTCGTCCACGCTTTCGCCGCCGCCGAGGGGCGCAGCGAGTGGGTCTCGCTGTCGGGCATTCCGGTTTTCGACGAGGCCGGCCGTTTCCGCGGCTATCGCGGGGGCGCGCGCGTGGTCACCGAACAGGTCTCCGCCGAGCGCCGGCTTGCGGGCGCGCGCGACGAAGCCGAACGTGCGCGCGAGGCGGCAGAGAAAGCCAACCGCGCCAAGTCCGAGTTCCTGGCGTCGATGAGCCACGAGATCCGCACGCCGATGAACGGCGTGATCGGGATGACCACCATTCTGCTCGACGGCGCGCTGACGCCCGACCAGCGCCGCGCGGTGGAGACGATCCGCGATTCGGGCGAATCGCTGATGCACATCATCGACGACATCCTCGACCTGTCGAAGCTCGAGGCGGGTCGGATGGAACTCGAACGGCTGGTCTTCGACCCGCGCGCGTTGGCGCGCGGCGCGCTCGACGTGTTGGCTCCCCAAGCCGCGGCCAAGGGGCTTCGATTGGACTTCGCCGCCGGGCCCGACGTGCCGGAGCGCGTCGTCGGCGACCCCGGACGCTTGCGCCAGGTCCTGCTCAACCTCGTCTCCAACGCGGTCAAGTTCACGGAAGAAGGCGCCGTCGCGCTGTCCCTCGAAGCCGCGCCGCCGGCCAGTTCTGGGCGTCTGCGGTTGGGGTTCGTCGTGCGCGACACCGGCATCGGCATCGCGCCCGACCGCTTGGGCGAGTTGTTCCGGGAGTTCAGCCAACTCGATCGATCGATCACCCGGCGTTACGGCGGTACGGGCCTGGGCCTCGCCATTTCCCGCCGGCTTGTCGAGCGCATGGGCGGGACGATCGGCGTGCGCAGCGCGCCCGGTGCCGGCAGCGCGTTCCGCGTGGATCTGCAGTTCGATGCGGATCCGGGCGGGCAGACCGCGCTTGCGGCGGCGGAGTCGGCGGCGCCCGCCGAGATGTTGCGCGGCCGGGCGTCGGGCTTGCGTGTGCTGCTCGCCGAAGACAACGAGACCAACCGCGTCGTCGCCCTCGCGATGCTGGAGACCGTCGGCATCCGCGCGGATGTCGCGGCCAACGGGATCGAAGCCGTCGCGGCCGTGCGCGCGCGCGCGTACGACATCGTTCTGATGGACGTCCATATGCCGGAGATGGACGGTCTTGCGGCGGCGCGGGCGATCCGCGCGCTGCCCGGCCGGGCGGGCGGCGTACCCATCGTGGCGCTGACCGCGAACGCCTTCCAAAGCCATGCCGAGGAATGCCGGGCGGCGGGCATGAACGATTTCCTTTCGAAGCCCTACCGGAAATCCGCGTTGCTCGACATCATCGCGCGCCAGTTGGGCGCGAGCGAGCGCGCGGCGGAGTGAAGCGGCGCCAACCACGGGAGAAATGCGGACATGCTGATTACCACCACCGATACGGTCGAAGGCCGGCGCGTCGTCGCCTATCTGGGCATCGTCGCGGCCGACGTCGTGATGGGATCGAACGCGATCCGGGATTTCTTCGCTTCTGTCCGCGACTGGGTGGGCGGCCGGGCGGGCGGTTACGAAAAGGTGCTGGCCGACGCGCGGCGCGAAGCGCTCGACGAACTGGCGGCGCGCGCGGCGAAGCTCGGTGCTGACGCGGTGATCGGCGTGGACGTCGAATACCAAAGCGTCGGCGGCACGATGCTGATGGTCGCGGCCAACGGCACGGCCGTCAAACTGGGATGAGCGCGCGGATGCGCAAAGGGGTGATCGCCATGGGCTTGTTCGCCGCGATCCTTGGGCTGTTCGGTTGCGGACGCCCGACCAGCCAAGTGGTTTTCGCCGCCGGCGCGGATCCTTGGCAAATTCTCCAGGCCGACTCGTCCAACGGCGCCTTGCGCGTCGCGGCGCGCGGCGAAATGCTGGGCGAGGCGGCGGACTCGTTGGCGCGCCGGGCCGCGGAGACGCTGCGCCGCAATTTTTCCGACCCGTGGCTTAAGTTCGAAGCCGATCCCGCAGCGCAAGCCGGTGGATATCGCCTCATCTTTCTCCACGAGGCGCGGGCGGTGCGCCACCCCGATTTCTGGGCCGTCTGCCAGGATCGCGCGCCGCGTTTCGAACGCGATCCGAAGACGACGAACATGTACGCCGTGCTTTGTGGCCCAAACGGCCCGATCGTCGCCGCGCATGGCTGGATGGATCGACCCGCGACGCTCGACGATCCCGCCTTCGCGCGCTTGATCGTGCAGATGGGCCGCCAAGCGATGCGCGGGACGACGTGACGTAAACCTGTGGATGAATCGCGCGCGACGGCTTAACCTTTTCTTATCCCGGTCGCGCCGATAAACGGTCGATCGCGAGCGGAGACTTCGAACGCGTGACGAGTCTGACCCCCCAAGAGCGCGACTTGCTCGATCGCCTGCCCGACGCCACGCTGGCGTTGGACGCCGCGCGCCGCATCGCGGCGACCAACCGCGCGGCGCGGCGCCTGCTGGCGGGCGACGCGACGGGCTTGTCGCTCGCCGAGATCGTGCCCAACGCCGAGGCTTTCGGCGAGATTTGGGATTCGACCGACGGCGGCCATTTCGAGGCGCACGCGCTGGCCCGCGACGGCCGGGCGTTCCCCGCCGCGTTCGCCGTGGGGCCGGCGTCGCCGGGCCATTTCGTCACGCTGCGCGACCTGACCGACCAGACCGCGATCGAACGGCAGTTGGTCGAGCGCACGCTTCGCGACACGCTGACGGGCCTGCCCGCGCGCGCGCTTTTTCTCGAACAGGTCGAACAGGCGCTGACGCGCCGCCGCGCCCGCGGCACGGACAGCGAGATCGCGGTCGTGTGCCTGGACGTGGATCGCTTCAAGGTTGTGAACGACTCGCTGGGCTATCACGCGGGCGACGAACTTCTCGCTGCCGTGGCGCGTCGGCTGGAGGAGGCGCTGGGTGCCGCCTGCGCGCTCGCGCGGCTGGGTGGGGACGAATTCGGCTTCCTCGTCGAGGCGCCGCGCAAAACCGATGCGGCCATGGCCGCCGAACGCGCGCTTGCGTCCTTCGCCGCGGGCTTCACGCTGTCGCGCGAGTCGGCCGCGCGCGCGCTGACGGTGGGCGCTTCGGCCGGGCTCGCCTTCGCCGACGGCGATACCGACGTGCGCGCGCAGACGCTCGTCTCCAACGCCGACGTGGCGCTCAACCGCGCCAAAAGCTCCGGCGGCGGACGCATCGAAATCTTCGAGCCCGCGCGCCACGGCGAGGCGCTGGGGCTGTTGGAGATGGAGTTGCGACTGCGCGAGGCGCTGGACCGTTGCGAGTTCGACATCGTCTATCAGCCGATCATGGACATCGAGCGCGGGCGGATGTCGGGCGTGGAAGCATTGCTGCGCTGGAACCGCGACGGCTCCACACCCGTCTCGCCCGACGTCTTCATCCCGGTGGCCGAGCAATCCGGCCTTATCGTGCCGATCGGCCGGTTCGTGCTGGAGCGGGCCTGCGCGCAGATGGCCGCATGGCGGCGGACCCATGGTTCGGCCGCGCCCGATTTCGTCTCCGTCAATCTTTCCCCGCGCCAGCTCGCCCGCGACGATGTGCCGGCGTTGGTCTGCCGCGCCCTCGCGCGTGCGGGTCTCGATGCGGCGCATTTGGAACTCGAGCTCACCGAATCCGTGGTGCTGGAGAACACCGACGCCGCCCGTCGCTTCCTCGATGAGGTCGTGCGGCTGGGCGCCTCGCTCGCGATCGACGATTTCGGTACGGGCCAGTCCTCGCTGTCGCTGCTGCCTTCGCTGCCCTTCGCCAAACTCAAGATCGACCGCAGTTTCATCGGCGTGATGGACGTCGATCCGAACAGCTACGAAATCGTGCGCGTGATCATGGGATTGGCGAAGGCGCTGGGGTTGCGCGCCGTGGCCGAAGGCATCGAACGCGAATCCCAAGCCAAGCTGTTGCGTGAATTGGGCTGTCTTTTCGGCCAGGGCTACCACTATCACCGGCCTTTGCCGGCGCGGGAGATCGACCGGCTCTGCGCGCTCGCCAAAGCCGGCCCTGCCGTCGTCGCGTGAGGTTCAGCGCCCTTCGCGGCGCCAGGCCATCAGCAGGGCGGCGAGACACGCAAGGAACGTGAGCAGTCCCGGCATCAGCGGCGTTTGCGCGACGCCCGCGACGACGTAATCGCCGTTGGTCCGGAAACCGATCCAACCGCGCTGACCCGGGATCGCGCCGCCCATGTCGCGCCCCGGCCGAACGCGGCGGATTTCCGGCACGCCGTCCTGCAACCAGACGATTTCGCCGCCGGTCGCCGCCGCCGCCGGACGCAGGGCACGGTCGGTCGCGCGCACGTCGGCGGTCTCCGTCGGGTTGACGGCGCCCACCGCCGCCAGCGTCGTGCGCTCGCCGTCGGTCAGTCGATAAAGACCGGGGCGGTCGGGGGCGAACGTCGCCGTCTGGCGGCCGCCGCGGCCTTCGCCCAAGCGGATTTCGGCGACCGTGCCCTCGGGCCCTTCGACGCGCACGGGCGTGGCGACGGGCTCGACCGCGCGGCGCTCGATCTCCACGCGGGAACCCCGCACCCGAGCCTTGAGGTCGTTTTCCTCGAGTTCGGGTTCCTTCATCAGCCAATGCGCCACGCGGCGCAGCAGCTCGGCGTGCGGGCCGCCGCCGTCGTAGCCGCGCGCCCACAGCCAGATGTTATCGCTCATCATCTGCGCGACGCGGCCTTCGCCCACGCGGTCGAGCAGCAGCAACGGCCGGTCGGCGGCACCGGTCATCAGCACCTGGCCGCGCCGCGGTTCGGTGTCGATATGCCGGAACCATCGGCCCCATTCGGGCGCGCCGCCCTCCGCCCCGGGCAGATCGGACGTCACCGGATGGCGCCGGCCCACCGGCGACAGACCGGGCAGATAGGCCTGCTCGAAGGTTTGGCCGGTGGGAATGCCCGGCATGATCTGGCCGAGCGGCGAGTTGAACAGCGAATTGGGCGACGAGAAATTGGGACCGACGGCGATCAACAGCGCGCCGCCGCCACGCACATAGCGCACGATGTTGTCGAGATAGACCTGCGCCAGCACGTCGCGGCGGCGGTAGCGGTCGAAGATCACGAGATCGAATTCCGACAGCTTGACCTCGAACAGCTCGCGAATCGGGAAGGCGATCAGCGACAGCTCGTTCACCGGCGTGAAGTCCTGCGCCTCGGGCGGCCGCAGGATTGTGAAGTGCACGAGATCGACGGCCGGATCGCTTTTCAGCAGGTTGCGCCACGTGCGTTCGCCCGCGTGGGGTTCGCCCGTGACCAGCAGCACGCGCATGCGGTCGCGCACGCCGTTGACGACGACCACCTGCCGGTTGTTGTCGAGCGTGAGTTCGCGCGCGCCCGCCGCGACCTCGATCTCGAAAACGGTCGTGCCGGGTTTGTCGATCTGGAATTCGAGTTTGGTGGGCACACCCACCGGCAATTGGACCGTGCGGAAGGGCTGGCCGTCGCGCTTGATCTCGACGCGCGCGAGTTCGCGCGGCGCGCCTGCGCGCGGCGCTTCGCCTTCCTCCACCCGCAAGGTCAACGTCTGGGGCTTGGCGACGATCGCGAAGGCCGGCGCTTCGTCGATCACCAAGCGCCGGTCGATCTCGCCCCGATTGCCGGCGATCAGCGCGTGCAGGGGGCCGGGCAGGCCCAAGCGCGCGATCTCCTCGGCCGTGCCCTTGGGCGCGTCGTGGACTTGCCCGTCGGTCACCAGCGCGACACCCGCAAGGCGCGCGCGCGGCACGTCCGCCAAAGCCCGTTCGAGGGAATCGAACAGCCGCGTGCCCTCCGCCCCTTGGCCGCCGGCGCCCGCGCGGATCGTGCGCACCTCCAGATCCTTCTCGCGGCCCAAGCGTTCGCGCAGCGTTTGCGCGGCGCGCTCGGCGCGCGCGGTCCGTTCGCCGATCCGCATGCTCGCGGATTCATCCACGACGATGAGCGCCACGTCGGGCAGCGCCTTGCGTTGTTCGACGACGGCGAGCGGATTGGCGAGCGCCAGCAGCACGCCCGCAAGCGCGCCGGCGCGCCACCATGCGCCCTTCGCGCGCGCGGCCAGCGCGGCACCGGCCGCCGGTGCGGCCAGCGCGGCGAGGAGGGCGAGCGCCCACCACGGAATCAGCGGCGCGAAGGCGAGCGAGTATTCCGTCATCGCCGCAAACGCTCCAGGATCGCATCGACATGGACCTGATCGGCCTTGTAGTTGCCGGTCAGCGCATACATCACGAGGTTCACGCCGAAGCGCACGGCTTGTTCGCGCTGGCCTTCGCCGCCCGGCACGGCCGCGAACATCGCCCGGCCTTGCGCGTCCAACGCCCAGGCCGACGCCCAATCGTGCGCGCCGACGATGACCGAGGACACGCCGTCGTTCTCGCGCGCGTCGGGCGCTTCGACCCAGACTGGCGCGCCGGTCACGCGGCCCGGGAATTCCTGCAGAAGGTAGAACGCCTTGGTCAGCACGTGATCGGGCGGCACGCGGCCCAACCGCGGCAGGTCGAGCGGGCGGAGGATCTCGCGCAAGCGCGCCGCGGCAGGGCCGGCCGACGCAGGACCGATGAAATCGGCCTCGCGCGTGTCGAACAGGATCATCCCGCCGTCGGCGAGATAGCGTTTGACGCGCGCGAGCGCGCGATCGCTGGGGCGGGGCACCGAAGGATCGATCGGCCAATAGATCAGCGGGTAGAAGGCGAGTTCGTCGCGTTCGACATCCACGCCGGTGGGCTGACCCGCGTCCACCGCCGTGCGCCGGGCGAGGACGACGCCCAAGCCCGCGAGGCCGGCCCGGCTGACCGCGTCGATATCGTCGCGGCCGGTTTGCACGTAGGCGAAGCGGGTTTGCAGCGCGTTGGCCAACGCCGCGCGCTCGTCGAGTTCGGGCCGCGCCGTCGGCGGCCGGGATTGGGCGTCGGCGGGCGCGGGCCCGAGGAGTGCCGCGAGCAGCACGGCCCCGGCCAGGCGTTTCCACAGCGCTCCGGGTGCCAGCAATCCGCGCAGCACCAACGCCACGACGAGGTCGGCGACGATCAGCAGGAACGCCGCGACCAGCAGCGCCGGCTTGAAATCGACCTCGCGGGCGGGCGCGTAATCGCCGCGCGCGACGCCGCCGGGCAGGGCGCG
>JADCGK010000202.1 GCA_020249045.1 Azospirillum sp. | reverse complement strand
TCGCGACCGGCGATTGACGCGCACCGCGCGCGTCCAGTTGCAAAGCCGCCAGGTCGGCGAGCACATCTATCACCCCGACGGCGCGCACGCGAAGCTGCGCAACGAGATCATGCGCGCGAAGACGAACGAGCAATGGTACGAGACGCTGGCCTGGCTTTACGGCGGCCACGGCTGATCGCGTCACCAGCTTTCCGCCAGCATGGCGCGATATTCGTCCGGGGTGGCCACGCGCGGATTGGTCGTGTGGCAATGGTCCTTGAGGGCTTTGGACACCGCCTCTTCGACGAAATCCTTTTCGACGCCCATCGCCGCCAGCCCGGTCGGCAGGCCGAGCTCGCGGGTCAGCGCGGCGATGGCTCCGTCGGGTGATTCGGCCGGGGCGAGGCCCATCGCTTGGCGCAGGCGCGGGTATTTGTCTTCCGCGACGGCCGTTTCGGCGCTGCGGTTGAAGCGCAAGACCGCGGGGAGAAGGACGGCGTTCAACGTGCCGTGATGCAGCGACTTGGGCTTGTAGCTGCCCAGCGCGTGCGACAGCGAATGCACCGCCCCCAGGCCTTTCTGGAAGCCCATGGCACCTTGCATCGACGTGCTCATCATGTGTTTGCGCGCGTCGCGGTCCTTGCCGTTCTCCACCGCGCGGCGGATCCATTTGATCCCGCGCGTCAGGCCGTCCAGCGCTATTCCGTCCGCCGGCGGGTTGAAGGCGGGAGCAAGAAACACCTCGATGCAGTGCGCGATCGCGTCCATGCCCGTCGCGGCCGTAAGTCCGGCGGGCAACGCCAGCGTCAGGTCGGGATCGAGGATCGCGACGCGCGGTACGAGGAACCACGAATGGAAGCCGACCTTCCGGCCGTCGTCGAGGATCACGATGGCGCCGCGCGCGACTTCGCTGCCCGTACCCGCGGTCGTGGGGATGGCGATCAACGGCGCGCAAGCCTTGGTGATTTTCGGCGCGCCGCCGTCGATCGTGCAGTATTGGGCGAGCGGGGCCGGATGGCCCGCAAGAATGGCGACACCCTTGGCGAGATCGAGCGACGATCCGCCGCCCACCGCCACGATCCCGTCCGCCCCATGCGCGGCGTAGAGCGCGTGGGCCTTGCCCACGGCGGCCTCGGTCGGATTGCCGGGGGTTTCGTCGAACACGGCGAAGGGCAGTTTGCCCGCGATCGCGGCCAAAGCTTGCTCGGCGACACCCGCGGCGACGACACCCTTGTCGGTGACGACCAGGGGCCGGGTGATCCCGTGCGCGGCGCACGCCTCGGCCAAGGTTTTCGCAGCCCCGAAGTCGAATTGGATGTCGGTGATGTATTTGATCAGCGGCATTGCGTCTCTCCCCGGGATTTTTCTACCAGGGCTCCGCGCGTTGGGGTAGCGTTCCCGCATATGCGCGAGGAAATCGTCGAAATCTGTGCCGAGGCGCTGCGCGACCAAGGCCATCCTGAAGCGACGGCGGAGGGCATTTTGCGCGATGCGGTTCTCGCGCGGGCGGCAGCGGGCCTGCTGCGCGATTGTCGTCCCATGCCCGTCGTCCTCGATTTGATCGCGGAGTTGGACGCGATCGCGGGTTCCGGGGCCCGAGCGTGAGCGCCAAGCGCAAGCGCGGCACGCCCTCCCCCAGCGCGGCCCCCGACGCTGTTTCGCTCGATCGCGCCTCGCCGATCCCCCTTTACGTCCAAGTCCGCAACCGGTTGCTCGCGATGGTCGGGGGATGGACCGATCCCGAACGCCGTTTCTACTCCGACGAGGAGCTGACCGCGATGTTCGGCGTCAGCCGCGCGACCGTGCGCGAGGCGTTGGCCGAACTCGTCGAAGCCGGCGTGCTGCGCCGGACCCGCGGGCGCGGCACGGCCGTGAGCTTGCGCAAGGTCGAGGAGAAACTGACCCCCGGCATGAATATCCGCCGCCAGTGGGAAGCCGAGGGCAGGCCGATCACGGCGAGCGTGCTGGCGTTCGAACGCGTCGGCGCTTCCCCGACCATCGCCGATGCGCTCGACGTGCCGCCCGGGGCCGATGTTCTGTTCGTCAAGCGCGTGCGCGCGACCGCCATCGCGCCCGTGGCCATCGATTGGCGCTATCTGCCCGCCGCACTCGGCGACGGCTTGAAGCGCGCCGACGCGGCGACGTCGCTTCTGCACACGCTCTGGCACAAGGTCGATCTCGACCACAGCGAGCTCACGATCGAAGCGGCGTTGTCGGGACCGGAGGAAATGGAGTTGCTGCATCTGCCGGCCAACTCGCCCGTGCTGGTGCGTCATCTCGTCTATTTCGACCGCGCGGGCCGGCGGGTGATGGCCGGGCAATCCATCCATCGCGCGGATCTGATGCGCTATTCGATCCGCATCGATCTGTCGCGGGCGGATGCCGGCATGGCGCGGGGCACGACCTTGTTGCGCCGCCGCTAGGCCGAATGTACGATCTTGCGGACATTTCGGGGTGGGGACCATGGCGGCAGTTTCCGGCGAATTCGTCTTCTTCCATTCCGCGCGGCGGGTGATTCACGCGCCCGGCGCCATCGGCAAACTCGCCGATCTCGCCAAGGAGTTCGGCTGCGCGCGTGCGGTTCTGGCGATCGACGCGGTTTTCGCGGGCGGCCCCATCGAGGCGCGCGCGATCGAAGCGCTGAAGGCCGGTACGGGCGCCGCCCCGGCCGTCGTGCACGTGCCCTCGCGCGAACCGGATACGGCCAGCATCGAAGCGGTGGCCCGCGCTTTTGCGGCGGCCGATCCCGACATGATCGTCGCGATCGGCGGCGGATCGACGATGGACACGGCCAAAGTCGCGCGCCTGCTGTTGTCCAACCCCGGCCCGGCCGAAGGAATTTCGGGCTTCGGCAAAACGCTGCGTCCGCACGCCTCGCTGTTCGTTTGCGCGCCGACCACCGCCGGTACGGGGTCCGAGGTTTCCGAATCCGCGATCAGTTCGAAATCCGGTGCCGAGGTGAAGCTGATCTACCGGTCGCCCGAGATGACCGCGAAAATCGCGCTGCTCGATCCTGCCCTGACGGTCGGCGCGCCCGCTTTCGTGACCGCCCAATCCGGGTACGATGCGGTCACGCATGCGGTCGAGGCCTATGTCTCCAACGCGGCCTCCGTCATGACCGATCCGCTCGCGGTGGAAAGCTTCCGCCTGCTCGCACGATGGTTGCCGGTCGCCTATCGCGAGCCGGAAAATCTCGAAGCGCGGTCGGCCTGCCTGATTGCGTCTTGCCAGGCCGCGATCGCCTTCAACAGCGCAAATCTTGGGCTCGCGCACGCGTTCGCCGCGCCGCTGGGTGCACTCCATCACGTCGCCCACGGCCTCGGCAACGCGCTGGCGTTGCCGGTCGTGACCGCGTTCAACGCGCCGGTCTTGGGCCGCAAGGGCGAGGTCGTCGCCGAAGCCTTCGGCGCCGCCTCCGCGGCGCAAGCGATGGGCAAGATCCGCGCGGCCGTCGGGCTCGACGTGTCGATCGACAAGTACGTTCCCGACGCCGAGGCGCGCGCGAAGGTCGCGGCCGCGGCGATGCGCTCGGGCCAAGTTCGGATGAATCCGCGCCTCGCAACGCTCGATGACGCGCTCGCCATGATCGAAGCGATGCGCACGCCCACGGGCGGCGATGCGCCGGCCTTCGCCCGATGAGCGGTGCGGAACCCGGCTACGGGTCGGGCCGTGCGGCGCGCGGCCTCGATAGCGCGGTCGTCGCCGGCCACCCGGCTTCGGCGTTGGCCGGGATCGCCGCATTGGAGGCGGGGGGCAATGCCATCGACGCGTGTCTGGCGATGGCCGCGTGCGACTGGGCGGCGATGCCCGATATGTGCGGCCCCGGCGGCGATCTGTTCGCGCTGTGGCGCGAACCCGACGGCGCCGTGCGCGCGGTCAACGGCGCGGGACCGGCGCCCGCAGCCTACGCCCATCCGAAAAGCGACGACGACCGCGCGGGCTATTGTTTGATCCCGGGGGCACCCGCCGCTTTTGCGCGTTTGGCGCGCGATGCCGGTCGTTTGGGTTTGGAAGCGGCGCTTGCGCGCGGGGAAGCATTGGCCGCGCGCGGCGTTACGGTCAGCCCGCGGCTCGACCGCCATCTGCAGGCGTTGCGCGAGGGGCCGTTGCGCCAAGCGCTGGCCGAGGCCCATGGCGGGCGTCTGCCGCGGGCCGACGAACGCTTCGTCGTGCCGGGTCTCGCCGAAAGCCTCGCGCGCTGGCGGCACGGGGATCTCGACGGCGAATTCGCGCGCGCGTGCGAGGCGTGGGGCGCCGCCGGCGCGAAAGTCGGCGCACGCGAAGCGGCCGATTACGCGGCCCAGGACGAAGCGCCGCTCGCGCTCGCTTTCGGGGCGTGGACCGCCTACGGCCAACCGCCGATGAGCCAAGCCTGCGCGACGCTCGCCGCCCTCGGAATCGCGGGTGCGGATACGGTGCGCGAGAACGACGACGCCCATCGCGCGCATATGCTGATCGAGGCCTACAAGCGCGCCTATGGCGATCTGGCCGAACTCGCCGACGGCAACGGGCCGCGCGCGCGTGCCGAAGCGTCGCTGTCCGGTGCGGCCCTGCGTGCCAAACGCGAAACCATCGACCATCGCGCCGCCATGGGCGCGCCGATGGCGCGCAATTACGGCGAGACGACCCAAGTCGCCGCCGTCGATCGCGAAGGGCGCGTGGCGACGTTGATCCACTCGCTTTACCGGCCCTTCGGCGGGCGGCTGCTCGCCCCCAACGGCTGGCTGTCGAACGATCGCGGCGCTTCGTTCACGACCGGGGCCAACGCGCCCGCGCCGGGGCGCCGGCCGCGGCATACGCTCGTGGGCATCCTGATGCACCATCCGGAGGAGGGCAGCTGGGCCTTCGGCACGCCCGGCGCCCAAGCCCAGACCCAAACGACGCTTCAGATCGCCGTCGGCGTCATGCGCGATCCCGCGCGGCCCGAGGCGGCCGTCGCGGCACCGCGCTGGAACTTCATCGGCGGCGACCAACTCGCCGTCGAAGCGCGCGTGGCGCCCGCGATCCTCGATACGCTCGCCGCGCGCGGGCACAAGCTCGCGCTGCGCCCGCCGTCGGACTGGTTGATGGGATCGATCGGGTTGGTCGGCGCGCGCGGGCGGACGCGCGTGGCCGTCGCCGACCACCGGCGCGACGCGCTGGCGCTTGCCTACTGATCGAACGATTTTCCAAACGCGCGGGCCCGGTATAGACTCCGCGCCATGATCCCGAACCATCCGCTGTTCGCCCCGGCCCGCGCGTTTTGCGCGCGCTTCGGATTGCGCGTGCCGATCCTGCTGGCCCCGATGGCCGGCGTGCCCGCGCCGGGCCTTTCGGCCGCCGTCGCAAGCGCGGGCGGCATGGGCGCGTGCGGGGCCGTGCTGATGAAGCCCGATGCGATCCGCGCGTGGGCCGCCGACCAACGCGCGCGCTCGAACGGTGCGTTTCAGCTCAATCTATGGATCCCCGATCCGGCACCCGTGCGCGATCCGGTCCACGAAGCACGGCTGCGCGCATTCTTGGGCGGCTTCGGCCCGGCTGTCGCGGAAACCGCCGGCGACGCGGTGCCGCCCGATTTCGAAGCGCAATGCGAAGCGCTGCTCGACTCGGGCCCCGCCGTCGTTTCCTCGATCATGGGTTTGTTCCCGGCGCCTTACGTTGCGCGCCTCAAGGCCAAAGGCATCGCATGGTTCGCCAACGCCACGACCGTGGCCGAGGCGAAGGCCGCGCGCGACGCCGGGGCCGATGCGATCGTCGCCCAGGGGGCGGAGGCGGGCGGCCATCGCGGCGCGTTCGACGCGAGCCGGGCGGAAGCCGAGGCGATCGGGCTGTTCGCGCTGTTGCCCGCGATCCTCGGCGCGGTCGATGTGCCGGTGATCGCCGCGGGCGGAATCGCGGATGCACGCGGCATGTCGGCGGCTTTCGCGATGGGCGCGTCCGCCGTGCAGATCGGCACGGGCTTTTTGCGTACGCCCGAAGCGGCGATCCCGTCGGCGTGGGCGGATGCCTTGGGACGCGCCGCACCGGAGGATACGCGGCTGTCGCGGGTGTTCTCCGGCCGCCCGGGCCGCAGCCTCGCGACCGAGTACGTGCGTGCCGCGACGGCGCCCGACGCGCCCGAGCCGGCGCCCTATCCCGTGCAACGCGGACTGACCCAAGCCATGCGCGACGAAGCGGCGAAGGCGAACGACGTGTCTCGCATGCAGGCGTGGGCGGGCCAGTCGGCCGCTCTCGCCAAAGCCGCGCCGGCGGCGGATCTGGTCGGCGCGCTATGGGCGGGCACTTGCGCGCGGTTCGGCTTGCCGGTCTGAATTCAGCCCCAGAGCGCGGCTTCGGGCGCGTGCACGCGCGAGCCTTCGAAACGCAAGCCCGGATCGCGGTCGCGATCGAGCAGCAACGGCCCGTCGAGATCGACCCACGCGGCGCCTTGGGCGATCAGATGGGCGGGCGCCATGGAGAGCGACGTCGCCACCATGCAGCCCACCATGATCCGATACCCGGCCGCGAAGGCGGCCTTACGCAGGGCCAGCGCCTCGGTGAAACCGCCGGTCTTGTCGAGCTTGATGTTGATCGCTTCGTAGCGCCCTGCGACATGGGCGAGGCTGGCCACATCGTGGCAGGATTCGTCGGCGCAGACCGCGACCGGATGCTCCCGGCCCGCGAGACCCGCGTCGCGTTCGGCGTGCAAAGGCTGCTCGATCAAGTCGACGCCGAGTGCGGCGAGCTTGGGCGAGAGGTCGTCGAACAGCGCGCCGTCCCACGCCTCGTTGGCGTCCACGATCAACCGGGCGGAGGGGGCGGCTTTGCGCACGGCTTCCACGCGCGCGAGATCGCCCGCGCCGGTCAGCTTGAGCTTCAGCAGCGGCCGGTGCGCGGCGGCGCGCGCCGCTTCGGCCATCCGTTCGGGCTCGTCCACGCCCAGCGTGTACGCGGTCACGAGCGTTTGCGGCGCCGACAATCCCGCGAGTTGCCAAACCCGCTTGCCCGCGCGTTTGGCCTCCAAGTCCCACAGCGCGCAGTCGAGCGCGTTGCGCGCGGCGCCCGCGGGCAGCGCTGTCTGGAGCTCGTCGCGCCCGCCGCCGCGTTCGATCAACGCGCGCGCGCTTTCGATTTGCGCGAGGACCGACTCCGCGCTTTCGCCGTAGCGCGCGTAGGGCACGCATTCGCCCGTCCCGGCGGCGCCGTCTTGCGTCACGCGCGCGACCAGCACGACCGCTTCGGTCTTCGCCCCGCGCGAAATTCGGAAGGCGCCGCGCAAGGGCCACACCTCGCGCGCGATCTCGAGCGTGCGCGTCACTTGATCTTCGCGAGCTTGGCGACGAGCGCGTCCACGCCCGTGCGGCTCGGGTCGACGCACGGCAGGCCCAACCGGTCGGCGGTGGCCTTGATCGCCCGCTCGGCGGCTTTGGGGGTCAGCTTCGAGGTGTTGAGGCTGACGCCGACGCACTTGGCTTTGGGGTTCGTCAGCCTTGCATGCGCGACGTTGACCGCGATGCAGGTCTCGATGTCCGGCAATTTGTAGTGCGGCAGGCCGCGCATGTGCGGCCGTCCCGGCTCGTGGCACATCACAAGCGCGTCGGCCTGGGCGCCGTGGATCAGCGCCATCGTTACGCCCGCATAGCTCGCGTGGAACAACGAGCCCTGGCCCTCGATCACGTCCCAATGGTCGGGGTGATTGGCCGGGGACAGCGTTTCGACAGCACCGGCCACGAAGTCGGACACGATGGCGTCGATCGACCAGCCCGATCCGGCGATCAGGATGCCGGTTTGGCCGGTGGCGCGGAACGTCGCCTTCATGCCGCGCGCCTTCATCGCCTTCTCGAGGGCGAGGGAGGTGTACATCTTGCCGATCGAGCAATCCGTGCCGACGGTCAGCACGCGCTTGCCCGCGCGTTTGGCGCCGGTGGCGATCGGGAACTCGCGGTCGGGATGGCGCACATCGATCAACCGCCGGCCTTTGCGCGCAGCCGCACGGGCAAGTTCAGGCACGTCCGAAAGGCGGTTGTGCAGGCCCGATGCGAGATCGAGACCCGCGTCGAGTGCGGCGAGCAGCGCCTTCATCCAGGCTTTGGAGATCACGCCGCCGCGATTGACCGTGCCGACGATCATCGTTTTGGCGCCCTTGGCCGCCGCTTCGCGGGCGGTCATGTCGGGGAAGCCGCTATCGGCCTTGCACCCGGGCAATCGCACTTGCCCCAAACATTTTTCGGGGCGCCATTGACCGACGCCGATCGAGGTTTTGGCGGCGAGCGCGTCGGCCGCGTCGCCGAGGAACAGGAGATAGGGCGCTTTGATTTCCATGGTTCCCCGGTTCTAGCATCGCCCCCGCCGTCGGGCTAGACTCCGCCGAACAAACGCATGCGACGCACGCCATCCGGTTCGGGTGCGGCGCGGCACCCCGGGCCGACGGAGAAAACCCATGACCGCCGATTTCGTTCTCACCGGCGGTCTCGTCGCCGATGGCACCGGTGCCGCCGCCGTCGCAGCGGACCTGGCCGTCGCCGGCGACCGGATCGCGGCCATCGGCGCGCCCGGAACCCTCGCCGCCGGCCGGCGCATCGATTGCGCGGGCCGGATGGTCGCGCCAGGCTTCATCGACGCGCACACCCACGACGACGCGATCCTGTTCGACTTGCCCGACATGCCCATGAAGACGAGCCAGGGCGTAACCACGGTCGTCACCGGCAATTGCGGTGTGTCGACGGCGCCCGTCGCGCTGCCCGGCGATCCGCCCCCGCCGCTCGATCTGCTGGGGGGACGGGGGACGTACCGCTTCGCACGCTTCGCCGAGTGGCGGCGGGCGCTCGCCGCCGAACCCGCGGCCGTCAACGCGATCGGCTTGGTCGGGCATTCGGCGCTGCGCGTTTGCGCGATGGATCGGGTCGACCGGCCCGCGACGGCGGCCGAGATCGCGGCGATGGGCGAAGCATTGGACGGCGCGATGGCCGACGGGGCGCTGGGCCTGTCGACCGGCTTGTTCTACGCGCCCGCGCGCGCCGCGCCGACGGCCGAGATCGTCGCGCTGGCCCGCATCGCCGCCGCGCATGGCGGTCTTTACGCGACGCATCTGCGCGACGAGGGTGCGCATCTGGAAGCCTCGGTCGAGGAGGCTTTGCGCATCGGCCGCGAAGCGGATCTTCCCGTCGTGCTGTCGCATCACAAGGCGGCTGGCAAACCCAATCACGGCAAAACCGCGCGCACGCTGCCGCTGATCGACGCCGCGCGCCGGCGCCAGCGCGTGGCGCTCGACGTCTACCCTTACGTCGCGTCCTCGACCGTGTTGTCGCCCGAACGCGTCGCGGCGGCGACGCGCGTGCTGGTCACGTGGTCGAAGCCCCATCCCGAGTTGGGCGGGCGCGATCTGGCCGATATCGCCCGCGAATGGGACGTAACGGTCGAAGCAGCGGCCGGGCGATTGTTGCCGGCGGGGGCGATCTATTTCGCCATGGCCGAGGAGGATGTGCGCCGGGTGCTATCCTGGCCCGAGGCGATGATCGGGTCGGACGGTCTGCCGCACGACACGCATCCCCATCCGCGCCTGTGGGGCACGTTTCCGCGCGTGCTGGGGCATTACGCGCGCGACGTCGGATTGTTTGCTGTCGAGGAAGCGATCCGGCGCATGACGTCCTTGCCCGCCAAGCGGCTCGGGCTGCGCGACCGGGGAACGCTGCGCGCGGGCGCCTTCGCGGATATCGTCGTGTTCGATCCCAAGCGGGTGATCGACCGGGCGACCTTCGCCGAACCGAAGCTGGCGGGCGAGGGGATCGAACGGACTTTCGTCAACGGGCGTGCGGTGTGGGAGAACGGGGCCATCGCCGGCGCGCGGCCCGGGCGCGCGCTTGCGCGCGATGCGGCCGCGATGGATTATTCGGCCTAGAAGCGGGCGAAGGGGGAAACGATGCGCAAACTCGGATTGGCGGCTTTGGTGGCGGTGGGCTTGGCGGCACCGGTCGCGGCGCAGGATTTGACGCTCGGCACGAAGCTCGAGCTCAACACGCTCGATCCGCATTTCTTCAACGGTTTTCCGCCCGCGTCCAGCCACGCGATGTTCTTCGAGAGCCTCGTCTATCTCGACGAGAAGCTTGAGGCGCAACCGGCCCTCGCCACGTCCTGGCGCAACATCGACGACACGACGTGGGAATTCGTTTTGCGCCGCGGCGTGCGCTTCCACGACGGCACCGCCTTCGACGCCGACGACGTGATCGCCACGCTCGCGCGCGTGCCGGCCGTGCCCAATTCGCCTGCCTCCTTCGGCACCTTCACGCGGTCGATCGTCGAAACCGTCAAGATCGGCCCGCATACGCTGCGCTTTCGCACGAACGGCGCCAATCCGACGCTGCCCCAGGAACTCGCGCGCGTTTTCGTGATCTCCAAGGCGCAGTCCGCCGCGACGACGGCCGATTTCAACGCCGGCCGCGCGGTCAACGGCACGGGCCCCTATCGCTTGGTCGAGTGGGTCAACGGCGAACGACTGGTCGCGCGGCGCAACGACGAGTATTGGGGGCCGCGCGCCGCTTGGGCGCGGGTGACCGAACGGGTGATCGCCTCGGATGCCGCGCGCGTGGCCGCGCTGCTGTCGGGCGCGGTGGACGCGATCGACCTCGTGCCGGCCGCCGACCAACCGCGCATCCGAGGCGACCGGCGTTTCGCGCTGGCGAGCGGCCCGGCGGCCGTCGTGCATTACATCGCGATGGACTCCGCGCGCGAGAATTCGCCCTTCGTCCAGGCCCCGGGCGGGGGCAATCCACTGCGCGACCCGCGCGTCCGCAAGGCCCTGTCGCACGCCATCCAGCGCGATGCCATCTGCGGCCGCTTGATGGAGGGCACGTGCGAGCCGGCCTCGCAGTTGCTGCCGCCG
>JADCGK010000201.1 GCA_020249045.1 Azospirillum sp. | reverse complement strand
GTCCGAAAACCCTTTGTGCGACAATAAGTTCCTCGCGCGTCCGCGCGCGCTTGGCGGTCGCTTCCGAATCCTCGCCCCAGCGTTCGATCTGGAACGTCGCATCGAGTTCGGCCGCCTCGAACGCGCCTGCGGCGTCGACGCGGCCGTCGGCGAGCGCCAAGCTCACCACCAGCGAACCCGACGCGGCGATCGCGACACCGATGCCCGCGAGCTTCAGATCGTCCATCGCGCCCAGCGATTTGCGCAGCGCCGTCAAGCTCGACGCCGGCTGGGCTGGTGCGACGATCGATCCGTGCGCGACGACGAGCGGCGCATCGTAGCTCAGTGCCAGCCAATCGAGCAGCGGCTGCCAGATTTTCGCCTGCCGCTCGACCAGCGCCGGCGGCTCGGCCGCGCGGAAACACAGAAGTTCCGTCTCGGCGTGGGCCAGCATCTCGTCGAGCACGGCCTCGCGCTTGGGCGGTATCCGGTCGAGCGCGGTCCCGACGATCCGGGTGAGCGGCAATTTGTCGTAATCGATCTTCGGCGCCTTGACGCGCGCGACCCGCCCGCGCCACTCGGCGACCAGCGCTTCCGCAAGGGCGCGCGCGCGCGTCGCGATTTCCGTGCCCGCCGGCGTCCGCAACGGCTTGCCGTCGAGCGCCACACCGAACGCGCCGTCGGGCCGCTCGATCAGCGCGGGTTCGGCGTAGACCACGCTCACCGGCGGAACGGGTTCGGAATGCCGCCGGGCAGCAACCCGCCGCCGCTGGGCGCGGGCGCTTGTTGGGCAGGCGCCGGTTGCTGGGGCTGGGCGGGTGCCGCTTGCGCGGGCGCGGGCCGGCCGGTCGCCGCCGCCAAGGCTTGCGCGCACCCGTCGGACGACGCCGCTGGCCGCTGCTGGGGCTGTTGCTGACCGCCGCCGAACAGGCCGCCGATCGCCCCCGCCCCGCCTTGCGCGAGGCCGCCGACGATCCCGGCCGCACCCTGGATCAGCGCCTGACCTGTCGCCGCCGCGTCGAGGCCGACGCTCGGGTTCGCGAAGGTGCCGCCGATGCGCAAGCCCACCGGGCCGACGACCTGACTGAGGCCGAGTTGTTCGTTTGTCAGGTTGATCGTGCCCGAAGTGCGCGCGTTCATGATCCCCGTCTCGATCAGGCCCGCGCGATAGGTGCCGATCCCGTCGCGGAAATCGATCTTGTGGATGCCGCAGCGCACGGTCGTGCCGATCTGCACGGCCGCGACGCCCGGCGCCACCGAGCGCAGCCACTCGCCCACGAAACGCACGGCCGCCTGTCCGAGTTCGCCCTGACCGACGTTCAAGAACACGTCGCCGGTCAGCGAGGCGGCGATCGCGCGCGCCGTGTCGCCGCGCCCTTGCAGGTTCAAATCGAACGACGTGACGCCGCCGCGGAACCAGTCCGAGAGCTGACGGCTCGCCAGGATCCGGCCGATGTCGAGGTTGCGCACCTCGACCTTCTGCGCGATCGCGCGCTGTGCGGCGTTGATCGTGTTTTCGACCGAGATGCGCCCGCCTTCGACCTCCACCGTCAGCGGCCGGATGGCCAGCGCGCCGTTGTTGAGCACCGCTTGCAGATTCAAGTTCCGCAACGTCGCGGGCTCCAGGACGATCTGGCCCGCGCGATAGGTAACGTTGGCGTTGGCGGCGTTCAACAGATCGAAGGGCACGCGATCGTTCGGGATCACGCGCCCGTCCGAAGGTTGCTGGGTCCGTGCCGCTTGGGCGGGCTGGGCCGCCGGGCGGGCGGCTTGCTGGCCCGCGGGCTTCGGCGGGAACAGTTTGACGAGATCGATCTGCTGGCTCTGCAGATTGGCGGTAACGCTCGGCTTGGCGTTGCCCGCGGGCAGCGAAGCGTTAATGGTGCCGGCGAGGTCGACGGCGTTGTCGCGGCCGACGGAAAGCTTGAGCCCCGTCACGTCGATCCGATTGGGCCCCGGTTCGGCCACGGTCGCTTCGAAGGCGAGCGGCCCGGCCACCGGCGCGTCCTGCTTCAACGCGCGGAACAGCCCGGTCAGATCGCGGCTGTCGGCCTTCACGTTCAAGCGCACGCCGCGCTGGGCCGCGTTGGTGGGATCGGCGATGGCCCCGGCGATCGCGACCAGGATCGTGTCGGCGGCACCGGCCGTCACCGACAAGCGCGGGATCGACGGGCGGTTCTGGGGCGCGCCGTCGGTCAGCTTCGCCTCGATCTTCACCGGCCCGATCGCGGGAATGTCCTGCTTCAGCAATTGCCCGAGCTTGACGAGATCGGGCACGTCGACGGCGAGGTCGATGTCGAGCCCCCGGCCTTGCGTGGGGGCGACGATGCCCCCGCGCACGCGCGCGGTCAGCGCGTCGGCCAGCCGTGCCGTAAGGTCGAGCGCGCAAGGGCTGCCGCTCGTCGCGAGCAAGCGTTCGACCGAGCAGATCGTGCCCGCGAGCGCGAATTTGAGTTCGCCCAAAGGTGCGGCGTCGGCCGAACCCGCCACGTCGAGCTTCAAGGGCGAAGCGGCGGAATCGGCGTTGAGCAGCACCTTCTCCAACGCCGCGGAAACCGTTTGGTTCTTTTGGCCGTCCCGGAAGGCGAAGCGCACGTTGCGCAATTCGACCTCGCGGACCACCGGCAACGGCATCGCGCCGCCCGCGGCCGCCGGCTGGGTCTGCTGGGTTTGCTGGGCCGGACGCGGCGCTTGCGGTTGGGCGGGGGCAAACTCCCAATTCCCGCGTCCTTGGCGGTCGGTTTCGAGCAGGACGTCGGTGTCGAGCAACACCAGGCGCTTCACGTCCACCTGTTTGGACAACAGCGGCAACAGCGCCACCTGCACTTCGAACCGGCCGACCTTGACCATTTCCGGCCGCGAGCCGCCCGCCATGTTCGACAGCGTCACGTCCGCGATGGAAAAGCTGGGGTTGAAGCCGATGCCGAGCTTGATATCCCCGCGCAGCGCAAGCTCGCGGCCGGTCGCGTTCCGCGCGGCTTCGACGATCTGGGGCTTGTATTGATTGGGGTCGATCGACGACAGCGCGACGAACACGCCGCCCACGACCAGAACGATCAAGCCCACGAGGCCGATCGCGATCCATTTCAAAGCCTTCATCGCCGTGTCTCCCCTGTCGTTTTCGCGAGCGCGGGCGCGAGTTCGGCGAAGCTCGCCAGCACGCGCTCCGCCCCATGCTCGATCAATTCCGCCACGCCGTGATAGCCCCACGCGACGCCCAAGCCGCGCACTTTGGCGTTGCGAGCCATCGCCATGTCGAAAATCGTGTCGCCGATCATCACGGTGTTGTCGGGTCCGAAACCGGTCTCCTCCATCGCCCAGCGCAGCATCGTCGGATCGGGCTTGCCCGGCGCGCGGTCGGAAGTCTGCAGCGTCGCGAAACGCGGGTGCAGCCCATGGGCTTCGAGGACCGCGTCGAGCCCGCGGCGGTTCTTGCCCGTGGCGATGCCGAGCGTCCAGCCGGCGGCCTCCAATGCGGCGAGCGCGGCGAGCGCGCCGTCGAACAGGGGCTCGACCCAGCCTTCCTGGCGGCGCAGGCCGTGGAAGGCCGTCTTGTAGCCTTCGACCAAACGCGCTTGCGTGGCCGCGTCGCTGTCCGGCGCGAGACGCGCGAGGCATACATCCAGCGGCAGGCCGATGATCCGGTGGGTTTGGCGCAAAGTCGGCGGGGTCAAGCCTTCGGCCGCGAACGCCGCCTCCATGCAAGCTTGGATCGCATGCTGGCTGTCCACCAGCGTGCCGTCGAAATCGAAGACCGCAAGCCCCGTCATGGCCGGAACTTTGGCAGATTTGCCGCCGGTTTCAAACGCTCTAATCCCGCGGGAACGGGTCCGGATCGGCGTCGGGATCGAAACCGAAGAACGACCACGTCTTGCGCATATGCGCGGGCAAAGGCGCCGAAACGCGCAGCATGCCTTTGCCCGACGGGTGCGGCAGTTCGATCGAGCGTGCATGCAGATGTAGTTTGCCGGAAATGCCCTCGCCCGCGATGCGCGACTTGCCGCCGCCATATTTGCCGTCGCCGACGATCGGCATCCCCAGTCCGTCGGCGCAATGCACGCGCAGCTGATGCGTGCGGCCGGTGCGCGGCCACATGACGAGCCAAGCGCAGCGCCCGGCCGCGGCATCGACCGTATCGTATAGCGTGATGGCGCGCTTGGCGTCGTCGTCGTCGCCGGCCGCGACGCGTTCGAAGCCCGAGGGCCCGGCCTCCTTCGCGAGCGCCATGTCGATCTTGCCGCGCGCCGGCCGAGGCTCGCCCGCGACGAGCGCCCAGTAGAGTTTCCGCGCGTTGCGATGGCGGAAGGCATCGGCCAGACGCTGCGCGTTCTTCGCCCCGCGCGCGAGCACGAGCACACCCGACGTGTCGCGGTCGAGCCGGTGCACGAGCTTGGGCCGGCCTTCCTTGTGGCCGAAATCGAGCGCGTCGAGCATGCCGTCGATGTGCCGCTCGGTCCCCGTGCCGCCTTGCACGGCCAGGCCCGGCGGCTTGTCGAGCACGATCACGTCGTCGTCCTTATGGATCACCCAGGATCGGATCGCCTTGGCGTCGGCCTCCGACACGGGCTTGCGTTCGCGGATCGCGGGCGCTTCCTGCGTCTCCGGAATCTCGTCGATGCGCGGGGGCAGGCGCACGACCTGCTCGGGTTCCAACCGATGCGAAGATTTGACGCGCTTGCCGTCGACGCGGACCTGGCCGGTACGTAGCAGCTTCTCGATGCGGCCCTGGCCCAAATGCGGATAGCGGCGCTTGAGCCAACGGTCCAAGCGTTGATCGGCGTCGTCGACCTTGATCGCGATTTGCGTGACGGCGGTCATTCCTCGGCGTTCCTTTTCGCCCGCAGCTTGGCCCAGTAGTCGAGCCGCTTGCGGATTTCGCGCTCGAAGCCGCGCTCGGCCGGATCGTAATACGACGCGCGCGGCATCCCGTCGGGAAAATAATTCTGACCCGAGAATCCGTCCTCGGCGTCGTGGTCGTAGGCGTAGCCCGCGCCGTAGCCCAATTCCTTCATCAGCTTCGTGGGCGCGTTCAGGATATGGGCGGGGGGCATCAGCGATCCGGTCTCCCCGGCCGCGCGTTTGGCGGCCTTGAAGGCGGCGTAGCCGGCGTTGGATTTGGGCGCGGTCGCGAGATAGAGCGTCGCCTGGGCCAGGGCCAATTCGCCTTCGGGACTGCCGAGGAAATCGTAGACCTCCTTCGCCGCCAGCGCTTGATGCACGGCTTCGGGATCGGCCAGACCGATGTCCTCGACCGCGAAGCGCACGAGGCGCCGGGCGATGTAGAGCGGTTGCTCGCCGCCCGCGAGCATGCGCGCGAGCCAGTAGAGCGCCGCGTCCGCATCCGATCCGCGCATCGATTTGTGGAGCGCGGAGATGAGGTTGTAATGCCCTTCCTGCCCTTTGTCGTAGAGCGGAGCGCGGCGTTGGACCGCGCGCACCAGCGCCTCGGTATCCATCGGCGCGCCCGGATGCTGGAACACCTGTTCGGCGAGGTTGTAGAGATAGCGTCCGTCGCCGTCGGCCATCGCGATCAGCGATTGGCGCGCTTCGGGGACGAGGGGCAAGCCGCGCCCCTCGGCGGCTTCCGCGCGCGCGAGCAGCGCTTCAAGCGCCGCGTCGTCCAACCGCTTCAGCACCAGCACCGCGCAGCGCGACAAAAGCGCCGCGTTGATCTCGAAGGACGGGTTTTCCGTCGTGGCGCCCACCAGCGTCACCGTGCCGTCCTCGACGTAGGGCAGAAATCCATCCTGCTGGCCGCGGTTGAACCGATGGATCTCGTCCACGAACAGCAACGTTCGCTTGCCCATCGCGCGCCGCTCGGCGGCATCGGCGAAGGCCTTGCGCAGGTCGGCCACGCCCGAGAACACCGCCGACAACGCCGCGAACTCGAGCCCCGCGGCGCCCGCTAGCAGGCGCGCGAGCGTGGTCTTGCCGCAGCCCGGCGGTCCCCAGAGCACGATCGAGGCGAGTTTCTTGGCACCCAACATCCGCGCGAGTGGCCCGTCGCCCTTCAGCAGATGGTCTTGGCCGATCACCTCGTCGAGCGATTTGGGGCGCAAGCGCTCGGCGAGCGGCTTGTCCGCTTCGGGCGCCGCGAACAACCCGGCCTGGGGCGTGGGCTTCTTCATTCCCC
>JADCGK010000200.1 GCA_020249045.1 Azospirillum sp. | reverse complement strand
GGCCGCTCGGTGGCCTTGAGATTCCGGAGCTCGGCTTCGAGGCGCTCGAAGCCGTCGCGCGTCATCGGTACTTTGTCCATCGAACCCGAACTCGTTTCCTGATTCCCAAACTTCGCCCGCTCGACAACGTTCTCCGCCCGCGGACGGACCTTTCGGCCCGGCCGCCCGGTACGCCCGGCGTGTCGGAGGGCGCCTCAGAAGGCGCCTTTAAAGTACGCCTGGAGGGGGGCCACTTCAAGACTGCCCGCGCGCAGGGCCGCGATCGCCTCGACCGCCGCTTTGCAACCCGACAATGTGGTGTAATAAGCGATGCCCGACATCAAGGCCGTGTGGCGCAAGCTGAAGGAATCCTCAACCGCTTGTGCCCCGTCGGTGGTGTTGAACACCAAGTCCACTTGTCCGGACTTCATGGCGTCGACGATGTGCGGCCGGCCTTCGAGGACCTTATTGACCTCCGACACCCCGTCGAGGCCAGCGCGCGCCAGATAGGCGGCGGTACCCCGCGTCGCCACGATTTTGAAGCCCATTTCCCGCAAACGCTTGGCGAGCCCGATGGCCGCCTTCTTGTCGGCGTCGCGGACGGAAACGAAGACCGTCCCCGACGTCGGCAGGCGTTGGGACGCGCCCAACTGGGATTTGGCGAACGCATGGCCGAAATCGGCGTCGATCCCCATCACCTCGCCGGTCGACTTCATTTCCGGTCCCAGCAGGACGTCCGTACCGGGGAACCGCGCGAAGGGGAACACCGCCTCCTTCACGGCGACATGGTCGAGCTTGCGCTTCTTGAGCTTGAAGGCGGCGAGCTTCTCCCCCGCCATCACGCGCGCCGCGATCTTGGCGAGGGCGACGCCCGTCGCCTTGGCGACGAACGGCACCGTGCGCGAGGCGCGCGGATTGACTTCGAGCACGTAGACCTCGCCGTCCTTCACGGCGTACTGCACGTTCATCAAGCCCACGACCTTCAGCGCCTTGGCGAGCGCTTCGGTCTGCCGCTCGATCTCCGCGATCACGGCTTTGGGCAGCGAATAGGGCGGCAGCGAGCAGGCGCTGTCGCCCGAATGGATCCCCGCCTCCTCGATATGCTCCATGATGCCCGCGACGTGCACGTCGGTCCCGTCGCACAGCGCGTCAACGTCGACCTCGATCGCGTCGGTCAGGTAGGAATCGATCAGCACCGGGTTCTTGCCCGAGACGCGCACCGCCTCGTGGATATAGGCGCGCAACGCATCGGGCGTATGGACGATCTTCATGGCCCGCCCGCCGAGCACGTAGGAGGGCCGCAGCAGAACCGGATAGCCGATGCGCGTCGCCTCCGCCTCCGCCTCCTTCAGCGAATAGGCCGTACCCGACGGCGGCTGGCGAAGCTTCAGTTTGTCGAGGAGCTTGGCGAAACGCTCGCGATCCTCGGCGAGATCGATGGCGTCGGGCGACGTGCCGAGGATGGGAATGCCCGCGTCCTCCAGCGCGGAAGCCAAGCGCAACGGCGTCTGACCGCCGAATTGGCAGATCACGCCGAGCACCTTGCCCTTCGCCTGTTCGCGCCGGACGATTTCGATCACCGTTTCGGGCGTCAGCGGTTCGAAATAAAGCCGGTCGGCGGTGTCGTAATCGGTCGATACCGTCTCGGGGTTGCAATTGACCATGATGGTCTCGAACCCCGCCTCGCGCAGCGCGTAGACCGCGTGAACGCAGCAATAATCGAACTCGATCCCCTGGCCGATGCGGTTGGGCCCGCCGCCGAGGATGACGACCTTCGTCCTGTCGGTCGCATCGTCCTCGCTCTGCGCGGCGCCGAAGGCGGGCGTTTCGTAGGTCGAGTAGAGATAGGGCGTGTCGGATGCGAATTCGGCCGCGCACGTGTCGATGCGCTTGTAGACGGGCACGAGGCCCGCGGCGCGCCGGGTGGCGGCCACGTCCGCTTCGGTCTTGCGCGCGAGCTGCGCGAGCCGCGCGTCGCCGAAGCCGAGTTTCTTGAGGGCGAGCCAGCCGGCTTCGTCCTTCGGCAATCCCTTGCGCTTGACCTCGGCCTCGGCCGCGACGAGTTCGGCGACTTGGCGCACGAACCAGGGATCGAAGGCGCAGGCGCGGACGATTTCTTCGATCGACAGCCCCAAGCGCAGCGCCTGGGCGATGGCCAGAATGCGGTCGGGAGTGGGCTTGGACAAAGCCGCCAACGCGGCCATCTTCTCCTTGCCGGGTTCCTGGCCCGGGAAGTCGACCTCGTCGAGGCCGGTCAGCCCCGTCTCCATCGACCGCAGGGCCTTCTGCAGGGCCTCGGCGAAGTTCCGGCCGATGGACATCGCCTCGCCAACCGATTTCATCGCCGTGGACAGCAGCGGCGGCGTGCCGGGGAACTTCTCGAAGGTGAAGCGCGGCATCTTGACGACGACGTAGTCGATCGTCGGCTCGAACGCGGCCGGGGTCGTGCCGGTGATGTCGTTCGTCAATTCGTCGAGCGTGTAGCCGACCGCGAGCTTCGCGGCGATTTTGGCGATCGGAAAGCCCGTGGCCTTCGAGGCGAGCGCGGACGAACGCGACACCCGCGGGTTCATCTCGATCACGACCATGCGCCCGGTCTTCGGATCGATCGCGTACTGCACGTTCGAACCGCCGGTGTCGACGCCGATCTCGCGCAAGCACGCGATCGAGGCGTCGCGCATGATCTGGTATTCCTTGTCGGTCAGCGTCAACGCGGGCGCCACCGTCACGCTGTCGCCGGTGTGCACGCCCATCGGATCGACGTTCTCGATCGAGCACACGATGATGCAATTGTCGTTGCGGTCGCGCACGACCTCCATCTCGTATTCCTTCCAGCCGAGGACGCTCTCCTCGACCAGCGTGGAACCCACGGGCGAGGCGCGCAACGCGCCCAGCACGATCTGCTCGTATTCGTCGGCGTTGTAGGCGATGCCCCCGCCCGTTCCGCCCAACGTGAACGACGGACGCACGATCGCCGGCAGCCCCACCAGCTCGAACGCCTTCTTCGCGTCGTCCATCGACGTGACCAGCATCGAGCGGGGCGATTCCAACCCGATCTTCGCCATGGCGTCGCGGAACCGCAGCCGGTCCTCGGCCTTGTCGATCGCATCGCGCTTGGCGCCGATCATCTCCACACCGTACTTCTCCAGCACGCCCATCTCGGCGAGCTTCATCGCCGTGTTGAGCGCGGTCTGCCCGCCCATCGTGGGCAGGATCGCGTCGGGACGTTCCTTGGCGATGATCTTCTCGACGATTTCGGGCGTGATCGGTTCGACGTAGGTGGCGTCGGCCAAGCCCGGATCGGTCATGATGGTGGCGGGGTTGGAGTTCACCAGGATCACCCGGTAGCCCTCCTGCTTCAGCGCGCGGCAGGCTTGCGTGCCCGAATAGTCGAACTCGCACGCCTGGCCGATGACGATGGGCCCGGCGCCGACGATGAGGATGGAGGAGATATCGGTCCGTTTGGGCATGGGTCAGCGCGCCTTCTCTTTGGCGATCAAATCGACGAAACGTTCGAACAGATAATGCGCGTCCTGGGGCCCGGGACTCGCCTCGGGGTGGTACTGCACCGAGAAGGCCGGGCGGTCCGTCGCCGCGATGCCTTCGTTCGTGCCGTCGAACAGCGACACATGCGTGACGCGCGCGTTTTTCGGCAGCGTTTCCGGCAGCACGGCGAAACCGTGGTTCTGGCTCGTGATCTCGACCTTGCCGGTGTCGAGGTCCTTGACGGGATGGTTCGCCCCGCGATGCCCGCGCGGAAGTTTCGCGGTCTTGGCCCCCAATGCCAGCGCCATCATCTGATGGCCCAAGCAGATGCCGAACATCGGCACGCGCTTGTCGAGCAGCGCCTTGATCGTCGGCACGGCGTATTCGCCGGTCGCCGCCGGATCGCCGGGGCCGTTGGACAGGAACACGCCATCGGGCTTGTGGCGCAGCACGTCCTCGGCGGTCGCGGTCGCGGGCACGACCGTCACGGCGCAACCCACCGTTGCCAGACAGCGCAGAATGTTGCGCTTGGCCCCGTAATCGATCGCCACGACCTTGAATTTCGGCTTCGCGAGGGCGCCATAGCCTTGACCGAGTTTCCAGGTCGTCTCGGTCCATTGGTAGGTCTGGCGCGCGGTCACCTCCTTGGCGAGGTCCATGCCTTCGAGGCCGGGCCACGCCTTGGCTTCGGCGCGCAGCGCATCGACGTCGAACCTGCCGTCGGGCGCGTGCACGATCGTGCCGTTGGGGGCGCCGCCGTCGCGGATGCGGCGGGTCAACGCGCGCGTATCCACGCCCGCGATGCCGGGCAGCCCCTGGGCCTTCAGCCACGCGTCGAGCGGCTTGGTCGCGCGGAAATTCGACGGCTCGGTCGGATCCTCGCGCAGCACGAGGCCCCGCGCGGCGGGTACAAGGGTTTCGATGTCCTCCGGGTTGGTGCCGACGTTGCCGATATGCGGGAACGTGAACACGACGATCTGTCCCGCGTAGGACGGATCGGTCAGGATTTCCTGATAGCCGGTCAGCGAGGTGTTGAAGCACACCTCCCCGGTCTTCCTGGCCGCGGCACCGATGCCTTTGCCCCAGAAGATCGTCCCGTCGGCGAGGACGAGGGCGGCGGTGGCGCCGACGGGAACGCCTGATTTGTTGCGGGCGACGGCTTTGACGGCGGAGACCATGGCGCACCTCGCGAGCGGATCGAACGACCGGGCGCGGGTCTAGGCAAGCGCCGGGGGCACGGTCAAGGCGCGCGTCACCCCGTCTAACGCACTGTATTCACGATATTATTTATCCCCGCCTCGAGAGTGGCGCCGACTCGCGACACGATTCCGCATCGCTTTTATGGACCGTATGGTTTAGACTGTACCGTTCGTTCCATATGGAGATTTGAATGACCGACCGTCCGCCCTTGCCGCCCTTCACCCTCGAAACCGCCCGCCAGAAAGTCCGCATGGCGGAGGACGCGTGGAACACCCGCGACCCCGAACGCGTGGCCCGCGCCTATACGGACGACAGCGTGTGGCGCAATCGCGCCGAGTTTTTTTCCGGGCGACCCGCCATCGAAGCCTTTCTGCGGCGCAAATGGTCCAAGGAGATCGGCTATCGCTTGATCAAGGAACTGTGGGCCTTCCACGAGAACCGGATCGCGGTGCGCTTCCAATACGAATGGCACGACGATTCCGGCAATTGGTTCCGCGCGCACGGCAACGAGCAATGGGAATTCGATCCGCACGGGCTGATGCGCCGGCGCGAAGCCTCGATCAACGACGTACCGATCCGTGCCGAAGACCGGAAATTCCTGTGGCCCGGCGAGGGCCCTCGGCCGCAAGATTGGCCCGGCCTCACCGAACTCGGACTCTGACCCGCCCGGCCCCATGCCCCGTCAAGTCGCCGAACGCGCCGACATCCTGCCGAAGCTCGCGGAGATTTTCCGCAAGCGCGGCTACGAGGGTGCGTCGCTGTCGGAAATCGGCGCGGCGACGGGGCTGGGCAAAGGCAGCCTCTATCATTTCTTCCCCGGCGGTAAGCCGGAGATGGCCGAAAGCGTTCTCGCCGAAGTCGACGCGTGGTTCGAGGGCAATATCTTCGCGCCCTTGCGCGCCATCCCGGCGGGCGACGCGGCCGAAGCGCGCGCGCGCCTCGCGGAAATGTGCCGCGCGGTCGACGCCTATTTCAAATCGGGCCGGCGGGTCTGTCTGCTCGGGGCGTTCGCGCTCGCCGACACGCGCGAGCGCCACGCCGCGCGCGTGCGCGACTATTTCCGCCGCTGGGTCGAGGCCGTCGCGCGCGCGCTGGTCGTCGCCGGCCGCGCACCGGCCGACGCGCGCACCGAAGCCTTCGATGCGGTCGCGTGCATCCAGGGTGCCTTGGTGCTCGCGCGCGCAGCCGACAACCCTCCGGCCTTCGCGGGCGCCCTCGCGCGGTTGCAGGCGCGGCTGACCGCTTAGGCGTCCGGGTACTCGATCTTGAGGATTTCGAGCTGTTCCACGCCCTTGGGCGTGCGTACGTCCACCAGGTCGCCGACCCGCGCCTTCAGGATCGACCGGGCGACCGGCGCCACCCAAGCGATATGGTCCGCACCTCGTCCCGTTTCGTCCACGCCGACGATGCGCACGACGCGCTCGGCGCCGTCCCCGTCGGCATAGGTCACGCGCGCACCGAAGAAGACCTGATCGCGGTTCGTCTGCCGCGCGGGATCGACGATCTGCGCGATCTCCAGCCGCTTGGTCAGAAAGCGGATGCGCCGGTCGATCTCGCGCAAGCGGCGCTTGCCGTAGATATAGTCGCCGTTCTCCGACCGGTCGCCGTTGCCGGCCGCCCACGACACGGTTTCGACGACCTTGGGCCGCTCGACGCGCAGCAGATGCTTCAACTCGTCCTGCAGCGCCTGCCACCCCGCCGGGGTGATCAGATTGCGCGATCCACCGGGCAACGGCGGCAAAGCGGGACCGTCGTCGTCGTCCCGATCGTCTTCCTTCGTGAAAGCCTTGCTCACGCCAACGCCGCCGGCTTCGGCCCGCCGGTCGCCCAATCCAGCAATTCGACCGTGTGCACCACCGGCACGTCGGCCGCCGCGGCGATCTGCGCGATGCAGCCGATGTTGCCGGCCGCGACCAAATCGGGATTCAGCGCTTGCAGGTTGGCGACCTTGCGCGCGCGCAACTGCGCGGCGATCTCGGGCTGGGTCAGGTTGTAGGTCCCCGCCGATCCGCAGCACAAATGCCCTTCGGCCGGATCGCGCACGTCGAAGCCGGAATCGACCAGCAGCTTGCGGGGAACCCCGCCGAGCTTCTGCCCGTGCTGCAGCGAACACGCCGAATGGTAGGCCACGGTCAGCTTTTCGGGCGCGCGCGCGCCGCCCAAGCCGAGTTCGGTCACGAGTTCGCCGATGTCCCGCGTGCGGCGCGAGACCGCCTCGGCGAAGGCTTTGAGTTCAGGATCGTCGCGGAACATGAAGCCGTAATCCTTGACCGTGGTGCCGCAGCCGGAGGCGTTGATCGCGATCGCGTCGGGCCCAGCCCCGCCCCACAACTTCATCCAGGCGCGGATATTGGCCCCGGCCTGCGCGTGGCTCGCCTCGGTCTTGCCCATGTGGTGGACCAGCGCCCCGCAGCAGCCCGACCCTTCCGCGACGGCGACCTCGCAGCCCAGGCGCGTCAGCAGCCGGATCGTCGCCTCGTTGATCGACGGGGCCAGCACGCGTTGCGCGCAGCCTTGCATCAACGCCACGCGTTTGCGCGTGGGGCCCTGGGCCGGGAAGATGCGCACGCCTTCGATGGTCGAGGGCGGCTCGATCCGCGACGGCGCCATCTCCAAAAGCGCGCGCACCCGGCCGAGGAAGCCCTTCGCGGGCAGGATGTGGCGCAAGGGTTTCGCCAGCAACGCGCCGATCAACGCCGCGCGCATCCGGGCCGGATGCGGCAGCACGAAAGCGAGCACGCCGCGCAACAGCCGGTCGAGCAACGGTCGCGTGTACGTCCGTTCGATGTGCGCGCGCGCATGATCGACCAGATGCATGTAATGCACGCCCGAGGGGCAGGTCGTCATGCACGACAGGCACGATAGGCAGCGGTCGACGTGCTTGACGGTACGTTCGTCGGCGGCGCGGCCCTTCTCCAGCATGTCCTTGATCAGGTAGATGCGCCCGCGGGGGCTGTCGAGTTCGTCGCCGAGCAGCACATAGGTGGGGCACGTCGCGGTGCAGAAGCCGCAATGCACGCATTTGCGCAGAATCGTCTCGGATTCCTTGACGTCCGAATCCGCCAGTTGCGCGAGGGAAAAGTTGGTTTGCATGGCGCTACACGCCCTCGTACATGCGACCGGGGTTGAGAATTCCGCGCGGATCGAATTGCGCCTTCACGCCGCGCGTGAGGGCGGCCACGCCCGGGAGCATGGGCTCGAACACCGGCACGCGCGCCCGCGTGGCCTCGGCGGCGCGGATCAACGTTGCGTGTCCTTCGCCCATCGCCGCGCGCAAGACGCCCGCGCGCGCGGGTACGGCCGCCTCGTCCATCGCGAGCCACACGAGTCCGCCGCCCCAATCGAAGAAATAGGCGCACTCGGGCAGGGCCGCGACCAGCGCCGAACTCTGCGTGGCGGCGAGCGACACGCGCCACAGCGCCGATCCATCCGGCAGCAGCGCGCGGACGTCGCGGATCTCCTCCCACAATTTCCGGGAGCGCATGGTGTGCAGCTCCTCCTGCCCGGCCGAGGCGGGCAAGGCTTTGCGCAGCGCCTCGCACCGCGCGGCGACGGAAACGGCCGTCCCCTCGACGCGGATCGCGGTCACGCTGCCGCCCGCACCGCGCGCCAAATCCACGCCCGAACGCGCGGCCGTGGCGGCCGGCAGATAGGCCGCACCGGAAACCTCCCACGGCGAATTCAGCGCGTCGGCGAGCACGGCCACGGCCGCCGCGGGTTCGAGGCCGAAGGCGAGCACGGTGCGCGACTTGGCCGGTGCGGGCATGACCTTCACCGTCACGGTGTCGAACACCGCAAGCGTGCCCATCGAGCCCGCCATCAGCTTGGGAAGGTCGTAGCCGGTCACGTTCTTGACGACTTTGCCGCCCGCTTTGAAGGCCTCCCCGCGCCCCGACACGGCCGAGAAACCCAGAAAATGGTCGCGTGCGGCCCCCATCTTCACGCGGCGCGGGCCGCCCAGATTGGCCGCGAGCGCGCCCGCAAGCGTACCCGTTCCGGGTTCGTGGCCGTAAAGCGGGGCGAGATCGGGCGGCTCGAACGCCAGCATCTGCGCGCGCTGTTCGAGCAGCAGCAGAATGTCGCGCAGCGGCGTGGCGGCGGCGCAGGTCAGCACCAATTCCTCGGGCTGGTAATCGATGCCGCCCTTGAGCGCCGAGGTATCGAGCACGCGGGCGGCCGCCATCGGGCGGCCGAGGCCCGTTTTGGTGCCGAGGCCGCGAACGGCCAAAGTCTGGCCCTCCGCAGCACTCCAGGCGAGCGCGTCCTTCAATTGGGCCGCGTTCGCGGGCTTGAAGACTTCCATGTCAGAACCGCGGCAACTCGGGGAACGGCACGCTTCCGCGCTGGACATGCATCTTGCCCATCTCCGCGCAGCGATGGAGCTGCGGGAACACCTTCCCCGGATTGAGCAAACCTTGGGGGTCGAACGCGCACTTCAAGCGCTGCTGGTGCGCCAAATCCGTCGCATCGAACATCGCGGGCATCAGATCGCGCTTCTCGACGCCCACGCCGTGTTCGCCGGTCAGAACCCCGCCCACGTCCACGCACAAGCGCAGGATATCGGCGCCCAGCGCCTCCGCGGCGGCGAGTTCGCCCTCCTTGTTCGCGTCGAAAAGGATCAGCGGATGCAGATTGCCGTCCCCGGCGTGGAATACGTTGGCGACGCGCAACCCGTGCTTGGCCGAAAGCTCGTTCATGCGGGTCAGCACTTCGGCGAGCTTCTTGCGCGGCACCGTGCCGTCCATGCAGACGTAATCGGGGCTGATGCGGCCCACGGCCGGGAAGGCGGATTTGCGTCCCGCCCAGAAACGCACGCGCTCCTCCTCGCTCTCCGAAATGCGCAGCGAGGTCGCGTTGTTCTCCTTGGCGATGCGGCCCACGGCGGCGATCAGTTCGTCGACCTCCGCCTGCGGCCCGTCGAGTTCGACGATCAGCAGGCTTTCCGCGTCGAGCGGATAGCCGGCTTTCGCGAAGGCCTCGGCCGCGTGGATCGCGGGCTTGTCCATCATCTCGATGCCGCCGGGGATGATGCCCTCGGCGATGATCTGGGCGACGCAATTGCCGCCGTCCTCGACGGTGGGGAAGCCGACCAGCGCGCCGCGCGCGGTCTGGGGTTTGCGCAGGATGCGGACCGTCACCTCGGTGACGACGCCGAGCAGACCTTCCGAGCCGACGACGATGCCCAGCAGGTCGTAGCCGCCCGAATCCATGTGCTTGCCGCCCAGGCGCACGATCCGCCCGTCCATCGTGACGAGTTCGACGCCAAGGACGTTGTTGGTCGTCAGCCCGTACTTCAGGCAATGCACGCCGCCCGAGTTCTCGGCGACGTTGCCGCCGATCGTGCAGGCGATCTGCGAGGACGGATCGGGCGCGTAGTAGAAGCCCGCGTGCGCGACCGCGTTCGTGATGCCAAGATTGGTCACGCCCGGCTGCACGCGCGCGCAGCGATTGGCGTAGTCGATTTCCAGTACCTTGTTGAACTTGGCCATGCCCAGCAGCACGCCGTCTTCGAGCGGCAGCGCGCCGCCGGACAGGCCCGTCCCCGCCCCGCGCGGCACGACCTTGATCCCCTCGGCGTGGCAATAGGCCAGCACGGCGGCGACCTGTTCGACCGTCGAGGGCAGCACCACCACCATCGGCAGCGCGCGATAGATGTTCAGGCCGTCGCACTCGTAAGGGCGGCGGCCGATCTCCGAATCGATCACGCCGTCGCCGGGGACGATCGCGCGCAGGGCGTCCACGATCGCGGCACGGCGATCGAGAATCGCCCGGTCTGGGGGGGGCATGGCGAGCATCGGCGAAACTCCCTGTCGCGTTACCACCTTTGTAAGGCCCGGGCCCGGAAAATGAAAACCCCCCGCGCCGGGTTCCGGTGCGAGGGGTTCGGATATCCCGAAGCGGGATCCCGCGCGGGATCAGCCCTGGCGGGCCTTGAAGCGCGGGTTCTTCTTGTTGATCACGTAGACGCGGCCCTTGCGCCGGACGATCTTGCAGTCCTTGTCGCGCTTTTTGGCCGACTTGAGCGAGTTCACGACCTTCATGGCAAGCTTCCGTCCGGCTGGAAATACGGGTTCGGCCGGGGTCGCCCCCGGCCGAAAGAGCGCGGAACATAGAGGCGGACCCGGGTGCTGTCAACCGGCGCGCGCGAGGCCGAAAAATACCGTATTCCGAGGCGTTTGCGCGATGGACAGGCTCGGTGCCCCACCTTAGAGTGCCGCCCTTCCGAGGTTTCGTCCGCACCGATGACCCTGCAAAGTTGGATCGATTGGATCGCCGGTTACGGCGACTGGTTTTATCTGGTCACGTTCCTGTGGACGTTCCTGGAAGGTGAAACCTTCGTCATTTTCGCCGGGATCGCTTCAACCCCCACCTTCGGGATCCTGCGACTCGATTATCTTATCGCCTGCGCCTGGATCGGCAGTTTTTGCGGCGACAACCTCTATTTCTATCTCGGCCGCCGCTATGGGCATCGGATCATCGCGCGCTTCCCGCGGCTCAAGCCCGGCGTGGATCTGGCGCTGTCGTTGCTCGGCAAATACAACACCGGCTTCATCCTGTCCTTCCGGTTCATCTATGTCGTGCGCAACTTCAGCTCCTTCGCGTGCGGGATGAGCGGGATGTACTGGCCGCGCTTCATGGCGCTGAACTTCGTCGCCGCGGGCATTTGGGCGTGCTCGTTCGCGGGCGCCGGCTACATCCTGGGCGAGGTGTTCACGAAGGCCGCCTTGCCGATCAAGATCGTCGTGCTGTGCCTGTTCGCGGGCTTGATCGTGCTGGCCGTGCGCAGCCACCGTGCGAACAAGCGCAAGATCGCCGAGATCGCGCGCCGCGAAGCCGAAGAAGCGGCCAAGACGACGCCGCCGGCCGCCGGCGAGAAGAACCCGATCTAAATTTTGCGGACCGCGCGCATCCGGCAAACGCGCAAATCGCCGGAACGCAGGGCTTCCAAACGGCGCCGCCAAAGCTCGGCTTCGCCCATCAGCGCTTGGCCCTCCTTGGCGTCGAGGGCGCCGCGCTTGACGAGCGTGTCGATCCTCGCCCATCCGGTCAGCACGGTTTTGACGAACGCTTCGGTGTGATCGGCGCCCGCCGGCACGGCGAAGCCCGCCGCTTCGACGCGCGCGCGCAAATCCTTGATCGTCAGCAATCGCGGCGCGGTCGCCTCGCCCAGGCGGTAGGCGTCGAGCGCTTCGCCGTGCGCGTCGGGCGCGCCCAAGCAGAACTCGACGATCGACACCGATGCGCCGGGCATCAGCCCGCGCGCGAGGTTGCGCAGCAGCCCCTCCTTGTCCGACATCAGCGACAGCACGTTGCGGACGAGCGCCGCGCCGTAGCGCTTTTCCGCGAAAACGGTGCGGTCGACGGCATAGAAATCGATCGGCGCTTGCACGGCCATGCCGGCGTCGCACGACAGACCATGCCCCTCGTTCGCCAAATCGGGCGACAAATCCCAGCCCTCGACCGCACCGCCGAAGGTCCGCGCGATCCCGCGCGTGCCGCCGCCCAAGCCGCAGCCGATATCGAGCGCGCGGGTTTGCGGACCGAGGGCGAGATCGCGGGCGAGCGCGACGGCGTATTCGTCCCCGCCCGGAAACGAGAAGCCGTCGCCCCAGATCATCTGCGCGACTTTGATCCGTTCGGGCGGCCAAGCCTCCTTGACCAGAACCTTGCCTGCGGGCGGCGGGCGCCGGGTCCGCGCGCGCGGCGGCGGGGGCGGCGGCGCATCGGCGGCGGGCTTTTCGCCCGGCGCGTGCTCGTAGCCTTCCCACCACGCGTGGAGTTTGGCGCGCGTCTCCGCCTTGCCCGCCCACCAAGCGGCCAAAGCGTTGCCTTTGGCGTCGCCGGGGGCGCCCATCGTCAATCCGCCGGCCGGATCCCGTCGCGCGGCGGGGCGAAACGCGGCGGCGCGCCGCCGATGCCCAAGCCGATCAGCGATCCGCCCTCGTCGAAGGTCAGCGTGACGACCTCGCCGCGGCCGTTGCGTGCGACCACGCGATAGCAACCCTCGACGATCGTCATCCGTTCGAACCCGACGAACCCCATGTCGAGCAGCGTGCCGGTCATTTTGTCGACGGTCTCGCGCGCGAAGCCTTCGGCGCGGCACGCGGGCGCTTCCTCCGGCCGCGCGGCTTGGGCCCAGGCGGCGCCGGCGGCGAACGTCAACGCGATCCAGGCGGGTGCCGTCTTCATGCGCCCGACCATAGCGCTCACGCGGCCCATGCCGCCAGCGCGACGGCGCCCGCCCCCGTCAAGCATCCGGCGAGGACGTTCTTGCGCAAGGCGAAGTAGACGCCGGCCGCCAGCGCGGCGGCCCCCAGGCGCACGCCCGCGGGCAAGGTCGCAAGCCCGCCCGAGGGGAACAGGATCAGCCGCAGCACGAGGGCGGCGAGCACGGCGAAGGCGACGCACGCGAACCATTCGAAGGCGCGGCCTTGCGGATCGAGACGCCCGCCCACCGCGACGCCGAACGCGCGCCAGAAATAGGTCGCGAACGCGCCCACGATCGCCGCCACATAGGCGTCGAGCGGGCTCACGCCGGCCGCCGCTTGCCGATCAGGAACGCCGCGGTGCCGCCGGCGACGCCGGCGATCAGCAAGCTCCAATCGGGAATGAACGGATGCAGGACGGCGCAAAACGCCGCCCCGAACAGCAGTGCCAACGCGCGCGGCCGGTTGGCGAGATCCTGCAGGCACAGAAGCATGAAATAGAGCGGGTTCAAGAACACGAGCGCCAGCGACACCGGCGGCGGAAACGCGCCGGCGGCGAGATAGCCGAGCGCGCAGCCGATCAGCGAGGCGATCCACAGCACGAGCGCGCAACCCATGAACCATGCGAGGCGTTCCTCGCGCGGGCGCGCGGGCGAATGCAGCATCGTCAGCGCCCAACAGGTGATCGCGACCCAGTTCGCCGCGAAATAATGCCGCCACGCCGGCCGGCCTTCGAGCGCGACCACCGGCAGCATCACCGTGGTCATGGGCGCAAGGCGCATATTCGCCAGCGCCACGGCGAGCGCTATCGCGAGCAGCGGCGCGCCCGCGAGGTAAAGTTCGACCATCGCCAACTGGCCGGGCAGCGCCCACGCCGTCAACGTCGAGAACAGCGCGAGATCCAATCCCAGCCCGTTGTCGCGCACGAAGCCGCCGAAGCCGACATACGAGGCGCCGAGCACCAACGCGGGCGCGCCCGCGCCCGCCCGCGCGCCCGCGATCAGCCCCTTGCGCGCCGACGATTCGTCGTTTTCGATCATGCGTCCGATTTTGGCCGGGTCCGCGCGGCCATACCACGTCAAAGACGCGCAAGCAGGGTTGCGCGGACGGCCGGATCGCCCGACAGGCCGGCCGCGCGGGTGTAGGCCGCGCGAGCCCCCGCGCGATCCCCGGCCGCGTCCAACGCCGCCGCCCGGACCGCCCAATAGGGCTGATACGCCTCGCGTGCGTCCGGCAGGGCGTCGAGCAGCACGATCGCACCGGCGAAGTCGCCCGCGTTGAGCCGCGCGGCCGCCCGCCCCACGGCGGCGGCCATCGTGGGCGCAAGGGCGAACAGCGCTTCGTACAACGCGTCGAGCGCGGACCAATCGGCCGCGGCGCCCACGCGCCGCGCGACGTGGAAGGATTGGATCGCAGCTTCGGTCTGGAACCGTCCGGGACGGCCCGCACGCGCAGCACGGCCGAGTGCCGCTTCGGCCTCGACGATCGCCGCGCGATCCCAGCGCGCGACGTCCTGCGCGTCGAGCGGCACGTAGGCGCCCGCAGCGTCGCGGCGGGCGGCGCGGCGGGCTTCGACATGCAGCATCAACGACAGCAGCCCCGACGGCTCCGGCTCGTCGGGCAGCGCGTCGGCAAGCAACCGGCCGAGGAACAGCGCCTCCCCCGCAAGATCGCCGCGCCGCGTGTCGCCGCCCAGCCATTCGTCGAGTCCGGCGGTATAGGCGGCGTAGATCGCCTCCAGCACGGCCTCCAGCCGGGGGCGGATATCCTCCGGCGCCGGGCGCGCGAAGGCGATGCGCGCGTCGCGGATCTTGGCCTTGGCGCGCGACAAACGCTGGCCCATCGCCGCCGGCGAAACCAGAAACGCCGAGGCGATGCTTGCGGCGTCGAGCCCGAGCACGGTCTGCAGCATCAACGGCGTGTGCGCGGCCGGATCGATCGCCGGATGCGCGCAGACGAAAAGCAATTCGAGCCGCCGGTCGGGCAACGGGCCCGCCGGATCCTCCGCGCGTTCCGCCGACAGCAGCGCGAGGGCGGGTTCGGCCGCTTTTCGCACGCCGGCGTGCCGCACGCGTTTGGACAGATTGCGGCGTGCTGCCGTCAACAGCCACGCCTCGGGCGAATCCGGCACGCCGCGATCCGGCCAAACGGCCAGCGCCGTGGCGAAGGCGTCGGCGAGCGCGTCCTCGGCGGCGGCGATGTCGCGCGCCCGTCCGGCGAGCCAGGCGACCAGCTTGCCGTACGAGCGGCGCGCGGCGGCTTCCGCGGCACCGCGCGCCGCCGCTTGGCTCACGACATCGGCGGCAACGCCGGCCGCACCTCGACGCCCGCATCCGCCGCTGCGGGGCTGCGCGCAGCCCAGGCCAGGGCCGTGTCCAGATCGGGCGCTTCGAGAATGATGAAGCCGCCGAGCTGCTCCTTCGCGTCGATCAGCGGCCCGTCCTGGACATGGCGCTTGCCCGCCTTCATGCGCACGGAGGTGCCCGTGGCCGGAGGCTGCAAGCCCGACCCGCCGCGCATCAAGCCGGATTCGCGGACGGTCTCCAGATAAGCGCCCCAGGCGCCCCAATAGGCGGGCGCTTTGGCGGGATCATCGCGTTGGGCGACCGAGGCGGCGGTTTCGTAGAACAGAATGCAGTATTCCATCGCAGGATCCTTTCGGCGCGGTGGGACCGGCGGAATGCCGGTCCACGCCGACATGAGCCCCCACCCCCCGCGATTTCGACATTCCTGCCGGAAAAAATCATCCGCTTTCGCGCAACACCAGTTCGAACCCGACGTCGAGGACCCTGCCCGCCGGTTCCTCGCCGTCCAACCGCGCGAGAATCAGATTGGCGGCCTCGCGGCCGATCGCCTCGCGCGGCGGGCGAACGGTGGACAGACGCGGGACGCTATGCGCGGCGAAATCCTGGTCGCCGAAGCCGACCAGCGCCACGTCGCCCGGGACCGACAACCCCCGGCGCTGGCACTCGAAAAGCGCGCCCAGCGCCAGGATGTCGTTGGAGAAGAAGACCGCGTCCATCGCCACGCCGCGTTCGACGAGGCCCGCGAAGGCGGCCGCCCCGTCGCCGACATTCGACGGCCGGGGCAGATCGACGGTCTCGACCGGGGCGAGGCCCGCCGCCTCCAACTCCCGCCGCATGCCCTCGCGCCGCGCGCCCGCGCGCGTGTCCGCTTCGAGCATGGCGCCCACGAAGGCGATGCGCTTTCGGCCCCGCGCCAGCAGGTGGCGCACGACTTTGCGCCCGACGAAGCCATGGTCGAAACCGACGGCCATGTCGATGGGCCGGCCGGCGGAATCCCAAATCTCCACGACCGGCACGCGCGCGCGGGCCAGCAGCACGGGCAGACGCGGACCGTGGGCGAAACCGGTCAACACCAAAGCCGCCGGATTCCAGGCGAGCATGGTTTCCACCAGCGAATCCTCGCGGTCGAGATCGTATTCGGTCGATGCGTCGAAAACCGAGAACCCGCGCGGCTCCAAGGCGCGCGCCAGCGCGTCCACGCTCGCGGCGAAGAAGGCGTTGCGGATCGACGGCACGATCACGCCGACGATGCGGCTGCTTGCGGCGGCGAGGCTGCCGGCCATGAGGTTCGGCACGTAGCCGAGGCGGTCGATCGCCTCGCGGATGCGCGCGGCGAGGTCTCCCGACACGGTCGAAGGATCGCGCAACAGGCGGCTGACCGTGATCGCGGAGACGCCGGCGAGTTTGGCGACGTCGGCCATCGTCGCCCGGCCGGCGCGTTTGCGCGCGCGGACCGCGCCCGCCATGTCAGTAAGGACCGCTCGGCTTGGCCGGTGCGGCGGCCGGGGCCCCGCGCAACGCGCCGAGGAACTCGGTCGCGCGCCCAACCATCATTCCCATGTCCGACGCGATGGCCACGTAGCCGTAGCCCATCGCAAGGAAGCTTTTGACCATGTCGGGATTGGGTCCGACGATGCCGCAGGGCTTGCCCACGGCTTGCGCGCGGCGCGCCGCGTCCGCGAGGGCCGCTTGCACCTTCGGGTTGGCGATGTCGCCCAAATGGCCCATCGCCCCGGAAAGATCGCCCGGGCCGACGAAAAGCGCGTCCACGCCGTCGACGGCGGCGTATTCCTCGAGCTTCGCCAGCGCCTCGGGCGTTTCGATCTGCGCGATGACGCAAATCTCGGACTCGGCGGTCTTGAGATAGTTCGGCACCGTGCCGTAGCGCGAGGCACGATGCACGGCCGCGATCCCGCGCATGCCGCGCGGGGGATAGCGCGTGGCCGCGACCGCCGCCTTGGCCTCGGCGGCGGATTGGATCATCGGGAACATCAGGGTCTGCGCGCCCAAATCGAGCGCGCGCTTGACCGTGACCGGATCGTTCCACGGCACGCGCGTCACGGCCGAGGCGGGCGTGCCCGCGATCGCCTGCAAGGTCGCGTGCGTGCGCTCGAAGTCGAGCGGCACATGCTCCATGTCGACGACCAGAAAGTCGAAGCCGACGCAGCCCAACGCTTCGGCCGTGACCGTACCCCCCGACATGATCCAGGTGCCGATCATCGGCGGTTTGCGCGCAAGGTCGCGCTTGAAGGCGTTCTTCGGCATGTCCATCAGAAGATCTCCGGTTCGGGCACCGCGGGGCCCCGTTCGAGGAAGTCGAAATCGGCGCCCGTATCGGCTTGCCCGATATGCCGTTCGAGCAACACGCCGTAGCTGCGCGCGTAGCGCTTGGGCGGCGGAACCCAGGCGGCCTTGCGCGCGGCAAGTTCGGCGTCGGACACGTCGAGATGCAGCCGCCGCGCGGCGACGTCGAGTTCGATCCAGTCGCCGTCGCGCACCAGCGCCAGCGGACCGCCCACGGCCGATTCCGGCGTCACGTGCAGGACGCACGTGCCGTAATGCGTGCCGCTCATCCGCGCGTCGGAAACCCGCACCATGTCGCGCACGCCTTGGGCGAGCAGCTTTTTGGGGATCGGCAAGGCGCCCCATTCGGGCATCCCCGGGCCGCCGACGGGCCCCGCACTTTGCAGCACCAGCACGCTATCCCGGTCCACCGGCAGGGCGGGATCGTCGATGCGCGCGGAAAGATCGGCGTGGTTTCTGAAAACGAGCGCTCGGCCGCGATGCTTGGCCAGTTTGGGATCGGCCGCCGACGCCTTGATGACCGCCCCGCCCGGCGCAAGGTTTCCGCGCAGAACCGCGATGGGTTCTGCGCGCGCCACCGGGTTGTCGCGCGCGCGGATCACGTCGTCGTTCCACACGCCCGCGCGGGCCAGGTTTTCGCCCAAGGTTTTGCCGTTGACGGTCAGGCAATCGAGGTGGAGATCGGCCTCGAGGCGCTTGAGCAGCCCCAAAACGCCGCCCGCGAAATAGAAATCCTCCATCAGATTGTTGCCCGCCGGAAAGACGTTGGCGAGCACGGGAAAGCGCCGCCCGGCGCGGTCGAAATCCGCGAGCGTCAGCGGATGGCCCGCGCGCCGCGCCATCGCGATCAGATGCACGACCGCGTTGGTCGAACCGCCAAGGCTCATCAGCGTCGCCAAGCCGTTCTCGAAGGCGCGTGCGGTCAGCACGCGATCGGGCGTCAGTTTCTCGGCGATCATGCCCACGATGCGTTCGCCCGCGTCCTGCGCCATGCGGATGTGGCCGGAATCCGCCGCCGGAATGGACGACGCGCCGGGCAGCGTCATGCCCATCGCATCGACGATCGAGGTCATCGTCGACGCCGTGCCCATCGTGTTGCACGTTCCGAAGGAGCGCGTCATGCGGCTTTCGAGTTCGACCCAATCCTCCTGCGTGATCTTGCCCGCGCGAAGCTCGTCCCAGAATTTGCGCGTGTGCGTGCCCGCGCCCACCTTCTGCCCGCGCCATTGGCCGTTGGACATCGGACCGGCCGGCACGTAAAGGCACGGCAATCCCATCGACACGGCGCCCATCAGCAGACCCGGGGTGGTCTTGTCGCAGCCGCCCAGCAACACCGCGCCATCGATGGGATGCGAGCGCAGAAGCTCCTCGGTCTCCATCGCCAGGAAATTGCGGTACATCATCGTCGTGGGTTTGACGATCACCTCGCCCAGCGACAACGC
>JADCGK010000020.1 GCA_020249045.1 Azospirillum sp. | reverse complement strand
TCGGGCATGCCACCGGCGATCGCGGCGGTCAGCGATTGAAGGATCGGAAAACTGGTCACGATCCGGGGCTCAGCCGCCGCCGTGACTGCCCAAAATCCGATCACAAAACCCAGGAGCTTTGCAAAACGCATCGATGAATTGACCTTCCAGCGGGTGGAATGACGAAATCTTTACCAGCTGCACCGTAACGAGGCTGCAACGACCGACGACATTGGTCGACCGCAGTGCGAGCGCGGTATAATATATCGAAAGTGAGAGGTCGAGTCGGAAATGTCGTCCAGCACCCCGCACCTGCATATCGCCGATCACGATCATGCCAAATGCGTCGCCGGCGCGCTGGCGGCCGCGCGGGACGTTTGCGCCCAGCGCGGGGAGCGGTTCACCGAGTTGCGCGGCCGCGTGCTCGAGCTTGTTTGGGAAAGCCATCGACCGATCGGCGCCTATGCGATTTTGGAGCGCTTGCGGGCCGACGGCCGGTCCGCGGCGCCGCCCACGGTCTATCGCGCGCTCGATTTTCTGATGTCGGTGGGGCTCGTTCACCGGATCGAATCGCTCAACGCCTATATCGGTTGCGCGCATCCGGGCCAGCGGCACGCCTCGCAATTCCTGATCTGCACCGATTGCGGTACGGCCGTCGAACTCGACGATCCCGCCGTGGCCGGGGCGTTGGCGCAAGCCGCCGAGAAGCGCGGCTTCAAGGTCGAGGCGCGCGTCGTCGAATTGTCCGGCCATTGCGCATCGTGCGCCCAAGGATGAGGGCGCGCGCATGAACCCACCGGTCCTCGTGGGCGAGGGCCTGGTGAAACGCTTCGGCGCGCGCGCGGTCGTCGACGGCGTCGATATGCGCGTGGGGGCGGGCGAGATCGTCACGCTGATCGGTCCCAACGGCGCCGGCAAGTCCGTGCTGCTCAAGATCATGCTCGGCCTGATCGCGCCGGATTCCGGTCGCGTGACGCGGGCCCAGGGCTTGCGCGTGGGCTACATGCCCCAGCGTCTGTCGCCCGATCCCAATCTGCCGATGCCCGTCGCGCGCTTCGTCGGGCTCGCGGGCCGCCTGCCGCCGGGGGAAATCGATGCGGCACTCGATCTCGCCGGCGCGCTCGATCTGCGCGCCGCGCCGTTGAGCGCGCTGTCGGGCGGCGAATTGCAGCGCGTGTTGCTCGCGCGCGCGCTCGTGCGCAAACCCGGCCTGCTGGCGCTCGACGAACCCGCCCAAGGCGTCGACGTGACGGGGCAGGACGCGCTTTACGCCCTCGTCGCGCGCTTGCGCGACACGCTGGGCTGCGCGGTGCTGCTGGTCAGCCACGATCTGCATTTGGTGATGGCGCGTTCGGACCGCGTGTTGTGCCTGAACGGTCACGTCTGCTGCACGGGCAAGCCCGAAGCGGTGGGCCGCGATCCGGCCTTCGCGGCGTTGTTCGGGCCGCGCGCGGGGGAGAGTCTCGCCCTTTACCGTCACCATCACGACCACGTGCACGACGCCCATGGTCACGTCCACCCGCATCCCCACGGCGAGGGGCACCGCCATGGATGATTTCGTGTGGCGCGCGGGGCTCGCGGGGCTCGGGCTCGCGGCCATCGCGGGGCCGCTCGGATCGTTCGTCGTGTGGCGCCGGCTCGCGTTCTTCGGCGATGCGCTGGCGCATTCGGCGTTGCTGGGGCTGGCTTTCGCATTTCTGATCGACGTCGAGCCGATCCTGGCCATCGCCGCGTTCGGGGCCGCCTTCGCGCTGGCGTTGAGCGCGCTGTTGGGCCGCGCGAAGCTGCCCGCCGACACGCTGCTGTCGATCGCCGCGTTCGCGACGCTTTCGCTCGGGTTGATCGCGCTGTCCTTCGTCGAAACGTTGCGGGTCGATCTCACCGGCTATCTGTTCGGCGACATCCTCGCGGTCGGCCGGCGCGATGTCGTCGCCGCCTGGATCGGCGCGCTACTCGGCCTTGCGGTCCTCGCGTTCCTGTGGCGGCCGCTGCTCTCCGCGAGCATGGAGGAGGACCTCGCGCGCGTGGAGGGCGTGAACGTCGATGCGATGCGCTTCGCCTTCGTGCTGCTGCTCGCGCTGGTCGTGGCGCTGGCGATGAAGATCGTCGGCGTCCTGCTGGTCACGGCGTTGCTGGTCATTCCCGCCGCCGCCGCGCGGCGTTTCGCCACGACGCCCGAGACGATGGCGGCCCTCGCCGCGCTCGCGGGCGCGTGCGCGGTCGTGCTCGGGTTGTGGGCGTCGCTCGTTTTCGACACGCCGTCGGGCCCGTCGATCGTCGTGGCCGCCGCGGCGATCTTCGCGGGCTCGCTCGCGTTTCAGCGCCGGGGCTGAACGGCGCCGGCGGCGTGCGCCGCCGCGAGCGCCGTCGATAGCAGCACGACCGCGCCCGCCTGATGCGCGGCCGCGAGCGGCAGCGGAACCCACGCGAGCAGCGTCGCCACGCCGAGCGTGGCTTGTCCCATGGCCGCGAGCGCGGGTGCGAGCAGCCACATCCGATCCGCACCCGCATGCCGCGCCCACCGCCAGGCGAACGCGCATGCGGCGAGCGCGCTGGCGATGCCGAGCCAGCGGTGATTGAACTGCACGGCCACGACATTGTCGAAGACGTTGCGCCACGCCGGCTGCAGATCGAAATAGCCCGGCGGGAACAGCCGGCCATCCATCAACGGGAACGTGTTGTGGGTCATGCCCGCATCGAGCCCGGCCACGAAGGCGCCCGCGACGGTCGTCAGGAACACGAGTGCCGCGAGCGCAAGCCCGGCCGTCCGCGCGGGCGACGCCGCGCGCGCGCCGCGCAGCAGATCGAGCGCCACCCACAGGATCGAAGCGAAGATGATCATCGCGAGGCCCAAATGCGTGGCGAGGCGCAAATGGCTGACCGCGATCATGTTCTCGCGCAGGCCGCTGGCGACCATCCACCAGCCGATGAAGCCCTGCAAGCCGCCGAGCGCGAAAATACCCGCAAGCTTCAGCGCCAGCGTCCCGCGCACCGCACCCGTCCACACGAACCACGCGAACGGCACGAAGAAAACGAGGCCGATCATCCGGCCCCAAAAGCGATGGAACCATTCCCAGAAAAAGATGACCTTGAATTCGTCAAGGCTCATGCCCGCGTTCAGCAGGCGGTACTGGTCGATCTGCCGGTATTTTTCGAACTCGGCCAGCCACTGCGCCTCGTTGAGCGGCGGCAGCGTGCCGGTCACCGGGCGCCATTCGACGATCGACAGACCGGACTCGGTCAAGCGCGTGATGCCGCCGATCACCACCATCGCGAAGATCATGCCGGCGCAGACCAACAGCCAAATCCCCACCGCGCGCGCGGCGGGGCGGACGACATCGTGGGGGAGGGCGATCGCGGTCATGGCGAGGACATAGCGCCGACTTGGCCCTCGAGAAAGAGGGGCTGGACAAAACATTCGCACACGAACAATATTCCGGTCCGCATGCAGTCCGCGCCGAAGCTTTCTCCCGCCGCCCCGTTGCCGCCGCTCGATCCGGACTACCGGCTCGAAGCGCAAATCGGGCACGTGTTGCGGCGGGCCCATCAGCGCCATGCGGCTTTGTTCGAAAAAGGGCTGGGCGATCTCGATCTGACGCCCACGCAATTCGCCGCCCTCGTCAAAATCGGCGACCGTGGCGAGGTCTCGCAGAATTTGCTCGGCCGGATGACGGCCATGGATCCCGCGACGATCCAGGGTGTGATCCAGCGTTTGATGGCGCGCGGCCTGATCGAACGCCGGCCCGATCCCGCGGATCGGCGCGCGACGCTCTTGCGGCTGACGGCGGGCGGTGCCGCTCTCGCGCGCGAGGCCGTCGCCCGCGCCAAGGCGGTCACCCAAGCCACGCTCGAACCGCTCGCCGAAACCGAGCGCGAAACCCTGACCGCGCTTTTGCGCAAACTTGCCGACATGCCCGAGCCCGGAAAACCATGAGCGCCTTTTTCGAAGCCGAAGTGACCCGCGTGCATCACTGGACCGAGCGGCTGTTTTCGTTCGACACGGTCCGCGACCCCGCCTTCCGGTTCGAGAACGGCCAATTCGTGATGATCGGCTTGCCGGTGGACGGCAAACCGCTGATGCGCGCCTATTCGGTCGTCAGCGCCAATTACGAGGAGCGGCTGGAGTTCCTGAGCATCAAGGTTCCCGACGGGCCCTTGACCTCGCGGCTGTGCAAGATCGTGCCGGGCGACAAAATCCTGGTCGGCCGCAAAGCGACGGGCACGTTGCTGATCGACAATCTCGAACCCGGGCGGAACCTCTACCTGGTCGGCACGGGCACGGGCCTTGCGCCATTCATGTCGATCGTGCGCGACCCCGCGACCTACGAGCGGTTCGAGAAGATCGTGCTGATGCACGGCTGCCGCGAAGTGGCCGAACTCGCCTACGCCGATTACCTGCGCGACGAATTGCCCAAGCACGAATTGATCGGCGAAATGGTCGCGGCGCAGCTGCACTATTACCCGACGGTCACGCGCGAGAGTTTCCGCCATCAGGGCCGCGTCACCGATCTGATCGCGCGCGGCGAGATCGAGCGCGAGTTGGGCCTCGACCCCATCGATCCGGCGCGCGACCGCGCGATGATCTGCGGCAGTCCCGGCCTGCTGACCGATTTCGTCGCGATCCTGAAGGGCAAGGGCTTCGTCGAGGGCAATTCGACGACGCCCGGCACCTACGTCGTCGAACGCGCGTTCGTGGAGAAATGAGTCAGATGGGCGGTTGGACGCGGCCTTCGACCTTGTCCCAAGCCCTTGCGGCGCTCGCCGAACGCCCGCTCGTCCCGCTCGCGGGCGGCACCGATTTCTATCCCGCGCGCGTCGGCAAACCCATCGACGACGACGTGCTCGACGTGACCGGCATCGCCGAACTCGCGCGCATTTCGCGCGACGGCGAAGGGTGGCGCATACCGGCGCGCGTGACGTGGTCCGACCTGATCGCGGCCGATCTGCCGCCGGCGTTCGACGCGCTGAAGGCTGCCGCGCGCGAAGTCGGCGGCGTTCAGATCCAAAACGCCGGCACCTTGGTCGGCAATCTCTGCAACGCCTCGCCCGCGGCCGACGGCGTGCCGCCGTTGCTCGCCCTCGACGCGTCCGTCGAACTCGCCAGCCTGCGCGGAACGCGCGTCCTGCCGGTTTCGGCGTTCGTGCTCGGCAACCGGCGCACGGCGCGCGCGCCCGACGAATTGGTCGTCGGCGTGCGCGTGCCCGATCGGCCGTCGCGCTCGGCGTTCCTGAAGCTGGGCGCGCGCAAATACCTCGTCATCTCGATCGCGATGGTCGCGGCGAACATCGAAGCGGCGGGCGACACGGTGCGGGCGGCGCGCGTGGCGGTGGGCGCCTGTTCGGCCGCCGCGCGGCGCCTGCCCGAGCTCGAGGCGGCGCTGGCGGGTGCGAAGCTCGCGGACATGGCGCGGATCGCGACCTTCGCGCATCTTGCGCCGCTATCCCCCATCGACGACGTGCGCGGCACGGCCGAATACCGTCGCGAAGCCGCTTTGGTGGCCGTCAAACGCGTGCTGGAGGCCCTGGCGTGAAGCTCGATTTCGTCCTCAACGGCAAACCCGTGTGCGCCGACGTCGCGCCGATCGCGCGCCTTGCGGACGTCTTGCGCGACGAATTCGGCCTGCAGGGCACGAAGATCGGATGCAATGCCGGGGATTGCGGTGCCTGCACGGTGCGTTTGGACGGCAAGCAAGTCTGCGCGTGCCTGGTGCCCGCGGGCCAGGTCGCGGGCCGCGCGGTCGCCACGGTCGAAGGCCTGGCGCGGGACGGCAAGCTGGGCGAATTGCAGCGCGCTTTCGCCGCGCACGGCGCCGCGCAATGCGGCATCTGCACGCCGGGAATGCTGATGGCCGCGGACGATCTGCTCGCGCGCGTGGCAAAGCCCACGACGCGCCAGATCGAGGACGCGTTGGGCGGGGTGCTGTGCCGGTGCACCGGCTATCGGAAAATCGTCGAGGCGGTGGCGAGCGTCGCGGCCGACTCGCCCGCCCTGGCCGATCCCGCGCCCGGCCGGGCCGTCGGCGCGCGGTTCTTGAAGGTGGACGCGGCCGCGCGCGTGGACGGCTCGGCCCGCTACGGCGCCGATGGTTGGCCCGAGGACGCGCTGCATCTGCGCGCGGTCCGTTCGCCGCACCATCACGCGCGCTTCGCGATCGGCGACCTTGCGCCCTTGCGCGCCAAATATCCGGGCATCGTGCGCGTCCTGCTGGCCGAGGACATTCCCGGGCAGAACCGCTTCGGGATCTATCCGACCGGCAAGGATCAGCCGGCGCTCGCCGAAGGTTATGTGCGCCATCGCGGCGAACCGATCGCCGCATTGGTCGGCGACAAGGCGACCATCGCCGCCTTCGACGATGCCGATTTTCCCGTCGCGTGGACCGCGCTCGATCCGATCCTGGGCGTGGACGCGGCCAAAGCGGGGCCGAAACTGCACCCGCATTTGGCCGACAACGTCCTCATCCGCGGCCGCGTCGCCAAGGGCGATCCCGGGCCGGAATTCGCCAAGGCGGCGGCGGTGGCGGAGGGCGAATTCCAGACCGCCTTCGTCGAGCACGCCTATATCGAGCCCGAGGCCGGGTATGCGCGGCGCGTCGGCGATCGGATCGAAATCGTCGCAACTACGCAGACGCCCTACATGGACCGCGACGAAATCGCGCTCATCTTGGGCGTGAAGCCCGATCAGGTTCGGATCGTGCCGACGGCCGTGGGCGGCGGCTTCGGGGGCAAGCTCGATCTTTCCGTCCAGCCGTTGATCGCGACGGCCGCGTGGCTGCTGAACCGGCCGGTCGCGTGGGCGTATACGCGGCCCGAATCCATGGCCGCGAGTACCAAGCGCCATCCCGCCAAGATCCGCGCGCGTGCCGCCGCCGACGCGGACGGCAAACTGCTCGCCTTCCAGTTCCACGGCGATTTCGACACGGGCGCCTACGCCTCGTGGGGGCCGACCGTCGCCAACCGCGTGCCGGTGCATGCGATGGGGCCCTATGCCGTGCCGCACGTGCTGTGCACCTCGGCCGCGATCCACACCAACGGGCCGTCGGCGGGCGCCTTCCGCGGCTTCGGCGTGCCGCAAGCCGCCATCGCGCAAGAGCAGCTTTTCGACGAGCTGGCCCTCGCGCTCGGGATCGATCCGCTGGAATTCCGGCGCCGCAACGCGTTGCGCGCGGGCATGAAGACGGCGACCGGCCACGAGATCCGCGCGAGCGTGGGCCTGGTCGCGTGTCTGGACGCGCTCGAACCGGAATGGCGCCTGTGGCGCCAAGCGGCCGAAGCCCACAACAAGACCGGCGCGCGGCGCCGGCGCGGCGTCGGCCTCGCCTGCATGTGGTACGGCATCGGCAATACGTCGATGTCGAACCCGTCGACGATGCGCGGCGCCCTCGCGGCCGACGGCACGCTCACGCTCTATTCGGGGGCCGTCGACATCGGCCAGGGGTCGAATACGATCATGACCCAGATCTTCGCCGACGCGGTGGGCTTGCCCGCGGCGTCCGTGCGCCTCGTGGCCGGCGACACCGATCTGACCGACGACGCCGGCAAGACTTCGGCCTCGCGCCAGACCTTCGTGTCGGGCAACGCCGCGCGTCTGGCGGGGGCGGATCTGCGCGCCAAGCTGCTGCGCCTGGCCAATGCCGGACCGGACGCCGCGATCCGCGTGGAGAACGGGATGGCGATCGTCGGCGAACGCACGATCGATCTCGCCGCCCTGCCGAAGGACGGCCGCGGCAACGTGCTCGAAGGGGTCGGCACGTTCGATCCACCGACCACGCCGCTGGACGCCGACGGGCAGGGCGTTCCCTACGCGACCTACGCGTTCGCCGCGCAAATGGCCGAAATCGACGTCGATCCCGAACTCGGCACGGTCAAGGTGCTGCGCATGCGCGCTGCGCACGACGTGGGCAAGGCGGTGAATCCGATCCAGGTCGAAGGCCAGATCCACGGCGGCATCGCGCAAGGTCTCGGGCTTGCGCTGATGGAGGAGTACATCCCCGGCCGCACCGAGAATCTGCACGACTATCTGATCCCAACCTTCGGCGACATGCCGGCGATCGAATGCATTCTGATCGAGGATCCCGAACCGCTCGGCCCCTATGGCGCAAAGGGCATCGGCGAGCCCGCCTTGGTGCCCACCGCGCCGGCGATCCTCAATGCGATCCACCATGCCACGGGCGTGCGCATGACCCGCGTGCCCGCGACCCCCGATCGCGTGCGCGCGGCGATCCGCGCGAAGGCGGGCGCCGCATGAGCGAGGACGGAATCGTCACCTGCGACGCGTGCCCCGTGCTGTGCCGCATCCGGCCCGGCAAGACGGGGGCGTGCGACCGCTACGGCAACGTCGATGGCGCGCTCGCGCGCATGGATCCGTTCGTGCTGGCCCAGCGCGCGCGCGAAGCCGGCGCCCCGATGGTCGCCTTCGCCGCCGGCGGGGGCGATTGGAACGGCGAACTCGTGCGCCAAGGCGGCACATTCGTGACCGGGATCGGCGCGGGCACGACCTATCCCGACTACAAGCCCGCGCCCTTCATCGTGTCCTCGACGATCGACGGCGTGGATATGGTCACCGTCGTGACCGAAGGCATCTTCAGCTATTGCGGCTTGAAGGTGAAGATCGACACCGACCGCTATCTCGGGCCCGAGCAGGCGGCCGTGCGCGTGCAGGGCGAGGCGATCGGCCACGTGACGACGGCGGAGTACGGCTCGCAGATGCTCTCGCTCGGCGGCGTGCACCATTTGACCGGCGGCTCCAAGAAAGAGGGCGTGGTCACCTGCGACGCTCTTCTCGCGCTCGCCAACGGCGACGCTGTCGAAATGACCGTCGACGGCGGATCGAAGATCGTCGTCCAATCGGGCAAGCCGCCGATCGTCAACGACGCGCCCGAAAACCGCATGCGCGTCGGATGCGGGTCCGCGACGATCGGCATGTTCGCCAAGCAATGGCACGGCCATGCCGACGAGGTGATCGTCGTCGACGACCACATCACGGGCGTGTTGAGCGAGCATCAGGCCGGACGCTTCCTCGACATGAAGCCGGCGGGTATTCGCGTGCGCGGCCGCAAATCGACGCCCGGCCGCTATTTCCAGGTCGCGTCGCCGGGCACGGGCTGGGGCGGCACGGATATCGTCGATCCGCTGGCGATCGTCGAGAAGATCGATCCCAAGATCGCGTGGCCCGGATTGCGGCTGCTGATGGTCTCGACGACGGGCGAGCATTCGGCGTGGTTCGTGCTCGACGACGAACTCAAGCCCGTGCCCGCCGAGATGCCCGCGCCGATCCGCAAGGTCGTCGAGCGCATCGGCGAGAATTGCGAGCCCGCGCTGTGCACCGTGCTGTTCATGGCCGGGGCGGGCGGCAGCCTGCGCGCGGGCGTGACCGAAAATCCCGTGCGGCTGACCAACTCGGTGCGCGCGAGTTTGACGCGCGTGACCGCGGGCGGCGCGCCGGTCTATGTCTGGCCCGGCGGCGGCATCACCTACATGGTCGATGTTGCCGAAATGCCGGCCAACGCTTTCGGCTACGTGCCCACGCCCGCGCTGGTGGCACCGCTCGAATTCACGATGCGCCGCGCCGATTACGAGGCGTTGGGCGGGCACATGGACCATATCCGGCCGATCGAATCGCTCGCCGGAATCGAACGGGCCGTCGCCGGCGGCTGGCGGCGCGACCATCCCTGGCCGTTGACCCCGCCGGGCAAGGAATAGCGCCATGCCCCTTTTGCCCGACGGCCATCGCCTGCATCTGAACCACGGTCCCATCGACGTGGTGCTGGCGGCGTGGGGGCCGCCGGGCGAGGTCGCGCGCGCCTACGATCAGGTCGAGGCGGCGTTCGGCGCCGTCTTGCCCGCGCTCGCGCGCGAATTGCCGGTCTTGCGCTCGGCCGATCGGCACGCGTGGGACCGCCTCGAAGGTCCGGTCGCGCGGGCGATGGCGCGCGCCTGCCGCCGGTTCCCCGACGTTTTCCTTACCCCGATGGCCGCCGTCGCGGGCGCCGTCGCGGACCATCTGCGCGACGCGCTTGTCGCGGGCCGCGCGCTCGCCAAAGCCTACGTCAACGACGGCGGGGACATCGCGGTCCATCTGACGCCGGGTGAAAACCTCGTCTGCGGGGTGGTCGGCGATCTGGCGGCCCCCGCGCTCGACGCGCGCATACGCCTGTCGTCCGAACTCGGCATCGGCGGCGTCGCAACGTCCGGCCGCGCGACCAAGGGGCAGGGCGGGCGGTCCTTCTCGCTGGGGATCGCCGACGCCGTGACGGTGCTGGCCGCCGACGCCGCGACGGCCGACGCGGCCGCGACCGCCATCGCCAACGCGGTCGATCTGCCCGGTCACCCGGCGGTTTGCCGCCGGCCGGCGGTCGACCTCGACCCCGATTCCGATCTCGGGTCGCGGCCGGTCACCGTCGGGCTGGGGGCGTTGACGGCGGACGAGATCGCGATGGCCCTCGACAACGGCGTGGCGCTCGCGGAACAATTCCGATCACGGGGTGCGATCGCCGGCGCATACCTGACGCTGCGGGGGCAAAGGCGGATCACCGCCGTGTCCCCGCTCGCTTTGGCGGCCTGAAAGGAAAACGACGATGCCCGTGGATATCCGGAAAATCGCGACGTTCGTCGAGGACACGTTCCACGAATTCGGGCCCGCCCCGGCCGCGCCGTTGCGCTTGGGCGCCATCGCGGCCGTGATCGCAAATCCTTTCGCCGGGCGCTACGTCGCCGACATCCAGCCCTTCATGGAGGAACTGAAGCCCCTCGGGCTCGATCTTTCCCGCAAGCTGATCGCGGCCATGGGCGGGGACAAGGCGGCGATCCAGGGTTTCGGCAAGGGCGCCATCGTGGGCACGGCGGGCGAACTCGAACACGGCGCGTTGTGGCATGCGCCCGGCGGCTACGTGATGCGTGCCGTGCTCGACGACGCCAAAGCCATCGTGCCGTCCAACAAGAAGGTCGGCGGTCCGGGCGCGCGGCTCGACGTGCCGATCACGCACAAGAACGCTTCCTACGTGCGTTCGCATTTCACGACCATCGAGGTCGGGATCGCCGACGCGCCGCGCGCGGGCGAAATGGTCGTGATCCTGGCGATGAGCACGGGTGCCCGCATCCACGACCGCGCGGGCGGGCTCAAGGCTTCCGAGATCAAGGGCGAGGACGGGCTGCGATGAAGGCGAAGATCCGCAAACTCGTCGTCCAGGTCGAGGAGACGCGCGTCGAGCAGGGCCGTGCGGTCGCCCCGCCCGCGCGCCGCGCCGCGGCCGTGGCCGTGATCGCCAATCCCTTCGCCGGGCGCTACGTCGAGGATCTCGAGGAATTGATGGCGATCGGCGAGGAGCTTGGCGATCTGCTCGGGCGCAAGGCCGTCGAAGCGCTGGGAATCGCGCCGGGCAAGGCCGAAAGCTACGGCAAGGCGGCGATCGTGGGGGAGGACGGCGAACTCGAACACGCCGCCGCGATCCTGCATCCGCGCCTGGGCAAGCCGCTGCGTGCGGCGGTCGAGAAGGGGGCGGCCCTCGTGCCGTCGTCGAAAAAGCGCGCGGGGCCGGGCGCGCCCATCGACGTGCCCCTCGGCCACAAGGACGCGGCTTACGTCCGTTCGCATTTCGACGCGATGGAAGTGCGCGTGGCCGATGCGCCGCGCGCGGACGAAATTCTGGTCGCGGTCGTCGTGACCGATTCGGGGCGGCCGCTGCCCCGGATCGGCGGACTGACGACCGCCCAGATCGAAGGCAAAGACGGTTTGCGCTGAAACGAAGAACCGAAATCCGAAAAACAGGGACAGGAGAAGGAACATGTCGAAATTCACGATGACCCGCCGCGCGATGCTCGCGGGCACGGCCGCCACCGCCGCCGCGCTCGGCGCGCCGGCGCTGGTCCACGCCCAAGCGACCCGCGAATTCCGCATCGGTATGATCACGCCGCCCGCCCATGTGTGGAACCAGGAGGCGACCGCGCTGAACGCCACGCTGCGCGAAACGTCGAACGGCCGCTTCGGGTCGGCGGTGTTCCCGTCGGGCCAGCTCGGCAACGAAGCCGCGATGGTCCAGCAGCTGCAGACCGGCGCGCTCGACATGGCCTGGCTGACGACGGCCGAAATCGCCAACCGCGTGGAAACCTTCGGCGCGCTGCACGCGCCGTTCCTGGTGCGCAACCTCGCCCACGCCGAACGCCTGCTCCAGACCCCGCAGGTCCAAGCGCTGCTCGAACCCCTGCCCCAGCAGATCGGCGCCGTCGGCCTGGGCTTCGCGATGACCGGCATGCGCCAGATGCTGTCGCGCGACGTGACCAACACGCTCGCCGATCTGCGCGGCAAGAAGGTGCGGATCATTCCCTCCGCGCCGATCCGCGACTTCTTCACGATCATCGGCCTCGCGCCCACGCCCATGCCGCTGCCCGCCGTCTACGACGCGCTCGCCAACGGCCAGATCGACGCGCTCGACATGGATTTCGAGTCGGTGATCAACAACCGCTACAACGATCTGTCGCGGACGATGCTGGTGACCAACCACCACATGTTCCCGATGGTGGGTCTGATGTCCGCGCGCGTCTGGGCGTCGTTGCCGCCGGCCGACCGCGAGCTGGTGCGCGCCGCCTCGCGCCGCCATCTCGACCGGACGATGGCGCGCTTCGTCGCCGAGGAGGACGACAAGCAGCGCCGTCTGATGGGCGGCACGATGCAGGTCCGCGCCGCGGGGCCGGAGTTCTTCGGCGACGCGGTCGCGCAGTGGGATCGGATCTGGGCCCCCAAGGCGCCGATCCTGCCCGAACTGCGCCGCATCGCTGCGGCGTTCTGATCCCAAGCCGGGGGCGGTGCCGCGCACCGCCCCCTCGGGGCCGACCGCATGGGTTTCCTCATCCGCACGAGCGACGCGCTGGCCCGGTTCGAACGGCTGCTGCTGATCGCCTCGGTCGCCGCGATCTTGGGCCTCATCCTTCTCAACGTCGTCACGCGCGCCGCGCAGGCGTCGATCTATTGGGTCGACGAAGCCGCGATCTTCGCGATGGTGTTCTGCACCTTCATCGGGGCGTCGCTGCTGGTTCGCATGCGCCTGGATTTCGCGGTGACGCTGCTGACCGATTTCGCGCCGGCGGCGCTGCGGCGCTGGGTGCCGGCGGTCAACTCCGCGATCGTGCTGCTGTTCGCGGCGATGATGCTGTGGCTGTGCTGGAATTGGTTCGATCCGGTCGTCTTCGCGCGCGCCGGGTTCGATCCGGCGAAATTCTTCGGCGAGACGTTCAACGACATCTACCGCGAAATGCCCGCGACGGTGGGCGTGCGCAAGGTTTGGTTCTATCTGGTCATGCCGTGGTGCTCGGCGACGATGGCGGTGCACGCGTCGGCCAATCTGGCCGAGGATGTGGCGAGCGCCCTGGGGCGCGAGCCCGCGCACGCGCGCGAGGAGGCGCAGATCTGACGTGACCACCCTTGGCGCATTCCTGGCCCTGTTGTTCGTCGGCGCGCCGATCGGCATCGTGCTGGCGCTGTCGGCGGCGGCGTACGTCGTCGCCTCGGGCAACCCGCTGCTTTTCGCGTCCTACCCGTCGCAGCTTTTCGCGGGCGTGGACAATTACGGTCTGCTGGCGATTCCGCTCTTCCTGCTGCTGGGCGAGATCATGAACGGCGGCGGCATCACCCAGCGTCTGGTGGGCATGGCCAAGGCGCTGATCGGCACGCTGCGCGGCGGGCTCGCCTACATCAACGTGATCGCCAACATGATGATGGCCTCGATCCTCGGCTCCGCGGCGGCGCAAATCGCCATCATGGCCAAGGTGATGGTGCCGGAGATGGACAAGGAAGGCTACGACCGCCGGTTTTCGGTCGCCACGACGGCCGCGGCGGGTCTGCTGTCGCCGATCATTCCGCCTTCCATGATGTTCGTCGTCTACGGCGTGCTCGCGCGCGTGTCGATCGGCGACATGTTCGTGGCCGGGATCATTCCCGGTCTGATGATGGGCGGCAGCTTCATCCTCGTCATCTACGTCATGGGCCTCGTCAATCCCTATCCCGCGCCCGCGCGACTGACCTTGCGCGAACGGTGGATCAAGTTCCGCGGCGGCTTCGTGACGCTGTCGATCCCGGCGGTCATCATCGGGTCGATCGTGTCGGGGATCGCCACGGCCACGGAGTCGGCGGCCGTCGCGTGCGTGGCGGCCTACGCGATCGGGCGCTTCGTCACGCGCGAATTCCGCCACCGCGATTTGCCCGGCATGTTCGCGGCCGCCGGGCGCAATTCGGCCGTCGTGCTGTTCATGGTCGCGACGGCCAACGTGTTCGGCTGGGTGCTGATCTACGGCCAGGTGCCGCAGGCGGTCTCGGTGTGGATCCAGCAGGTCGCCGACGGGCCCGTTTCCTTCATGCTGCTGGTCAACGTGCTGCTGCTGGCGATCGGCACGGTGATCGACGGGATTCCGGGCCTGATCATGGTCGTGCCGATCCTGCTGCCGATCGCGACCGAAGTTTACGGCATCGATCCCGTGCATTTCGGCGTGGTCGTATCGATCAATCTGGTGCTCGGTCTGGTGTCGCCGCCGGTGGGCATCGCGCTGTTCGTGGCGGCGGCGGTGACCAAGATGAAGCCCGGCGACATCTTCGTCGCCGCGATCCCGTATTGCCTGGCGACCTGCGTGGTGCTGGTGCTGCTCAGCATCTATCCGTGGTTCACGCTGGCGTTGGTGCGCTGATCAGCCTTCGAGCGCGTAAAGATCGCCGCGCCGGTCCTGCCAGGTGCGCACCGAACCGCCCGCCCGCGCGCGCGCGAGCGCGGCCATGTCGAGATCGGCGACGACGACCTGATCGTCGTTGACGATCCCTTCGGCCAATATCCCGCCGGGTGGGAACGGATAGTCGCACGGCGCCAGAATCGCCGCCTGCCCGAGATTGGCGCGCATCAGCGGCACGTCGGGCAGGGATCCGGTCGTCATCGCGACGGCGACGTAGATCTGGTTTTCGATCGCGCGGGCGGCCGCGCATGTGCGCACCCGCGCCATGCCGTGGGCGTCGTCCGTGCAGCTCGGGACGAGCAGAAGATCCGCCCCCCGCGCGCGGGCTTGGCGGCCGAGTTCGGGAAACTCCACATCGTAGCAGACCGGCATCGCCGCGCGCGCGAACCCCAGATCGACGACGCGCAACGCGGCACCCGGGGTCAGACGCCACGGCGAAACCTCGCACGGCGTCAGATGCAGCTTGGCTTGGCGTTCGATGCGCCCGTCCGGCAGGAAAAGATGGGCCGTGTTCCGCAGGCCGTCGCCGTCGGACACAAGATGCGTGCCCGCGAGCACGGCGAGCCCGTGCCTGGCGCTCAATCCCGCGAACAGGGTTTCGTAGGCGGGGGTCGCCTGCGGCAAGGTTGCGAAGCCGCCGGCCCCCGGCACGCTTAGCAGTTCGAAGGTGAGATACTCCGGCAGCACGAGCAGCTTGGCGCCGAACTCGGCGGCGGCCGCGACGTGTGTTTCCACGCGGGCGGCGAATTCCCGGAACGACGCGACGGCCTTGAACCGGTACTGCGCCGCGGCGATGCGGATCATGCCACGATCTCCGGCACCTTCTCGGCGGGCGGGGTGTTGCGCGAGCGGCCGATGCGCACGATCCCGTCGATCACCACCATGCCGACGCCCGGCAGATCGCCCTTGCGCACGGAGTCGAGCATGTCGGCGCCGCTGGAATGCTGCGCCTTGTCGAGGAAGACGAAATCGGCCGCGCGGCCCTTTTCGATCAGGCCGCAGTCGAGTTCGCGGATGCGCGCGGTGTTGCCCGTGGCCATGCAGAAGACTTGCTCGGCCGGGGTTTCGCCGACCGCCGACAGCAGCGCGATCATCCGCAGGATGCCCAGCGGCTGCACGCCCGAACCGGCGGGGCTGTCGGTGCCCAGGATCACGCGGTCGAGCTGCTTCAGCTCCTTTGCGACGCGCAGCGCGTGCAGTCCCGCCAGTTCGTTGCCGTTGTGCACGATTTCGATCGCGCGGCCGCATTGCTCGCAAAGGCAGGAGATCTGCGCCAAGGGCAGGGCGGTGTGCCCGCCATTTATGTGGCCGATCACGTCGGCATCGGCTTCGAGGATGACGTCCTTGTCGATGTAGCCCGAACCCGGCACCGACGGCCCGCCGGTGTGGATCGTCGAGCTGATCCCGTATTTGCGGGCCCAGGCGACCATTTGCTTGGCTTCGGCGCCCTGTTTGACCGACCCCAACCCGATTTCGCCCAGCAGCTTGACGCCCGCTTTGGCGAGCTCGGCGAAGTCGCTTTCGACCATGCCTTTTTCCACGACCGGCGCACCGGCGTGCACCTTCACGCCGCCGGGCCGGAACGCGTCGAAGCTGCGTTGCGCGGTGATGGCCAGCGCCTTGAGCCCGACGATGTCCTTCGGGCGGCCGGGCAGATGCACTTCGCCCGCCGAGATCATTGCCGTCACGCCGCCATGCAGGAAGGAATCGATCCAGCCGAGCTGGCTTTGGCGCGGCGTCCAATCGCCGAACACCGGATGGACGTGGCTGTCGATCAGGCCGGGGGCGAGGGCGGTTCCTTTCGCGTCGATCGTCGTTTTGGCGCCGGACAGGTCGAGGTCCTTCGCCTTGCCCACGGCCGCGATCCTGCCGTCCTGCGCGACCACGCAATCGGCATCGAGGATCGGCCGCTCCAGCATGCCCGAGAGCAGCAATCCGATGTTCTTGACGACCAGCTTGCCCGAAGGCGCGCCGGCAGGTGTCGCTTCCGCCATTTCGTCCACTCCCGTTGGAGACGGGAGTGTCGCTGCTGGCTCAGTGCAAGGTCAACAGCGTGGCGTTGGCCTGGAACGTGGCGGGACGGATGATCTCGGTGCTCGCCACGCGCACTTGGTAAAGCTTGCCTTCGATCTCGCGCTCCCAGAAATCCAGGAATTTGCGCAGCACCGGGAAGCGCGGCGCCAGATCCAGATCCTGCCAAATGTAGGACTGCAGAACCGCCGGGTGATCGGGCAGGCGATACAGGATTTCGGCGGTGGTGAGCCGATAGTCGGCGAGCTGCTTGGCCAAGTCGGACATGCGAACAACCCCCTCCTTCCATTGCCGGTCGCAAACGCGGTGGACCGTCGTAATTCTGAAGCAATCGGCGGGCCGTTCTCAAGTCCTCCGTCGGGAAATCATTCGTTTTATCAATATGTTGGCAGCGTCGTGCGGAGAGTGCTGCCAACCCCCTTGAAGCCGGCGCGCGGTTTTCCTATTTCGCCGGCACTCGGGATGACCGAGTGCCAATTCGAGAAAGGGAGACCCCTCAGATGAAGTTCAAACCGCTGCATGACCGGGTCGTGGTCCGTCGCCTGGACGAAGAGACCAAGACCGCCGGCGGGATCATCATCCCCGACACCGCCAAGGAAAAGCCGATGCAAGGCGAGATCGTCGCCGTCGGTCCGGGCGCGCGCAACGAGCGCGGCGATCTGGTGCCGATGACCGTGAAGGCCGGCGAGCGCGTGCTGTTCGGCAAGTGGTCGGGCACGGAAGTGAAGATCGACGGCGAGGAACTGTTGATCATGAAGGAATCGGACATTCTCGGCGTTCTCGAGGGCGTCGCCGCCCCCGCGAAGAAGGCCGCTTGATTTAGGGAGTAAGCGAAAATGGCAGCCAAAGACGTTCGTTTCGCCGGCGACGCGCGCGCGCGCATGCTGCGCGGCGTCGACATTCTGGCCGACGCGGTCAAGGTGACGCTGGGCCCCAAGGGCCGCAACGTCGTCATCGACAAGGCGTTCGGCGCGCCGCGCATCACCAAGGACGGCGTGTCGGTCGCGAAGGAGATCGAGCTCGCCGACAAGTTCGAGAACATGGGCGCCCAGATGGTGAAGGAAGTGGCCTCCAAGACCTCCGACGTGGCCGGGGACGGCACCACCACCGCCACCGTGCTGGCCCAGTCCATCGTGCAGGAAGGCATGAAGTTCGTGGCCGCCGGCATGAACCCCATGGACTTGAAGCGCGGCATCGACAAGG
>JADCGK010000002.1 GCA_020249045.1 Azospirillum sp. | reverse complement strand
TGGCGCGCTGCGATGCGCTCGCCCATCAATTTGCCCGCGACCGCCGCGGTCAACAGCGGTTGCGCGCCCACGATCAGCGCCGACAGCCCCGCGGGCAAGCCCCAGGCGATCGATACGAACACGCCGCCCAGATAGAAGCCGTGCAGCAGCAGGCCCACGATCGCGACGTCGCCCCAGCGTGCGACCGGCGGCCACGGCGCGCGTGCCAGCCACGCCCAGGCCAGGAAGATGGGCACGACGATCGCGAAGCGTACGACCAGGAATGTGATCGGCTCGATATGGGGCATGCCCAGCTTCGAGCCGATGAACCCGGTCGACCACAGCACGACGAAAACGAAGGGGATCGCTCTGTCCATCGCGGAAGGATGCGAACTTAGCCTATAAACGGCCCGATGAAACGCCACGCCAAACATGCCGCCTATGCGGCCGCCGCAATCGTCTTCGTCTGGAGCGTCGCTTGGATGTTCGCGGCCCAGCGCATCGTCCAGCGCGTCGACGCATGGCGGACCGAACAGGCCGCTTCCGGCGTGAAGCTCGATTGGGACCAGTTCGACGTCAAAGGCTGGCCGTTCGGCTGGCGCGTGGACGTGCGGGGCCCGCGCGCGGCGGGTGCGGGGCCCGCCGCGTGGACGTGGTCGGGCGAACGTTTGGTCGCGCGCGCCGTGCCCTGGAACCTCGCCGAATTGCGCGTGACGCTGCCCGGGGCGCATCGCGCCTCGTTCGGGGCGGGCGATCTCGCGACCCGGATCGACGCGCGCGCCGCGAAGCCCGATGCGATCTTCGCGTTCGAGCCGACGGGCAAACTCGCGCGGCTCGATCTTGCGTTCGAGGCGTTGGAGGTCGCGGTCGACGGCGGCAAGCCGATCGCCGTGCGCAAACTCGATTTCGCGCTGGCGCCGCATCGTCCCGCCCGGGCAGACCATACGAGCGACGTGCTCGACGCGTCGTTGCGCGCGCTTGGCGTGCGCCTGGCCGAGCCGGTGCCCGCGCTCGCCGCCTTCGGCACCGACATCGCGCGCGCCGAATTGGTCCTCGAAGTGCGCGGACCTCTGTCGCCGGGCGCTTCGTTCGGGGCGGCCGTGCGCGCTTGGCGCGACGCGGGCGGCACGATCGAGATCAAAACGGGCGCGCTCGACTGGGCGGCGCTGCGTTTGGGCGTCGAGGGCACGCTCGCACTCGACGAACGCGATCGGCCGCTGGGCGCGGGCACGGTGAGATTGGCGGGGTGGAGCGAAGCGTTGGACGCGCTGCAAGCCGCGCGCGCGATCGAACCCGCGCCGGCGGCGTTGCTGAAAGTGGCGCTCAATTTCCTCGCGCGGACGGGCGGCGGGGAGGCCGGAACCGTGCGCGTGCCGATGGCCGCCCAAGACGGGCGGCTGGTCGTGCACCGCGTGCCGGTGGCGCCGTTGCCCGCCTTGCGGCTCGACTGAGTCTCAGAACCGGCGCAACAGCCGCTCGAGATAATCGCGCTCGGCATCAGGACGCGTGCGTTCGCCCAAGCGGCGGATCAACTCGTCGAGGATTTCCTGCGAGCGCTGGATCTGGCCTTCGCCCAAGCCCGGGATGCGCTGGAAGGCGTCGGTCAGATTGCCGTTATTGCCCTCCAGGTCGCGGCCGACCGGATCGCGTTCGCTCGCCGTTTGATCGCCGAACGCGTCGTCGCCCGCGCCTTCCCCTTGTTCCTGGCCGAAGCGTTCCATCATCTGACGCATCGCTTCGCGCGCGCCGCTGCGCATTTGGTCGAGGGCGTCCATTTGCGGGCGCAGGGCCCGGCCCGGTTGCCCGCGGCGCAATTGCTGGCCCGATTCGCCCATCGAGCGGTCGGCTTGGCCGAACCCGTCGGGCGCGCCGCCGAGCATTTCCTCGAGCTGGCGCATCATGTCGCCCAGCGCGCCGCGCAAGGATTCCTGCTCGCCCGCTTCGCCTTCGCCGTCGTCGCCCTGCTGGCCTTGGCCCTGACCTTGCTGCCCCTGCTGGCCCTGTTGGCCCTGCTGACCGGGGCGGAACTGGCCCGGTCGGTTCTGCTGCGACCGGCGGAACGTCCGGTCGATCAGGCCCTGCTGGCGTTGCATCAGCTCCTGGAGGCCGCGCATGGTTTCCTGCGCTTGGGAATCGCCCGGCTGGCCGCCTTGCTGGCCGTCGCGATTGGCCTGCATCGTGCGCAGATTTTCGAGCATTTCCTGCAGGCGCGCGAGCAGGTCGCGCGCGGCGTCGCGCGCGCCGGTGCGCGCGAGCTGGCGGGCCTGGTCGAGCAGGCGCTGCAGATCGCCGCGCTCCATGCGTTGGGCGCGTTCGTTCGGATCGCGCCGCTGGGCCTGATCGGGGTTGCGCAGCGCCTGTTCGATCATCGCCTGCAGATACCTGTCGATCGCCTGCTGCAATTCCTGCATCAGGCGTTCGATTTCCTGGTCGGGCGCGTTGCTGGCGAGCGCGTCCTGCAGCCGCTGCTGGATCGCGCGCAGATCGCGCTCGGCCGAGGACAGGCGCCCGTCCTCGATCCGCAGCGCGAGATCCCACATCAGCGCCTGCATTTCCTCCAGCGTGTCGGCCGAACCCTCGCGCATCAGGCGTTGCGCGGCCACGCGCAAGCCCATGAACACGACCGGATCCTCGGAATACTGCGCGGGGTTGGCGCCGATTGCGGCCAGCGCGCGCGCCACGGCGGGCCGCAAGGCCGCATCCTGGACGATCAGCTTGCGCTGTTCGACGATCGCGCGCGCCACCGGATGCTGGAACACGCGTTCGGGCAGGGTGAAATCGAGCGCTTCGGATGCGGCCGTCTGCCCGGCGACGTCGGTCGCGCGCAGCGTGAGCTTGACCGGCAGACCCGCCCAAGGATGCGCGGAAAGGTCGTGATAGCTCGACGCCGTCGCCTCCTTCAAACGCGGGCCGGGCAGCGGCAAGGCGAGGTCGACGGGCTTGCCGGGGCCGGCCGCGTCGGGCCGCCGGATTTCGGCGACCACGCCCGCGATGCCGTAGTCGTCCTTGGCGAGATAGTCGATGCGCAGCGCCGCGCGCCGCGTGCGTTGCGGGGCTTGCGGGAATTCGACCGTCGGCGGCGCGTCGGGGACGAGGCGCAAACTCCACGCGCCCATCGTGGCGAGGCCTTGATCGATCTTCAGGCGCGCGCCTTCGGTCAACTCGGCGCTCGCGCGCCAGCTTTGCAGACGCTTGCCGTCGTTCGCGGCGGCCGAGGTTTCGACCGGCGCGAAGCCGGTTTGCCGGGCGTCGATCGACAAGCGCGGGGCCGCGGGGCCGCCGGTGACTTGCGCGATCAACTGGCTGCCCACCGGCACGACGATCTCGCCCGCGTCCGCGCGCGGAATGACCGGCGGCAGGCCGGTATAGGCCGGCGGCGTGATCCACAGATCAAGCGCGCCCGGCGCTTGGCCGGGCGTATCCACACCGGGCGCGAAGGCGCGCGCGAGGCGCAAGCCCGCGCTGTCCCCGCCCACGCCCCAGGCGGTCGCGAGCAGCAGCACGAACCCGACGCGCAGCGCCATCGGATCGCGCAAAACCAGATCGGGTTTGGGCCAGCCGACGCGCACGTTGGCGAGGGCCCCCATCAGGCGCCGGCGATGGGCTTCCCACAGCGCCGTTTGCGCGGGATCGGCCGCACCCGCAGGCCGGTCGTCGAGGGTTTGCAGCGGGCGATGGGCGAAGCCCGAATCCCGTTCGAGCCGCCGCCGGCCGGCGATCGCGTCGGGGACGGCGAGTGCCGCGCGCGCGCGCCACAGCGCCCACCCGAATGCGCCGGGGAAAACGAGCAGAGCGAGCCAGTGCAGAACGGTCGGCAGCCGCGGCAGCAGATCGAACAGCACGCATGCCGCGAAGGCGCAGGCGATCGCCGCGGCCGGCGCCAACGCGGGGACTGCGCGTTCCCAGAACAGCGCGGCGCGCGCCAATGTAAGGCGCCAGGCCAATGCGGCCGGCGTGGCGGCAGACGGCGTCGCCGGCGGCGAAGCGCCGGTCGCGCGAGGCTCGGGACCCGTGTTCCGCATGCCCAGCTCCACCGTTTCGATCCGAAGACGTTAGCGCGGCATCGCACCGCGACAACGGGTTCGATTGTAACGGTTATCGGCGGCTTTGCCAGGGCGCCAAGCGATCGGCGTCGATCAGCGATTCCAATGTCTGGCGCGGCCGGACGACCGCCGTTTTTCCCTTGCGGACCAGCAATTCCGGGGCCAGCGGCCGGGCGTTGTAGGTCGAGGACATCACCGCGCCATACGCGCCGGCCTGGCGCACGACGACCAAGTCCCCCGCTTCGAGCGGCGGCAGCGGCCGGTCATGCGCGAAATAATCGCCCGATTCGCATACCGGCCCGACCACGTCGTAGGGCCGTTTGGCCCCTTTGCGCGCACGCACGGGTTCGATCGGCATCCAGGCTTCGTAGAGCGTCGGGCGGATCAATTCGCTCATCGCCGCGTCGAGGATGGCGAAACGCTTCGCCGAGCCGTGCTTGACGTAGACGACCTTGGCGAGCAGCGCGCCGGCGTCGGCGACCAGCCAGCGCCCCGGTTCCAAGATCAGGTCGAAACCCGTGCCCGCGATCGCGGATTTGACCGCGCGCGCATAGGCCCCGAGATCGGGCGGGGTTTCGTCGCGATAGACCACGCCCAGCCCGCCGCCGAAATCCAGCCGCGTCATCGGCACGCCGGCGGCGCGCAATTCCCCGCCCAACGCCGCCATGCGCGCGAAGGCCGCGCGATAGGGCGTCACGTCGGTGATCTGGCTGCCGATATGGGTGGACAGCGCTTCGATACGCACGCCCTTGAGCTTGCGCGCGGCCAGCGCGAGCGCGCGCGCGCGCGGGATTTCGATGCCGAACTTGTTTTCGGTCTTGCCGGTGGTGATCTTCTTGTGGGTTTTGGCGTCGACGTCGGGGTTCACGCGCAAGGCCACGGGCGCGGTCTTGCCCTTGCGCCGGGCAACGCGCGCCAGCGCTTCGAGTTCGGGCTCGGACTCGACGTTGAACTGCAGGATGCCCGAGTCCAGGGCGAAGGCCATCTCGTCCTCGGTCTTGCCCACGCCCGCGAAGACGATTTTGCCTGGGGCCACGCCGGCGTGCAGCGCGCGCGCGAGTTCGCCCGCCGACACGATGTCGGCGCCCGCGCCCATGCGGGCGAAGGTCGCGATCACCGCTTGGTTCGAATTCGCCTTGAGCGCGTAGCACACCGTGGGATCGAGCCCCTCGAACGCGGCGACGAATTCGCGGTAGCGCGCTTCGAGCACGCCGTGGCTGTAGATCCAGGCGGGCGTGCCGTGGTCGCGGGCGATCTTGGCGAGCGGCACGCCGTCGCACTGCAGCGCGCCGCCTTTGCGGACGAAACCGGTGGTCATGTCGGGACTCTCACGAACGGCGGGGGGCGGGATATCGGCGCGGATATCTTTCGTCGGCGCCCTCGGGCGCCTCGGGGTCGCCTTTTCGGCCGCATGCGGCCAGCGGTGCGGCGAGGACGAGGGCGAGCAGAAGACGGCGGGGCAGGGGCGTTTGCGGGCGCATGACGCGTTCCTTATAACCTAAAGAAAGCGCCGCCGCGCGGCCTTCGCGGCCTTGCGGACTTGCGCGGGCGCCGTGCCGCCGAAGCTCGTGCGGCTCTTGACCGAGTTCTCGACGCCCAGGACGGCGAAGACGCGCGCGTCGATGCGCTTTTCGATCGCCTTCATGTCGGCGAGCGGCACCTCGGCGATATCCACGCCCAACTCCTCGGCACGGCGCACGATCCGTCCCGTCGCGTGATGGGCTTCGCGGAAGGGCATGTTCAATTCCTTGACCAGCCAATCGGCCAGATCGGTCGCGGTCGTGAAGCCGGCCGACGCGCTCGCCTTCATCCGCGCTTCGTCGACGCTCAGATCGTCGATCATGCCGGTGGCGGCCGCGATCGCCAGCATCAGCGCGTCCGCCGCCGCGAACGAGCGCGCCTTGTCCTCCTGCATATCCTTCGAATAGGTCAGCGGGAGCCCCTTCATCACGGTGGCGAGCCCGATCAACGCGCCGAAAAGCCGGCCGGCGGTCGCGCGGACGAGTTCGGCCGCGTCCGGGTTGCGTTTCTGGGGCATGATCGAACTGCCGGTCGTCCAGGCGTCGGACAGGCGCACGAAGCCGAATTGCGGCCCGCACCAGATCACCAATTCCTCGGCCAGCCGCGACAGATGGATCGACGCCAGCATCGCCGCCGACAGGAATTCGAGCGCGAAGTCCCGGTCCGACACGCCGTCGAGCGAATTTGCCATCGGCCGGTCGAAGCCCAAAGCCTGCGCCGTGAAATGCCGGTCGATCGGAAACGACGTGCCCGCGAGGGCGGCGGAGCCCAGGGGCGATTCGTTCATCCGCTTGCGCGCATCGGCGAAGCGTCCGCGGTCGCGGCCGAACATTTCGACGTAGGCCATCAGATGGTGTCCGAAGGTCACCGGCTGGGCGGGCTGCAGATGGGTGAAGCCCGGCATGATCGTGCCCGCGTGCTTCTCCGCCTTGTCGATCAACGCGCGCTGGAGTTCGCGCAACGCCGCCTCGGCACGGTCGCACGCGCCGCGCACCCACAAGCGGAAATCCGTCGCGACCTGATCGTTGCGGCTGCGCGCGGTGTGCAGCCGCTTGGCCGGCTCGCCGATCAGCTCGGCCAGCCGGCTTTCGACGTTCATGTGGATGTCTTCGAGCGCGGTCCGGAACGCGAACGCGCCGCGCTCGATCTCCGCCTTGACCTTGCCCAGGCCTTCGACGATGCGCCGCGCGTCATTGGCGGTCAGGATGCCCTGCTTGGCGAGCATGCGCGCGTGCGCGATCGAGCCCGCGATGTCCTCGGCGTAAAGACGCTTGTCCACGTCGATCGACGCGTTGATCTTCTGCATGATCGCGTCGGGCGCGACGCCGAAGCGTCCGCCCCACATCGGATTGGCCTCGGCGGCGGCTTTCTTCGATTTCTTGGCCATGGCGTTCCTTATGCGGCTTTCCGGCCGCCGAGCAGCTTCTTGAAAAACGCCGAAACGCGGTGGCGCGTCCGGTTCTTGCGCAACGCGGCGTCGTCGACCAGCCAATTCATCTGCATGACGTGGCGCGGCCCTTCGTAGCTGGCGTGGCCGTGCCAAGCGTCGCGCGTGCACCGGAAGACAAGCAGATTGCCGTCCACCGGTTCGATCTCGTGCGTGTAGTTGTCCAGCGTTTCGGGTCCGCGCAGCAGACGCAACTTGCCGCCGCCGTCCTGCCAGCCGCCGGTGCGCTTGTTCATGTAGACCAGCACCGTCACGACCTTGTCCTTGGAATCGGTGTGGATCTTCCCGTCGCGCGCGCGGCAGCGGTCGCGGAAGGTGATCAGCGTCGGGTGCGGCTTCAGGTCGAGACCGAATTTCGCCTCGATCGCTTCGCGGAAGGCGTCGCTCTCCAGCGCGGCCACGAAATCGGTCACGGGCGGCGACAGCGCGCCCACTTCGGTCAGCGGGAAAGAACCGGGCTTGCCGATCCGCGGCCAGCCCGCGTCGATGGCGGCCAGCGCCTCGGGCCGCACGAAACCCGGCACGATCGCATGTTCGAAGGGATCGGTCGCTTTGGCGGCGGCGGCGAATTTGCCGAAATCGAAGACTTGGTCGGGCGTCATGATGGTCAGTCCAGCTTGAATCCGATCTTGCGCACGAAGGCGCCGAAATCGGCGCGCTCGGGGACGGCGTATTGGCGGGCCTTGTCTTCCGACCAGCCGTATTCCGCGCTCGCACCGAAGCGCGCGAGATCCCGTTGCTTGGCGAAGGGGCGGGTGAGGTTGCGCCGCGCGTCGTAGGCGGCGATCGCGGCGGGAAGGTCGCCCTCGTCGTAGCGGTCTTCGTGCACTGTCAGCGCCGTCGGCAGGCGCGGGGAAATGGCGCCCGGATGGGCCGGCCAGCCCACGCAAAGCCCCGCGACCGGGAAGACGCGCGGCGGCAGGTCGAGCAGTGCGGCCACGTCGGCGATGCGGTTGCGGATGACCGAGATCGGGCAAGTACCGAGCCCGGCGGCGTCGGCCGCGGCGACGAAGGTGGCGAGGGCGATGCCCGCATCCACGCTCGCGTTGAAGAACGCGTCGAGATGGTCGTTGGCGAACGGGCGGCCGCGCAATTCGTGCAGGACCGGCTGGCGGCGGCCATTGGCGAGGAACACGAGGAAGACGGGCGCCGCGCCCACCCACGGGTTGTCCCCGGCCCAGGCGGCGAGCTTGGCGCGCTTGTCCGGATCGCGCACGCGCAGGATATCGGCCTGTTGCAGGTCGCTTTTGCTCGGCGCGGCGAGTGCCGCGGCGCACAGCGCGAGGATCAGCGCGTCGTCGACCGGCCGGTCGGCGTAGGCGCGCATGGCGCGTCGCGCGGCCATGCGCGCGAGCCAATCCGCGTTCGCCGTGCCGTCGGGCAGCGGGATGTCCTCGCCGAAGCGGGCGCGCGTCGCGGCGGCGAAGGCTTCGCTCATGTCGGGATCCTGATGCGCGCGCGCAGGCCGCCGAAGGGCGATTCCTCCAGGCGGATGTCCCCGCCATGGCCGCGGATCACGTCGCGCGCAATGGTCAGGCCCAACCCCACGCCGCCGGTCTCGGCGTTGCGCGAGGGGTCGAGACGGAAGAAGGGTTTGAACACGTCCTCGCGCGATTCCGCCGGGATGCCGGGACCGTCGTCGTCGATCAGGATTTCGATGTCGGATTCGCGCCGCTCGGCGGAGACGTGGACTTGCGCCGCGTGGCGCGCGGCGTTGGCGATCAGGTTGTTCAGGCTGCGCTTGAGCGCGTGCGGCCGGCCCGCGCAGATCAAGGGCCCGCGGCTGTCGTAGCCGATCGAATCGCCCGCGCGGCCGAGGGTCTCGACGATGCCCGCGATGGTCGCGTCCAGATCGACGTCCTCGATCTTCTCCTCGCCCTCCCCGCGCACGAACGCAAGGTAGGACTCGACCATGCGCGCCATGTCGTCGACGTCGGATTTGAGGCCCGGCCCCGAAGGATGGTCGCCGAGCATGGCGAGTTCGAGCTTCATGCGCGTGAGCGGCGTGCGCAGATCGTGGCTGATGCCCGCGAGCATTTCGGTGCGCTGGGATATGTGCCGGCGGATGCGTTCGCGCATCGTCAGGAAGGCGCCGGCGGCCTGACGCACTTCCGCGGCGCCGTGCGGGCGGAAGTCGGCGTCTTCGCGGCCCTTGCCGAAGGCTTCGGCCGCCTCGGCCAAACGGCGGATCGGGCGGACCTGATTGCGCATGAAGATCGTCGCGACCGCCAACAACACCAGCGAACTGCCGACCGCGAACAGCAGGAAGACGTAGACGTTGGTCGTGAACACGCGCTGGCGCGTCGCTTCCAGGCGCAGCACGCCGCCGGGCAATTGCACGTCCACGAAGATGTCGGCGGGGTGGCTCCACGCGTCGAGCAGGTAGGGCCGGCGCACGCGCTCGTCGAGCGCGCGCACGAGGTAATTCTCGAGGATCGTGTCGGGATCCTTGGGGCCGGTGCGTTCCAGGATGGCGCCCGGCCGCCAGGAATAGGTCGATCCGGTGGCGATGTGCATCGTGTCGAACAGCCAGGCGCGGTCGGCGTCGGCGGGATAGCGGCCCATCGCTTGGACGACCGTCGCGACTTCGCCGGCCAGGGCGTTCGACAGACGGCGCGAAACCGTCTCCCACACCCGGTCGTAGAAAACGAAGCCGGCGACGATCTGCACGAGCACGAGCGGGGCGACGATGATGATCAGCGCCCGCGCGAACAGCGTGCGCGGCATCACCCGGCGCAGGAAGTTGGCGACGGCGGCCATCACTCGGCCCTCAGCACGTAGCCCGCGCCGCGCACCGTTTGCAGGTGGCGCGGATTGCGCGGATCGTCCTCGATCTTGGGCCGCAGGCGCGTGACGGTCACGTCGACCGCGCGCGCGCCGCCCGTGAGGCGCGACCGGCGCAGCAATTCCTCGCGCCCCACCGGCACGTTGGGCGTCGCGGCGAGGACTTCGAGCAGCGAGGTCTCCGCCGTGGTCAACCGCACGGGATCGCCGTCGCGCGTCAGCTCGTCGCGCGCCAGATCGAACTTGAACGGCCCGAAGACCACGGTCTTCGGCGCGGCCGGAGCGGGCGGGGGCGCGCGGCGCAGTACGTTGCGAACGCGCAGCAGCAACTCCTCGGGCTCGAAGGGCTTGGGCAGATAATCGTCGGCGCCCGACGCCAGGCCCGCGATGCGGTCGGCGGTTTCCCCGCGCGCGGTCAGCAAAACGACCGGCGTCTGGCGCTGGGCCGCGCGCAGCCTTTTGACGAAACTCACGCCGTCCTCGCCGGGCATCATCACGTCCAGCACCACCAGATCGAACGCGACGGCGTCGAGCTGGGCTTGCGCCTCCTTCGCGTCGGCGGCCGTCGCCACGCGATAGCCGCGCTCGGCCAGGAACCGGCGCAGCAGATCGCGCGTGCGGGTGTCGTCGTCGACGACCAGAAGATGGGCCCCATCGCTCATGTCGGGCGCGACCATACTACGCGCGGCGCGCGCCCGTCGATGCGCGCGGCGGCGGCGCGCTCGCCGGCGATTCCGCGACTTTGGGCCGATCGCGTTCGTCGATCAGCTGGGTCATCACGCGCCGGAACCCGTCCACCGCACCCGCACCCGCGATCCGATAGGCGGCGGCGATCCGCTTGCGCTGGTTTTCGGTCAGCGTGCGCTCCAAGGCGGCGCCCGTCTCCGTCAATTCCAGGCGGCGCTGGCGCCGATCGACCGCGCCGCGCTTCTGGACGATGTAGCCTTTGCGGATCAACTCACCCAGCACGCGCGACAGGCTTTGCTTGGTGATGCGCAATATGCCCAGCAGGTCGCCGACCACGATCCCCGGATAGCGCCCGACGAAATAGACCACCCGATGATGCGCGCGGCCCAGCCCGATCTCGGCCAACATGCGGTCGGGTTCGGCCGTGAAATCGCGATAGGCGTAGAAAAGCAGCTCGATCCCGAGACGCAGATCCTCGTCGCGCAGGAAGAGATGCTGCATTCCGGGGCGCAATTCAGGCATGAACACTCGGCATGGGGTGAATACGTCAGGATTGTTGACATATATGGCGCAAGAGTGTTTCTTTGCGCAAGTCCGAAACGGCGCTCCCTTGCGTGGGTGTGTCGGCGGACGAAAGGAAATTCCGGGACGGGAGCGGACCCCATGGCGCTGGTGCCTTACGACGATCGCGACGGTTGGATTTGGTTCGACGGCAAACTCGTGCCCTGGCGCGACGCCAAACTCCACGTATTGACCCACGCCATCCACTACGCATCGGCGGTCTTCGAGGGCGAGCGCGCCTATGGCGGCAAGGTCTTCAAGCTGCGCGAGCATTCCCAGCGCCTGATCGATTCCGCGCGCATCCTGGGCTTCGACATTCCCTATACGGTCGAGCAGATCGACGCCGCGACGATGGAAACCGTCGCCGCCAACGGCGCGCCCGATTGCTACGTCCGCCCGATCGCCTGGCGCGGGTCGGAGATGATGGGCGTGTCCGCCCAGCAATCGAAGATCCACCTCGCCATCGCGACGTGGGCGTGGGGCAATTACTTCGCGGACAAAGAAAAGGGCATCCGCCTGACCTGGGCGAAATACGCGCGCCCGGCGCCGAACACGGCGCCCACGGCCTCGAAGGCGGCGGGTCTTTACATGATCTGCACGATCTCCAAGCACGAGGCGGAGGCCCAGGGCTACGCCGACGCGCTGATGCTCGATTGGCGCGGCCAAATCGCCGAGGCGACCGGCGCGAATGTGTTCATGGCGATCGACGGCGTGCTGCACACGCCCAAGCCCGATTGCTTCCTCGACGGCATCACGCGCCGTTCGGTGATCGCGCTGGCCAAAAACCGTCAGATCCAGGTCGTCGAGCGGGCGATTTGGCCCGACGAACTCGCCCGCGCCCAGGAAGTTTTCCTCACCGGCACGGCCGCCGAAGTCACGCCGGTCGCGGAGATCGGCGAGCACAAATTCACGCCGGGGGCGATCACTGCGGCGTTGATGGACGATTTCGGCAAGGCCACGCGCGGCGAAATCGACGTCAAGCTCTAGGCGGGGTATGGACCCCCGGCACGAGGAACTGCGCGCCCGATTGGCCGCGCGCAGTCCCGATCCGGCGAGGGGCCATCGCTTGCTCGATCCGTTGCTCCGGCTGTTCGGCTGGGATTCGCAAACCCGCGCGCGCGCCGAACGCGCGCGGGAAATCGAGCGTAGTGCGGCGGCTTTGGCGCGAATGGACAAGCCGGAGGGTCGCTGACCGGCACGCGGACGACTTGTACACATCGGTTCATTTCTGTCACAAAATCGCGGAAATCCGCCGATTCCTAATGATAGGTTAAGGTTCGGTGACAGTGCTTCGCGGCCGATACGTTGAATATCAAAGGCTTGCGTTTTATTGCCCAAAACCTGGGCAACGCGCAGCAAAACCCCGGAATCGGCCATTTCGAGCGTTCCGGGGGAGAGTTGCCCACATAGATATCCACAGGATTCGTGGATAGCGCGATACCCGAAATCCGGCATTGCTTCCCCCATGGGCAAGGGTGTCGCCCTTTCGCCACAGCTTGAAGCGCCCGCGCGGGCCGGGTAACGCATCGCCATGACCGACGGCGCCGAAGAAGCCATCGTTTTCGAGGAACCACCCGCCGCCGCTGCGGCCGGGGCGTCGGTGCTGCGCGGGGCATTGGCCACGCTGCCGGGCAGTCCCGGCGTCTATCGGATGCTCGACGCGAAGGGCGATGCGCTTTACGTCGGCAAGGCGCGCGACATCAAGCGCCGCGTCTCGCAGTATCTGCAGTTCAACCGGTTGCCGCACCGTCTGCTGCGTATGGTCGCCGAGACCCGCGCCCTCGAAATCGTCTCGACCCATACCGAGGTCGAAGCGCTGCTGCTCGAAAGCAACCTGATCAAACGTCTGAAGCCGCGCTACAACGTGCTGCTGCGCGACGACAAGTCGTTCCCCTACATCGCCCTGATCGAGGATCACGAATTCCCGCAGCTTGCCAAGCATCGTGGCGGGCGCGACCGCAAAGGCAGCTATTACGGGCCGTTCGCGTCGGCCGGGGCCGTGAACCAGACGCTGACGGCGCTGCAGCGCGCCTTCCTGCTGCGTTCGTGCTCGGACGCGGTGTTTTCGAGCCGCACGCGGCCCTGCCTTCTGCACCAGATCAAGCGCTGTTCGGCGCCGTGCGTGGGCCGCATCGACGCGCCCGGCTATGCGGGGCTGCTGGCCGAGGCCAAGGATTTCCTCGAAGGCCGGTCGCGCGAGGCGCAAGACAAGCTCGCCTTGCGCATGCAGGCCGCGTCGGACGCGATGGATTTCGAGACCGCGGCGATGTACCGCGACCGCATCCGCGCGCTCACGGCCGTCCAAGCGCGCCAGGACATCAACGTCGACGATCTGGGCGATTGCGACGTGATCGCGTTGGCCTCGGAAGGCGGCCAGACCTGTCTTCAGGTCTTCTTCTTCCGCGGCGGGCGCAACTACGGCAACCGCGCCTATTTTCCGCGCCACGACAAATCCCAGGGCGAGCCCGAGATCCTTCAGGCTTTTCTCGGCCAGTTCTACGACGACAAGCCGCCGCCGCCGTCGCTGGCGTTGAGCCACGAGCCGCCCGAGCGCGAATTGATCGAACGCGCGTTGGGCGAAAAGGCCGGGCGGCGCGTGCGCGTCCTGGTCCCCGAGCGCGGCGCCAAGCGCAAACCGGTCGAACACGCGCTCGCCAACGCGCGCGAAACCCTCGCCCGGCGGCTCGCCGAGACCGGCGCGCAAGCCAAGCTGCTGGCGGGCGTGGCCGAAACCTTCGGGCTGGATGCGCCGCCCAAGCGCATCGAGGTCTACGACAACAGCCACATCCAAGGCGCGCACGCGCTGGGCGCCATGATCGTCGCGGGGCCCGAAGGCTTCGTCAAAAACCAGTACCGGAAATTCAACATCAAGGGCGCGGGAAAATCCGATACGGCCGGCGGCGGCGACGACTTCGCGATGATGCGCGAAGTGTTCGAGCGGCGCTTCGGACGCGCGCTGCGCGAGGACCCCGACCGCAGTGCGGGCGCGTGGCCCGATCTCGTGCTGGTCGACGGCGGCGAAGGCCAGCTCAACGCGGCGCTCGCCGCCCTGGCCGAGCTTGGCGTCGAGGATCTGGCGGTCGTCGGCGTGGCCAAAGGCCCCGAGCGCGACGCGGGCCGGGAGCGCTTCTTCGTGCCGGGCCGCGCGCCGTTCCGGCTGGAGCCGCGCGATCCGGTTCTCTACTACCTGCAGCGTTTGCGCGACGAGGCCCATCGTTTCGCGATCGGCGGCCACCGCGCGCGCCGGGCCGGGGCTTTGCGCCGCTCCGCCCTCGACGAGATCGCCGGGATTGGCCCCAGACGGAAAAAGGCTTTGCTGCTGCATTTCGGCTCCGCCTCGGGCGTGAAGCTCGCGGGGCTGTCGGACCTCGAGGCCGTGCCCGGGGTCGGGCCGGACGCCGCCAAAAAAATCTATGATCACTTCCACGGCGGCGGGTAAAATCGCGCCCGCGCCCCGAACCCCGCCGGATCAAAATGTATTACTCGCTGCCGATGTGGCTGACCTTTTCGCGGATCGCCGCGATTCCGGTCCTCGTCGCGTTGTTCTGGGCGCAAGGCGACGAATGGCGCTACGTCGCCTGCGCCGTCTACGGCCTGGCGGCGGCCACCGATTGGCTCGACGGCTATCTCGCGCGCGCGTGGGCGCAGCAATCCAAACTCGGCCGGATGCTCGATCCCATCGCCGACAAGCTGCTCGTGGCGGCCGTGATCCTGTTGCTCGTCGCCTTCGACCGCATCAGCGCGCCCACCATCGTCGCCGCGCTCGTGATCCTTCTGCGCGAAGTGCTGGTGTCGGGTTTGCGCGAATTCCTCGCCGAACTGCGCGTGGGCCTGCCGGTTTCGGCGATGGCGAAATGGAAGACGGCCGCGCAGATGACCGCGCTCGGTTTCCTGGTCGTGGCCGACGCCGAGCCGACCGCGTTTCTGCCCGTGTCGCTGATCGGCGAAACCCTGCTGTGGATCGCGGCGGGGCTGACGCTCTACACCGGCTACGACTATCTGCGCGTCGGCCTCAAACACGCCGACGATGCACCGGCGCCGCCGGCGCCCGAGTCCAAGCCGTCGGCCGAACCGTCGCGGCATTCGGCGTGAGCGCGGCGATGCGCGTTTTCGGCCTCGCCGGGTGGAGCGGCAGCGGCAAAACCACGCTGATGGCCAAGCTGTTGCCCGCCCTTGTCGCAAAGGGCGTGCGCGTTTCGACGATGAAGCACGCCCACCACGAATTCGACGTCGACAAACCGGGCAAGGATTCCTGGGTTCACCGCCAGGCGGGGGCGACCGAGGTCGCGATCGTTTCGGCCAACCGCTACGCCGTCATGCACGAATTGCGCGGCGCGCCCGAGCCGACGATCGAGGATCTGCTGCCGCGTCTGGCGCCGGTCGATCTTCTGCTGATCGAGGGCTTCAAGCGCCACGCGCATCCGAAGATCGAGATCCACCGCCCTGCGGTCGGCAAGCCGCTGCTGGCGCCCGAGGATCCGCATATCGTGGCCGTCGCCTCGGACGTCGAAATCCCCGGTCTTGCGGTGCCGCGGCTCGACCTGAACGACGCGCAAGCCATCGCCGATTTCGTGCTGCGTCGCACGGGGCTCGCCTGATGGCCCAACTGTCCGACGATTGCTTCGCCTTCGGCGGCGCGTTGATGCGCGCGGACGAGGCGTTGCGCGTGCTGGCCGAACGGGTGACGCCGCAAGCGGGGATCGAAACCGCGCCGCTGCGCGCGTTGCGCGGCCGCATCCTGGCCGACGATATCGTGGCGCCGCGCGCCGTGCCCCCGCACGACAACGCCGCGGTCGACGGCTACGCGGTGCATCACGCCGATCTCGATCCTGCGGGCGAAACCCGGCTGCCCGTGCAAGGCCGCGCGGCTGCGGGCCATCCGCTGGCCGGGCCCAGCCCGCGCGGGCGCGCCGTGCGCGTGTTCACCGGTGCCGCGATGCCCGAGGGGCCGGACAGCGTGTTCATGCAGGAGGACGTGCGCTTGGACGGCGACGTCGCGATCTTCCCGCCCGGTCTGAAGAAGGGCGCCAATCGCCGCAAGGCGGGCGAGGACGTCGAGGCGGGAAAGACGATCCTCGCCGCCGGCCATCGCCTGCGCGCGCAGGACGTGGGATTGATTGCCTCGGTGGGGCTGGCGGCCGCGCGCGTGCGCGCGCCATTGAAAGTCGCCGTGTTTTCGACCGGCGACGAGTTGCGCGAGCCGGGCACGCAAGCGCCCAAGGGCGCGGTCTACGACGCCAATCGCTTCGCATTGATGGCGTTGCTCGAACAGATGGGCGCCGTCGTCACCGATGTCGGCATCCTGCCCGACCGGCGCGAGATCGTGACCCGCGCGCTCGCCGAGGCGGCCGACGGCCACGACGCGCTCGTCACCTCGGGCGGCATGTCGACGGGCGAGGAGGATCACGTGCGCGCCGCCGTGGCGGCGCAGGGCGGCATCGATTTCTGGCGTCTTGCGATCCGGCCCGGCCGGCCGGTCGCACTCGGCCGCGTGAAGGGCAAGGCGTTCGTCGGCCTGCCCGGCAACCCGGTTGCCATGATGGTCACCTTCCTGCGTTTCGCCCGGCCGGTGTTGCTGCGCTTGGCCGGGGCGGCCGACGCGCCGGCACTGTCCTTCCGCGTGCGCAGCGAAGCGCCGATCAAGAAAAAGATTGGCCGGCGCGAGTGGCTGCGCGCGCGCCTGATCCCCGCGGCCGACGGCGGCGCGCCGTTCGCGCGGCGTTTTCCCCGCGATGGGGCGGGGATCCTCACCTCGCTCGTCGAAAGCGACGGCCTGATCGAACTGGCCGAGGAGGTCGGCGAAGTGCCGGCCGGCGCCGCGGTCGATTTCCTCGCGTTTTCGGAGTTGGCGGCATGAAGATCCTGTGGTTCGCCTGGTTGCGCACGCGCGTGGGCGCCGCCGAAGAAACCCTCGCCAAGCCCGCGGAGGTGACCGACGTGGCCGCGTTGCTCGATTGGCTCGCCGCGCGTTCGCCGGGTCACGCCGAAGCGCTCAAGAACCGCGCGGTCGTCCGCGTGGCGGTCAACCAGACCTATGTGAAGTCCGATCATCCGGTCGCCGACGGCGACGAGATCGCGATCTTCCCGCCGGTGACGGGAGGCTGACATGGCCGTACGCGTGCAACGCGAGGATTTCGACGTTGGCGCCGAACTCGCCGCCCTCACGCGCGGCCGGACGGATATCGGCGCGTTGACGACGTTCGTCGGCCTCGTGCGCGACATGGCCGGCGACGCGAAGATCGGCGGCATGACGCTCGAGCACTATCCCGGCATGACCGAAAAGGAACTCGCGCGCGTCGAAGCCGAGGCGAACGCGCGCTGGCCCCTGTCGGCCAGCTTGATCGTCCATCGCTACGGCCGGCTCGAGCCGGGCGACCGCATCGTGCTGTGCGCGGCGGCTTCGCCGCATCGCGAAGCCTCCTTCGAAGCGTGCCACTTCCTGATCGACTGGCTGAAGACCCGCGCGCCGTTCTGGAAGCTCGAGGAAACCGACGCGGGCCCGCAATGGGTCGCGGCCAAGGAAGCCGACGACGCGGCGGCGGCGCGCTGGTCGAAAACCTAAGTCCCGCGCAGCATCCGGCGTAACGTCGCGTCCTTGAACGTGTAATGATGCGCGAGGGCGGCAAGTGCATGCAGCGCCGCGAGCGCCACCAACGCCGTCGATAGGAACTCGTGGACTTCTTTGGCCGAACGCGCCAGCGCGCGGTCGCGCGTCCACGGGGAAGCGAATTCGATCAAGCCCGCGATGTCGAGCGGCTGGCCGCGCGCGAAGAGCGTGACGAGGCCCGCAAGCGGCACCGCCAGCAGCAGCGCGTAAAGCGCCCAATGGCCGAGCTTGGCCGCATGCGCCGCCCACGGATCGAAGGGCGTTGCGAGCGTGCGGGGCGGCGGATCCAGGTGTCGCCAAACCAAACGGATCGCCAGCATCGCAAGGACCGCGAGCCCCGCTTGGATATGCGCGAAGACCAACGCCGCCTCGTTGCTCTTGCCGAATTCCTCGCCGAGTTGGCCCAATGCGAACGCGGCGCCGACCGCCAACGCGCTGGCCCAGTGCAGCCCGCGCGCGAGCGCGCCGTATCCGTTTTCGGTGTTGCGAATGGTCATGTCACACCCCCTCCGGTCCAGGGGGAATTGCGCCCTTCGCGCGGCGCGTTCAAGGCGGCGAAACGCCGCGTAACGAAAAAGGCCGGGGTGCGCTCCCGGCCCTTCGCGTCGCGCGCCCGAGAGGGGGCCGCGCGGCCTACATCAGCTTCGCCATCGCCGCGGCCGTGTCCGACATGCGGTTGGAGAAACCCCATTCGTTGTCGTACCAGCTGAGCACGCGCACGAAATTTCCCTCGACGACCTGGGTTTGGGTGAGGTCGAAGGTCGAGCTCGCCGGGTTGTGGTTGAAGTCGCTCGACACCAGCTCCTCGCTCGTCGTTTCGAGGATGCCCTTGAGCGCGCCTTGCGATGCGGCGATCGCGGCTTGGTTGACCTCCTCGACCGTCGCGTTGCGCTTGGCGAGGAACTTGAAGTCGATGACCGAGACGTTGGGCGTCGGCACGCGCACCGACGTGCCGTCGAGCTTGCCCTTGAGTTCGGGCAGCACGAGGCCGACGGCCTTCGCCGCCCCCGTCGAGGTCGGGATCATCGACAAGGCCGCCGCGCGCGCGCGGCGCAGGTCCTTGTGCAGCGTATCGACGGTGTTTTGGTCGCCGGTGTAGGCGTGGATCGTGGTCATGTAGCCCTTCTCGATCCCGAAGGTCTCGTGCATCACCTTTGCGACCGGTGCGAGGCAATTCGTCGTGCAGCTCGCGTTCGAAACCACGACGTGGTCCTTGGCGAGCTTGTGGTGGTTCACGCCGTAGACGACCGTCAGGTCCACGCCGTCGGCCGGCGCGGAAACGAGCACGCGCTTGGCGCCCGCCTCAAGATGCTTGGCCGCCTGCTCGCGCTTCGTGAAGATGCCGGTGCACTCCATCACGATGTCGACGCCGAGTTCCTTCCAAGGCAGCTTGGCGGGATCGCGCTCGGCCGTGACCTTGATCTTGCCGTTGCCCACGTCCATCCAGTCGTCGCCCGTCGTGACGGGCTTGGGGAAATGGCCGTGCACGGTATCGTGCTTCAACAGATGCGCGTTCGCCTTGACCGCGCCGAGATCGTTGATGCCCACGACCTGAAGGTCGGTGCGGCCCGATTCCGCGAGGGCGCGCAAAACCAGGCGCCCGATGCGCCCGAACCCGTTGATCGCGACTTTGACGGCCATTTGCTGTGTCTCCTTATGCGGCGATGGAAAGGGGGGCCGAACCGAATTCGGCCCGCAGACGCGCGATCAGCCAGGGATCGGCGAAATGGGCGACGGCGCCGACGGCGCCGGCGTCGATCAATTGGGCGGGGGCGAGGCCCGTCGTCAGGCCCACCGTGAGGGCGCCCGCACCGGCGGCCGAACGCACGCCCGAGGCGGAATCCTCGAACGCCATCGTGCGGTCCGGCGAAACGCCCAGGATCGCCATCGCGCGCGCGTAAGGCAGCGGATCGGGTTTGCCGCGCGGCAGTTCGTCGCCGAGGACGACGGCGTCGAACCGGTCGGCGAGACCGAGCCCGCGCAGCATCAATTCGGCGTTGGCGCGCGGGGCGTTGGTGACGATCGCGGTTTTGAGCCGCGCGTCCGCGGCCCAATCGAGCAACTCGGTCAGGCCGCGCGCGCGGACCATCGAGGTGCCGGCGAGTTCCCGGAACAACGCCTCCTTGCGCTCGGCGAGCGTTTTGCGGCCTTGCGCGTCGGCCTCGGGGAACAGCCAACGCATGATGTCGTCGTTGGTGTTGCCCATGATCCGCGTTTTGTAGGTCGCGTGATCGACCGATTTCCCGTGCGGTGCGAGCAGCCGCGCGTACGCCTCGAAATGCAGCGGATCGGTGTCCGTCAGCGTGCCGTCGAGGTCGAAGAGCAGCGTGTCGCGCATCGGCGTCAAAGCGCCTTTTTGGCCGCCGCCGCGACCGCTTCGGCCGTGATGCCGAAATGCTTGTACAGATCCGGGGCGGGGGCCGAGGCGCCGAAGCCGGTCATGCCGACGAAAGCACCCTTGCCGTCGATATAGCGCTCCCAGCCGAACCCGAGCGCGGCTTCGACGACGATCCTGGGCGTGCGCGAAGGGCCCAGCACCGACTTGCGGTACTTGGCCGTCTGCGCGTCGAAAGCCTGCGTGCAGGGCATCGAAACGACGGCAGCGCGGATGCCGTCGGCCGCGAGCAGGTTCCGGGCTTCGACGGCGATCGCGACTTCCGATCCCGTGCCGATCAGCGTGACCTGCCGCTCGCCGCCCTCGGCTTCGCGCAGCACGTAACCGCCCTTGGCGGACAGATTCTCGCCGATGGCGTCGAGGCGCAGCGTGGGCAGGTTCTGGCGGGTCAGGGACAGCACGCTCGGCCCGTCTTCGCGGCCCAGCGCCATCTGCCAGGCTTCGAGCGTTTCGACCGCGTCGGCGGGACGGATCGTCCAGACGTTGGGCATCGCGCGCAATGCGGCGAGATGTTCGACCGGCTGATGCGTCGGGCCGTCCTCGCCCAGGCCGATCGAGTCGTGCGTCATCACGTAGATCACGCGCTGGTTCATCAGCGCCGACAGCCGGATCGACGGGCGGCAGTAATCCGTGAACACCATGAACGTGCCGCCATAGGGGATCAAACCCTTGTGCAGCGCGATTCCGTTCATCGCCGCGGCCATGCCGTGTTCGCGCACGCCGTAATGGATGTAGGCGCCGCCGTACGCACCCGCCTTCACCGGGCCTTGGGATTTTGCCTTGGTGTTGTTCGATCCGGTCAGATCGGCCGATCCGCCGGCGAGTTCGGGGATCGCGGCGGTGAGCACGTCGAGCGCGTTTTGCGAGGCGACACGCGTGGCGATCGCGGGCTTGTCGGCCGACAGCTTCGCTTTGTAGGCGGCGCAGGCCTCGAGCCAACCCTTCGGCAGCTTGCCGTCCATCGTGCGGCGGAACTCCGCGCGCTTGGCCGGATCGAGCTTGCCCAGCTTTCGTTCCCACGAAGCGCGAAGCGCCGCCCCCTTGGCGCCGAACCCGCGCCATTCGGCGAGGATATCGGCCGGAATTTCGAATGGCGCATGCGGCCAGTCCAGGCGCCGCCGTGTTTCGGCGATTTCTCCCGCCCCCAGCGGTGCGCCGTGGCTGCCGGCGGTGCCCGCCTTGGTCGGCGCGCCGTAGCCGATGGTCGTTTTGCAGGCGATCAACGTCGGCTTGTCGGAAGTCTTGGCCGCAGCGATCGCCGCGTCGATCGCGACGGGATCGTGCCCGTCGATCGCAGCCGCGTTCCACCCGCACGCCTGGAAGCGCGCGATCTGGTCGTCGGCGACGGTGAGGCTGGTCGGTCCGTCGATCGAGATTTCGTTGTCGTCGAAAAGCACGATCAGCTTCGAAAGCTTCAGATGCCCGGCGAGCGAGATCGCCTCGTGGCTGATGCCCTCCATCAGGCAGCCGTCCCCGGCGATCACGTAGGTATGGTGATCGACGACGTCCTCGCCGTAGCGTGCGGCGAGCATGCGCTCGGCCAGCGCCATGCCCACCGCGTTGGCCAAGCCCTGGCCCAGCGGACCGGTCGTGGTTTCGATGCCGGTCGCGTGGCCGTATTCGGGGTGACCGGCGGTGATGGCACCCAGCTGCCGGAAATTCCGGATCTGATCCATCGTCATGTCCGGATAGCCGGTCAGATGCAGCAGCGAATAAAGCAGCATCGAACCATGGCCCGCGGACAGCACGAAGCGGTCCCGGTCGGGCCAATGGGGCGCGGTGGGATCGAATTTCAGATGCTTGGCGAACAGCACCGTCGCCACGTCGGCCATGCCCATCGGCATGCCCGGATGGCCCGATTTGGCTTTTTCGACCGCATCCATCGACAGCGCGCGGATCGCGTTGGCCAAGCGCGCATGCGCCGGGCTCTGCTTGGTCGACAACGGCTTGGGCGCCGAAGCGGGCGGCGTATCGGTGGCTGCGCTCATGGGAAGGTTCGACTCGGGGTTGGCCGGAGGGGCGAAAAGAGGGCGCGAACATGCCCCCCGTGCCACCGCCGGTCAACCCCGCGGATCGGCGCTGATTCGTCCTTGAATCACAAGGACCTTGGCGCGACTCGGGCGGTTCGCTTACGATTCCCGAGTCGTCAAATTCTTAACGAGCTTGGGTTCATGTCCGCCATCAGTCCCGTCGAACGCCTGACCGCCGCCGTCCAACGTCTCGAAGCCGCGCTCGAAGCGCGCGACAAAACCGCCGCCGGGCTGCGCGGCGAAGTCGATGCGGCCGTCAAACGCGCGGAGGCGGCGGAAGCCGAACTCGCCAAGCTCAAGACCGATTACGCGGCCTTGTCGGCGATCGCCGATCAGGTCGAGAAGCGTCTCGACAAGGCGATCGAGCGGCTCAAGGCCGCCTGAAGGAAAAGGAAGCGCGCGCGATGGGTCAGATCCTCGTCAAGGTCAACGGGCGCGATTATCCGATCGCTTGCGACGACGGCGGCGAAGACCGCGTGCGCGCGATCGGCCAGTACGTCGACGAGAAGGTGCGCGAACTCGTGGCCCAAGTGGGGCAGGCGGGCGACGCGCGCCTGATGCTGCTTGCCGCGCTCAATCTGGGCGACGAACTCGCCGCCGCGTACGACGAGATCGAAACGCTTCGCGCGACTCCGCCGCGCGAAGTGCCGTCGCCCGAATTGGTCGCGAAGCTGGAGGCCGAAACGCGCGCGCGCGAAACCGCCGAAGCGGCCGCGCGCGGCAGCCACGAAGCCGCCGAGATCGCGCGCCAGCAGGCCCAAATCGCCGAAGATGCGGCCGCGCGCGCCGAGGCCGCCACCCAAGCCTGGATCGCCAAGTGCGAGGACCTAGCCAAGCGTCTGGCCGAGTACGAAGCGCGCGCGGGTGCGGCGCACGCCGAAGCGGCGATCGCCAAGCAGCGCGTGGCCGCGATCGAAGCCGAGGCCGTAGAGATCCAGGCGCGGCTGAGCGCGGCCGAACGCCGCGCGCTGGAGGCCGAGGCGCAAGCCACCGCCGCCGTCGTGCGCGCGGGCGAGGCCGAGCGCCGGCTCGACGCGCTGCGCACGCGCTCGGACGAGGAGAACCGCCAGCGCGAAGCTCTGGCGCCGATCCTCGCGCGCATCGAACGCCTGGCCGACAACGCCAGCCACGCGGCATAGGGCCACGCTGCCCGGAATCGCGCGCGTCGGGCCTTCGCGGCACCGCCGGTTGCCGCGGGGGCATTAAAGGCCTAAGTTGACTGCGGACGAAGCTGCGGGGCAGGTCAGGTACGCATTATCCCCGGGGCCGATACTCACTCCTTGGGAGCTGTCCCTGACGGAGCCCTGGCTTCGGCACACGGCGCCCACCTGCTGTACGCGGGTCCTGGAGGAAAGCAACGCCAACGGTTTCTGCGGCTTCGTCCACCCGTTTCTCTGGCCGCTCCCCCGGGGCCGTTTCATGGCCGCCACGCCCACGCGCGAAGAAATCGACGAGGAAAAGGCCGCTTTGCGGGCGCGCGGGCGGGACAGGCGCGCCGAAATCCACGCGCGCGACGGGGCCGAGGCCGCGCGCGCCATGCGCGACCGCTTTCTGGCGCGCGTGCCGCTGGCCGCGGGCGCCGTCGTCGCCGGTTATTGGCCGTTCGGCAGCGAGATGGATCCGATGCCGCTGCTCGAGGCGCTGCACAAGCGCGGCCACGGTCTGGCCTTGCCCGTGGTCGAGCGGCGCGGGGCGCCGTTGATCTTCCGCCGCTGGAAGCCCGGCGACGAAATGTCGGTCCACCGTTTCGGCATGTCCGAGCCGCTGGCCACGCGCCCGCGCGTGGATCCCGACATTATCGTCGCGCCGCTTTTGTGCTTCGATGCGCGCGGCAACCGGTTGGGCTACGGCGGCGGCTTCTACGACCGCACACTGATCGTCCAACGCAAGATCAAGCCGACATTGGCGGTGGGCGTGGCGTTCGCCGCCCAACGCGTCGAGCGCATTCCGACCGACATCCACGATCAAAAGCTCGACTGGATCGTGACCGAAACTGAAGCCCTGCGGGCGAAGACCGACGCGAAAAGGAATTGGTGGTGGCCGTGGTGAAGGTGCTGTTTTTGGGCGACGTGGTGGGACGATCCGGGCGCGAAGCGGTGCAAAAGCATCTGCCGGGGTTGCGCAAATCCCTCGGGCTCGATTTCGTGGTGGCGAACGGGGAGAACGCGGCCGGCGGTTTCGGCATCACCGACAAGATCGCAAGCGAACTCTACGCCGCGGGCGTGGATTGCATCACCACGGGCAATCACGTCTGGGACCAGCGCGAATTGATGCTGACGATCGACCGCGATCCCAAATTGCTGCGGCCGGCGAATTTCCCCAAGGGCACGCCGGGCAAGGGGATCGGCGTCTACAAACTGCCCTCGGGGGCGGAAATCGTCGTCGCGAATTTCATGACGCGGTTGTTCATGGATCCGCTCGACGATCCGTTCGCGGGGCTCGAAGCGCTGCTGGCGCACCACCGCCTGGGCGGGCGGACGGCGGCGATTCTCGTCGACCTGCACGGCGAGGCGACGTCCGAAAAGATGGCGCTTGGGCACCTGGCCGACGGGCGGGCGTCGCTGATCGTCGGCTCGCACTCCCACGTGCCCACGGCGGACGCGCAGGTCTTTCCGGGCGGGACGGGCTACCAGACCGACGCCGGGATGTGCGGCGATTACGATTCGGTCATCGGCATGAAGAAGGAGCCGGCGATCCAGCGCTTCGTCCGAAAAATGCCGGGCGAACGGCTGACCCCGGCGGAGGGCGAGGGCACGTTGTGCGCCGTTTACGCCGAACTTCTGCCGACCGGTCTGTGCGCCCGCGTGGCGCCCGTGCGCCAAGGGGGGCGGTTAGCGCCCGCGATGCCCTAACGGCCCGGCCGCGTCAGGGCCCGCCCCGCCGTGACGAGGACATAGATTTGGTATAGGTTTTACGGGGTTTTGCGTATATCTAGCCGATTCGCGACTCGAACGACCCCCGGATTAGGAGCCATGGCCGGCCATTCCCAGTTCAAAAACATCATGCACCGCAAGGGCAAGCAGGACGCCAAGCGGGGCAAGCTGTTCACCAAAATGATCCGCGAAATCACTGTCGCGGCGAAAACCGGCCTGCCCGACCCGGCCGCCAACCCGCGCTTGCGCGCCGCCGTCACCGCCGCGCGCGAAGCCAATATGCCCAAGGACACCGTCGAGCGCGCGATCCGGCGCGGGGCGGGCCAGGAGGACGGCGTCGTCTACGAGGAAGTCCGCTACGAAGGCTACGGCCCGGGCGGCGTGGCGTTGATCGTCGAAACTCTGACCGACAACCGCAACCGCACGGCCGCGGACGTGCGGTCGATCTTCACCAAGCACGGCGGCGCGCTCGGCGAAACCAACTCGGTCGCGTTCAATTTCGCGCGCCTGGGGCTGATCGCCTTCAAGGCGGACAAGGCCTCGGCCGATGCCATGCTCGAAGCCGCCATCGAAGCCGGGGCGGACAATTGCGAAAGCGGGCCCGAGCGCCATGAAATCACCTGCGCGCCCGACGATTTCGGTCCGGTGCGCGCGGCGCTCGAAGCCAAGTTCGGCGAGCCCGCGCAGGCCGCGCTGGTTTTCAGGCCCAGCGTCGGCGTGCCGCTCGACGAGACCAAAGCCCGCGAGGTGCTCGATCTCGTCGAGGCGCTCGAGGACAACGACGACGTCCAAACCGTGACCGCGAATTTCGAAGTGTCGGACGCGGTCTTGGCCAAGTTGTCGGCGGCCTGAGCGGACATGCGCCTCCTCGGCATCGATCCCGGCTTGCGCCACACCGGCTGGGGCGTGATCGACGTCGCGGGGAATCGGCTGACGCACGTCGCCAACGGGCGCGTGTCGACCGACGACAAGCTGCCGACCGCCGGACGCTTGGCGCAAATTTACGACGGCCTCGCCGGCGTGATCGCCGAGTGGACGCCCGACGAAGCCGCGATCGAAGAGACGTTCGTGAACCAGAATCCCGCCTCGACCTTGAAGCTCGGCCAAGCGCGCGGCAGCGCCATGCTCGCCCCGGCGCGCGCGGGCTTGGCCGTCGCCGAATACGCCGCCAACGCGATCAAGAAGGCGGTGGTCGGCGCCGGTCATGCCGACAAGACGCAGATCCAGGCGATGGTCGCGCGCCTGCTGCCGGGCGTGGAATTCGCGGGGGCCGACGCCGCCGACGCGCTGGCCGTGGCGATCTGCCACGCCCATCACGCGCAGTCGCGGGCGGCGTGGGCGCGCGGCCGGATCATGGCGGGGGCGTCGTGATCTCCAAACTCAAAGGCCGGGTCGAGGAGCGCGGCAAGGACAGCGCGACGATCGACGTGAACGGCGTCGGATATCTGGTGCGCGCCTCCGCACGCACGCTTGCGGCCATCGGCGCGGAAGGGGAGGCGTGCGTCCTGCACGTGGAAACCGCCGTCCGCGAGGACGCGATCGAATTGTTCGGCTTCGCGGCGCGCGAGGAACGCGATTGCTTCCGGTTGCTGACCGGCGTGCAGGGCGTCGGCCCCAAAGCGGGGCTCGCCTTGCTGTCCGCCCTCGCGCCGGGTGAAATCGCGGCCGCGATCCTGGCGGAGGACAAGGCGACGCTGTGCCGGGCCGACGGCGTGGGCCCGAAGCTCGCCCAACGCATCGCCTCCGAGCTCAAGGATAAAGTCGCTTCGCTCGGCCTTGCGCTCGCCGCCGGCAAGGCGGGGGGCCCCGCCGCCGTGCCCGGTGCCGCGCCCGCGACCGACGCCGCCGCCGACGCGGTTTCGGCGCTGGTCAATCTCGGCTATCGCCGCGCCGAGGCCGTCGCGGCCACGAACAAGGCCGTCAAGCGGTTGGGCGAAGACGCGCGCGTCAACGCCCTCGTGCCCGAGGCGTTGCGCGAGCTCGCGCGATGAGCAAAGCCCCGCCGCCCGAGCGCGAAATCGCGCGCGAAGCCCTGCCCGACGACGGGCCCGAGCGGCATATCCGCCCGCTGGCGCTCGATGAATTCGTCGGCCAAAAGCAGATCCGCGAAAACTTGCGCGTTTTCGTCGAAGCCGCGCGCGCGCGCGGGGAGGCGCTCGACCACGTCTTGCTGCACGGGCCGCCGGGCTTGGGCAAAACGACGCTCGCGCAAATCGTCGCCAAGGAATTGGGCGTGGGCTTCCGCGCCACCTCGGGGCCCGTGATCGCGAAGGCCGGCGATCTCGCCGCGTTGCTGACCAACCTGCAGCCGCGCGACGTTCTGTTCATCGACGAAATCCACCGCCTCGCGCCCGCGGTCGAGGAAATCCTCTATCCGGCGATGGAGGATTTCCAGCTCGACCTCATCATCGGCGAAGGACCGGCCGCGCGCTCGGTGCGCATCGATCTGCCGCCCTTCACGCTCATCGGCGCGACGACCCGCGCGGGCCTCGTCACCACGCCGCTGCGCGACCGGTTCGGCATTCCGTTGCGGCTGGTCTTCTATACGCCCGCGGAACTCGAAGCGATCGTGGCGCGCGCGGCGCGCGTGCTGGGCTGCGCGCTCGCACCCGACGGCGCCAGGGAAATCGCCAAACGCTGCCGCGGCACGCCGCGCATCGCGGGCCGGCTTTTGCGGCGCGTGCGCGACTTCGCGGCCGTGGCGGGTATCGCACCCATCGACCGCAAGGCGGCGGACGCGGCGCTGGGCAAGCTCGAGGTCGACGCACTCGGGCTCGACGCGATGGACCGGCGCTATATGTCGTGCATCGCCGGGAATTACGGCGGCGGCCCGGTGGGCGTGGAGACGCTCGCCGCCGCCCTGGCCGAGCAGCGCGACACGATCGAAGACGTGATCGAGCCGTTCCTGATCCAGGAAGGATTGCTGCTGCGCACGCCGCGCGGCCGCGTGCTCGGCGACAAGGGCTGGACGCATTTGGGCCTGAAAGCGCCCGCCGGCGCCCAAGCGGCGCTTGAATTGGGCCGGGCGGAGGACGACGCATGACCGTCCACCGCTTCGAAACCCGCGTCTATTACGAGGATACCGATGCGGCAGGGATCGTCTATTACGCCAATTATCTGAAATTCGCCGAGCGCGCGCGGACCGAAATCCTGCGCGCGGCGGGTATTTCCCAGCACGAAATCGCCGCCGAGGACCGCGTGGCGTTCCCGGTCCGCGCGGTCGCGGTCGAATATCTGAAACCCGCCAAACTCGACGACGCGCTGCTGATCGAAAGCGAGCTCCTCGAATTGGGCGGGGCGACGGCGCGCGTGCGCCAGGCGGTCAAGCGCCTGGCCGACGGCGCGGATCTTGCGGTGATGGACGTGCGGTTGGCCTGCGTGAAGCTCGACGACGGGCGGCCGACGCGGTGGCCCGCACCGGTCAAAGCCGCCCTGGCTCTCCACGCGACGGGGGCTCGCCACATTCCGGACACGAAAACCTGAGACATAACCTAAGCATAACGGGATAGAACCATATGGACCGCACCGTCGAATCGCTCGCTTTGGCCGGCTCGGGCATGCCGGAATTCACGCCCTGGGCGCTGTTCCTGCACGCCGATCTGGTGGGCAAGGCGGTCATCCTCGTGCTCGTGATCGCCTCCTTCTGGACCTGGGCGATCGTGATCGACAAGTTGCTGCGCTTGCGCAAGCTGCAGGCCGCGGCGAACCAGTTCGAGGATCAGTTCTGGTCCGGTGGCGCGCTCGACGATCTTTACGATCGCGTCGGCGCCCAACCCGCCGATCCGATGACGGCGATGTTCGGGGCGGCGATGCGCGAATGGCGCCGGTCGGCCGCCAAGGGCTTGGTGGCCGCAGGGCAGATGCGCACCTCCTTGCAGGCGCGGATCGAGCGCGTGATGCAAGTGACGCTTTCGCGCGAGATGGACCGGCTCGAAAAGCAGATGACCTTCCTCGCCTCGGTCGGTTCGACCGCGCCCTTCATCGGGTTGTTCGGCACGGTGTGGGGCATCATGCGTTCGTTCCACGCGATCGGCGTGACCAAGAACACCTCGATCGCCTCGGTGGCGCCGGGCTTGGCCGAAGCGCTGTTCGCGACCGCGCTGGGTCTGATCGCGGCGATCCCGGCGGTCATCGCGTACAACAAGATCTCCAGCGAACTGAACCGCTACGCCGGCCGCTTGGAAACCTTCAGTTCCGAGTTCGGCGCGATTTTGTCGCGGCAGCTCGAAGAGAAGCAATGATGGCCGGCCCGCTCGTCAATCGCGGCCGGCGCAGCCCCGGTTCGGGCCGCCGGCGCGGCTCGGGGCTGGTGGCCGAGATCAACGTCACGCCCTTCGTGGACGTGATGCTCGTGCTGCTGGTCATCTTCATGATCACCGCACCGCTGCTGACGTCGACCGTGCCGGTCGATCTGCCGCAAACCCAAGCCGCGCGCGCCACCGGCCAGGACGAGCCCTTGGTCGTATCGGTCAACAATTCCGGCAAGGTCTATCTCCAGGATTCGGAGATGGAGTTGGACGTGCTGGTCGTGCGCTTGCGCGCCATCACCAACAACAACACCGACGCGCGGATCTTCGTGCGCGGCGACCGGGCGATCAATTACGGCCGCGTGCTCGAAGTCATGGGCGCCATCTCGGCCGCAGGGTTCAACAAAGTGGCGCTGGTGGCCGAGGTTCCCCAAGGCCGGCCCGCGCAAGGCCAGCAACGACGCTAGCGCATGAACGCGATCGCCGACCGCGACGAAAACCCGCGCGATATGATGGCCGGCGGCATGGCCGCCTCGGCCGTGCTGCACGCGGCCATTTTCGCGATCGCGGTGTTCGGCATCCCCGATCTGCTGACGCGCGAGATCCGCACCCAGGAAGCCCCATTGGTTTTCGAGGTGCTGCCGATCTCCGCCATCACCAACGTGCCGCCGCCGGCGCCCACGCCGCCGCAACCCCAGCAGACCCAAGCGCCGCCGCCGCCGCCCGAACCACCGCGTCCCCAGCCGGCGCCGCCGCCCCCACCGCCGCCCCCGCC
>JADCGK010000199.1 GCA_020249045.1 Azospirillum sp. | reverse complement strand
TGCCGCGTCGCGTTTGGCCAGCGCCGCTTCGCGCCGGGCGATATAGACGGTCGCCGCCACGATGATCCCGCCGCCGATCCAGGTCCAATGGTCGGGAACCTCGCCGAAGGCGAAGAAGGCAATGAGGGCGACCATCGGCAGGCGCACGAAGTCGAAGGGCAAGACGTAGGACGCGTCGCATGCCGCGAGCGCGCGCGTGAAGGTCTGGTGGCCGATCGTCGCGCACAGGCCGAGCAGGGCGACGAGGCCGAGCGCGTGCCAGGACGGCCATTGCCAGACGAACAGCGCCGGGATCAGCGCCATCGGCGTCAGATAGATGGTCATGTAAAGGACGATGACGCTGGGCTCGTCCGTCCGCGTCAATTGTTTGACCGTGATCGCGTTCCAGCCACCCAACGCCGCCGAGGCGAGCACCAACACATGCGCCCATTCGAAGGCCGCGAAGCCTGGCCGGATCACCACCATCGCGCCCAGAAAGCCGACGATGGTGGCCGTCCAGCGGCGCAAGCGCACGACTTCGCCGAGCAGTAGCGCCGCCGCGACGGTCGCGAACAACGGCGAGGTGAAGGACAGCGCCGTCGCCTCGGCGACCGGCATCAGCGCGAGGGCGGTGAACCAGCACAGCATCGAGGCGTAGCCGATCAACGCGCGGCTCAGATAAAGCTTGTGGCTCGCCGTGGCGAGGGCCGAAAGGCCCGCGCGCGCCAGCCAAGGCAGCATGAACGCCAAGCCCGCGATCACGCGCAAGAACGCCGTTTGGAACGGGTGCAGTTCGAAGTTGAGCGCGCGGATGATCGCGTTCATGCCCGCGAAGGCGGCCGCGGCCACCGACATCAGCAATGCCCCGCGCAAGGGGCCCGGCAAGGCTTCGAAGCGCGCGCGCGCCGTCCCGAACATTACGCCCGTACATCCTTTCGGGCGACAGCGTATAGGGGCGGGGCGCCGGCGGCCACCCCCTCGCGCTCATGGTCGCATTGCGTCCCGTGGGGGGACGCGCGCGTCAGCCGACCAGTGTGGCCTCTGTCGCGGCGCGGAACTCCGCCTCGCCCACGCCGTCGGCGAGCTCGACGAGCTTGAGCCCGCCCTTGACGACCTCCATCACCCCCAGATTGGTGATGATCTTGTTGACCACGCCCTTGCCGGTCAGCGGCAAGGTGCATTTCTTCAGCACCTTCGACTCGCCGGCCTTGTTCGTGTGGTCCATGACCACGACGACGCGTCCGACGCCCGCCACCAGATCCATGGCGCCGCCCATGCCCTTCACGAGCTTGCCCGGGATCATCCAATTGGCGAGGTCGCCCTCCTCGGACACCTCCATGGCGCCGAGGATCGCCATCGCGATCTTGCCGCCGCGGATCATCGCGAAGCTGGTGGCCGAATCGAAAAAGGAGGTCTGCGGCAATTCGGTGATGGTCTGTTTGCCGGCGTTGATCAGGTCGGGGTCCTCCTCGCCCTCGAAGGGGAAGGGGCCCATGCCGAGCATGCCGTTCTCCGACTGCAGGGTGACGCTGATCCCCTCGGGGATGTAGTTCGACACCAGCGTCGGAATCCCGATGCCGAGATTGACGTACCAGCCGTCCTGCAGGTCTTTCGCGGCGCGCGCCGCCATCTGTTCGCGGGTCCAGGGCATCGCTTTTCTCCTCAGGATGCGCGCTTGCGCGTGGTGCGTTGTTCGATGCGCTTCTCGTGCTTGCCCTGGATCAGGCGGTGCACGTACACGCCGGGCAGGTGGATGTGGTCGGGATCGAGCGATCCCAGCGGCACGATCTCCTCCACCTCCACCACGCAGACCTTCCCGCACATCGCCGCGGGCGGATTGAAATTGCGCGCGGCCTTGCGGAACACGAGATTGCCGGAAGGATCGGCCTTCCACGCCTTGACGATGGCGAGGTCGGCCACGAGCCCGCGTTCGAGCACGTAGACCTTGCCGTCGAATTCCTTCAGCTCCTTGCCCTCGGCGATCACCGTGCCCACGCCGGTGCGCGTGTAGAAGCCCGGGATGCCCGCACCGCCCGCGCGCATGCGCTCGGCCAGCGTGCCTTGCGGATTGAATTCGATCTCCAACTCGCCCGCCAGATACTGGCGCATGAATTCCGCGTTTTCGCCGACATAGGACGAGATCATCTTCTTGATCTGCCGGGTCTGCAGCAGGATGCCCAGGCCGAAACCGTCCACGCCCGCGTTGTTCGAGGCGACCGTCAGGTTCTTGGTGCCGGCGTCCTTGATGCCGTCGATCAGCAATTCGGGGATGCCGCACAGCCCGAAGCCGCCGGCGGCGATCAGCATGCCGTCGAAAAGCAGCCCGTCGAGCGCCGCTGTCGCATCCTTGTAGACTTTCTTCATGATTTTCCTCGATCCGCGCGCCCCGGGCGAACGCCGGCGCGAAGCGGGCGCAAGTACAACACAGTTCGGGCCGGAATCAAGGCCGGCGCACCCCGGGTTACCGGCGTCCGGCGGTCCGGGTCGGGATGTCTAGACATCCCGACCGGATTCACCGAAGCGTCACGGCGGTGTCACGCATTTGTCGGACTCGGCGCGTTATTTGCGGCCGCATGATCGAAGTGCGCGAGGTTGAGGTCGAATATCCCGGCGGCGTGCGCGCTTTGGCGCCCGCCTCGCTCAAATTCGAGCCGGGCGCCTTCACCGTCCTGCTCGGCGCGTCGGGGGCGGGCAAATCGACGCTGCTGCGCTGTCTCAACGGGCTCGTCCGTCCGACGGCCGGTGCGGTCCTCGGGCCGGACGGGAGCGATCTGCTGGCGCCGCGCGCGTTGCGCGCGCATCGCCGGGCGACCGGCATGATCTTCCAGCAGCATCAGCTGATCGGCCGCTTGAGCGTGCTCGACAACGTGCTGACCGGCCGGCTGGGCTTCCACGGCGCGTTGCGCACGCTGCTGCCCTATTCGCTGGCCGAGCGCCGCTTGGCGCTTGCGGCGATCGAACGCGTCGGCCTGATCGACATGGCCTTGCGCCGGGCCGACCGGCTGTCGGGCGGCCAGCAGCAGCGCGTGGGGATCGCGCGCGCGCTGGTGCAAAGTCCGCGGTTGATCCTGGCCGACGAACCGGTCGCCAGCCTCGACCCCAAATCCGCCGAACGCGTTCTCGAACTGCTGCACCGCATCTGCAAGCACGACGGCCTTTCGGCGATCGTCAGCCTCCATCAACTCGATTTCGCGCGGCGCTTCGCCGATCGCATCGTGGCGCTGGCCGGCGGCAAGGTCGTTTTCGACGGCCCGCCCGCAGCCCTGGGCGCACGCGAGGTCGAACGCATCTACGGCGGCGGCGCCCTGCGCGCGCCTGGCGCCGCTCTCGACACCCCGAGCGAATTGGAGAACGTCGCATGATCCGCCTGTCCCGCCGTTCGTTGATCGCCGCCGGTGCGGCCTTCGCGGCCGTTCCGGCCCACGCCCAAAGCCGCGACCCCTCGCGCTTGCGCGTGGCGCTGCTGCCCGACGAAAACGCGTCGACCATCATCCAGAACGCCCAGCCGTTGAAGACGCATCTCGAACGCGCCTTGCGCAAGGACGTCGAGATCGTGGTGACGACCGACTACTCCTCGATGATCGAAGCGGCCCGTTTCGGGCGCATCGAAATCGCCTATTTCGGGCCGTTCTCCTACGTGCTCGCCAAGTCGCGCGCGCCGGGGATCGAGCCTTTCGCGGTCGGCATTGAGCGCGGCTCGCCGTTCTACAATTCGGTCGTGATCGCCCAAAAAGGCGGCCCCGTCGCGGCGTTGGCCGACGTGCGCGGCAAGCCCTTCGCGTTCGGCGATCAAGCCTCGACGTCGAGCCATCTGGTGCCGCGCGCGCTGCTGCTGCAGCGCGCGGGCCTCGACGGTGCGCGCGACTACCGCCCCGTGCATGTCGGCACGCACGACGCCGTCGCGCGGACGGTGCAAAGCGGCCAGGCGCCGGCCGGCGCGCTGTCCAAGCCGATCCTCGACACGCTCTATGCCCGCAACGCGGTCGACAAGGACCGTCTGGTGGAGATCGCGCTGTCCGATCCCATCCCGAACTACCCGATGGTGATGCAAGGCAATCTCGTGCCCGCGCTCAAGGACGCAATCCGCACGGCGTTCCTCGATCTGAAGGACGAGCAGGTGCTGCGCGCCTTCCGCGTGCAGGGCTTCGCGGCGACCGACGACAAAGCCTACGACGTGCTGCGCGAAACGGCGCGCGTCCTGCAACTCGATCTGTCGCAGATGCGCGGATGATCGCCGCGTCGCCCGTCCACGACGCGATTCTCGACGCCGCCCGCGCGGAGGGCCGCAAATCGGCGGCCCTCGTGCTGGCGGTCGCCGCGGCGTGCGTCGTGGCGCTGTGGTTCGCCGGGTTTTTCGACGCCGAGCGCTTCGCCGAGGGCTTGCCGGCCCTCGGCCAACTTTTCGGCGAAATGATCCCGCCCGATTTTTCGCGTTGGCAGGCATGGTTGCGCCCGCTGGCGGACACGTTCGCCATGTCCGTCGCGGGCACAGCACTGGCGGTCTTACTGTCCTTGCCGCTCGCCTTGCTCGCCGCGCGCAACACCGCGCCGCATCCGGCGCTCTATCACGCCGCCCGCACGGTGCTGAGCTTCCTGCGCTCGGTGCCCGAACTCATCATGGGGATCGTGTTCGTCGCCGCGGTGGGCTTCGGCGCGCTGCCCGGCGTGCTCGCCTTGGCTTTGCACTCGGTCGGCATGGTCGGCAAGTTCTACGCCGAGGCGATCGAGCATGCGGAGGAAAAGCCCCTCGAAGCCGCGCGCGCGGCCGGGGCCACGCGCGCGCAGGTCGTCACGCATGCCGTGCTGCCGCAGGTCGTCCCGCAACTGGCCGACATCACGATCTACCGCTGGGAATACCATTTCCGCGCCTCGACCGTGCTGGGCATCGTGGGCGCGGGCGGCATCGGATTCGAATTGATCGCCGCCCTGCGGCTCATCAAATACGATCAGGTTTCGGCGATCCTGCTGACCATTCTCGCTTGCGTGCTGGTGGTCGATGCGATCGGCGCGTGGCTACGCTCGAAGCTCAAATGAGCCCCCGTTCCGCAAGACCCTGCGTTCTGGTCACGAACTGGATCGACGACGCCGCGCGCGAATTCCTCGCGCGGTTCGCCGAATTGGACGCGCCGACGACCCGCGAGGTTCCGGATCCCGCATCGGTCCGCGCGCGCGCGGCCGCGGCCGACGCGATGATGGCGTTCATGCCCGACACGGTGGACGAAGCCTTCCTCGCCGCCGCCCCGCGCTTGCGGATCGTCGCCTGCGCGCTCAAAGGCTTCGACAATTTCGACGTCGCCGCCTGCACCCGTGCGGGCGTGTGGGTCAGCATCGTTCCGGACCTTCTGACGGCGCCGACCGCCGAGCTTGCTCTGGGCTTGGCCATCGGCCTTGCCCGCCGCGTGCGCGAAGGCGACGGCTTCGTGCGCTCCGGCGAGTTTCGGGGCTGGCGGCCCGAACTCTATGGCCAGGGGCTCGACGGGTCGGTCGCGGGCATCGTCGGCTATGGGAAGGTCGGCCGGGCCATCGAAGCGCGATTGGCCGGCTTCGGCTGCGAGATCGCCGTTCACGATCCCGCGCGGCCCGATCTGCCGTCGCTCGATGCCGTGCTCGCGCGCGCGGATTTCCTGTTCGTGGCGGTTCCTTTGGTGCCCGGTGCTCGTCATCTGATCGGACAAGCGGCGCTCGCGCGGATGAAACCGGGCGCCTTGCTGGTCAATGTCGGCCGGGGTTCGACCGTGGCGGAGACGGCCGTCGCCGAGGCGCTCGCCCAAGGCCGTCTCGGCGGTTACGCCGCCGACGTGTTCGAGACCGAGGATTGGGCGCTGCCCGACCGTCCGGCCGGGATCGACGCGCGTTTGCGCGAAGATCCGCGCACGCTGTTCACGCCGCATCTGGGGTCGGCGGTGACGCGCGTGCGCGCGGAAATCGCCCTGGCGGCGGCGCGCAACATCGCCGATCTGTTCGAGGGAAGGCGCCCGCGCGACGCGATCAACGAACCGCAATCCCCTTCGCGTCGAGGATAGATTTGGCGCGGTCCGGATAGTCGGTGATGAGCCCGTCGACCCCCCAGCCGATCACCCGCTCGATATCGGCCGCTTCGTTGACCGTCCACGGGATCACGGCCAACCCCAACGATCTGGCTTCGCGCACGATGTCCGCGTCCAGATCGCGGAAGTTCGGCGACCAGATCCTGCCGCCGGCGGCCGCGACCAGCCGGGGCGTGGAGTTGCCGTGGGCGGCGGCGTCGAGCCCGGTCCACGGCGAAATCCCCTTGCCTTTGAAGACGGTCTCGTTGGCCCCGCGTTCGGTCGTCAGATAGGCGCGCGCGATGTCGGGTGCCGTGCGCGCCGCCACGGCCAGCGTGCGCCAGTCGAAGCTTTGGATGGTCGCGCGCGCGCCGAGGTCCAAGCGCCGGATTTCGTCGACCAACGCGCGAACGAACGCCTCGGGCGCCAGGGTTTCGTCCGCGGCCAGCGGCGAAGTCTTGGTTTCGATGTTGAAACGCATCGTCCCGGCCCCCGGCAGGCCGGCGATTTCGGCGAGCGTGGGCATCGCCGTGCCCGGTCGCGGGGTCTGGCCCGCGAAACTCCGCGCGTAGTCGGTGCCCGGCTTTATGGCGCCGACGTCGTAGCGTTTGATCTCGACGAGCGACAGATCGCGCAAGCGCGCGCCCGGCGCTTTGATCCAAGCGCCGTCGGGGCCGCGGGTTATGTCGGGATTGAGGCGGCGATCGTGCGCAACGACGATCGCGCCGTCATTGGTGACCCCGACGTCGAGTTCCAGCGTCGAAACGCCCGCCGCGATGGCGCGCGCGAAGGCGGGAAGGGTGTTTTCCGGTTCGAGACCGCGCGCGCCGCGATGGCCTTGCAGATCGAATGCCCAAGCGGGGCCGGCGACGGCGCAGAGGAGGAGGATCGATCTAAGCACGGGGTTTCTTCCTTTCGCGCAAGGCGGCGGTTTCCGCGCGCAACCACGCGCGGAAGGCGACCAGCGAAGGGCGCTCGGCGTCGCGTTTGGCGCAGACCAGCCTATAGGATTTCCCGGCTGCCGCGACGGTTTCGAGCGGCGCGACCAAACGCCCGGATTTGATCTCGTTCTCGAACAGGAACGGTGCGCCCAAAGCCAGGCCCAACCCCTCCATCGCCGCTTCGACGGCCAAGCGCGTCGAATCGAATACTGCCGCACGCTGACGCGGCGCGCCGGGATCGAGTCCGGCGACGGCGAGCCAAATGCCCCAACCGTCCCAGAAATTGTGGTCGTCGAGCAGCATGAATCCGAGCACGTCGGCCGGCTTGCGGATCTTGCGCGCGAGTGCGGGCGAACACAGCGGCGTCAATTCGTCGTCGAACAGGAAATCCGCGTGCAGATCGGGATAGGGGCCCGGCCCGTAACGGATGGCCGCGTCGACCTGCTCGCGGTCGAAATCGACGATCCGCGA
>JADCGK010000198.1 GCA_020249045.1 Azospirillum sp. | reverse complement strand
TTCACGCGGCGGTGGCCCCGCAGCGGATGCGGCAATCGCCAAAACTGGCGCTACGCCGAAGACGAGCAATATTGTTCCGATTACGCATATGCCGATGCTTTTCATAGAACGAATTACCCGCAGTCCCATGAGGTGACCTGACAAAGCGTTGAAGTGATCTCGAAGGTTACATTACTTCAATGTTCGAGCGGGTACGAGGGGGAACAATGCCGCTTGACGCCACGCACACCCGGCGTTCCGGTCAGGAACTCCGCATCGACAGTCGACGCCGGCGCCTCCGCTGGACTCGGCGTCGTCGACCTGCACCGAGCTATGCTTGAACCTGGTCAAGTCAGCGACCCTGGGAGGGGCCAAGGTTGAAGCGGCTTGACTTCTTTAAGCGTGAACATCGTTTGAATAGTCTTGATTCCTGGCATTCTTCAGACACGTTGCATGGCGAAATCCGAATAAGAATCGAGGTCTTGCGCTACGACTTGGAGCAAGAAATCGGCGCTGCCTGCGATACTCCAGCAGGCAATGATCTCGAGCATGGCGAATATGGGCTTCTCGAAAGCGCGCGCCTGCTCCTCGCTATGGTCTTCGATCGTCACCATAACAAAGGCCAAAACGCCCCATCCGACCGCACGTTGATCGAGTACCGCCCGATATCCCGAAATGACACCCTCGTCCTCCAGTCGTTTGATCCGACGCCATGTCGAAGATGTCGACAAATGCGCGCGCTCGGCGAGAGCCGCAACCGTCAATCGCGCATCAGCTTGGAGAGCCAACAAAAGCGCTCGATCTATTCTATCGAGATTTATGGGAGCTTTTGTAGCGCGACGATCTGGATGAGAGTGGCGCGACAATCTGGATGGGAATGTGGTGTCGCGGCGGGTGTGATGATTGAGGGATTGTGGGGATTGGGCAAGAGCTTTGTTTGATTGTCGCGGCGCGTCAATCTGAGGCGCTGTTTTTTGGGGTTGCGTATTCGGCGGGTCTGCCTGGTCCTTTTCTGCGTTCGACGGCTTGCCTTCGTCTGTAGCTTTCGACGTTCATCTCGAAGATGGTTGCGTGATGGACGAGGCGGTCGACGGCGGCCAGGGTCATGGCGGCGTCGGGGAAGATTCTGTTCCATTCGCCGAAGGGCTGATTGGCGGTGATGAGCATCGAGCGGCGCTCGTATCGGGCGCTGATGAGCTCGAATAGGACGTTGGTCTCGGCTTGGTCTTTGGTGACGTAAGCGAGATCGTCGAGAATGAGCAGATCGAACTTGTCGAGCTTATCCAAGGCGCTTTCGAGGACGAGGTCGCGGCGAGCCTGTTGGAGCTTCTGAACGAGATCGATGGTTCGGGTGAACAGGACGCGGTATCCGGCCTCGACGAGGGCGAGGCCGATTGCCGAAGCGAGGTGGCTCTTTCCGGTACCTGGCGGGCCGAAGAGCAGGAGGTTGGCACCTTTGTCGATCCATCCGTCGCCGCCGACGATGGCCATGACTTGAGCTTTGGAGATCATCGGGACGGCATCGAATACGAAGCTATCGAGGGTCTTGGCGGGGAGTAGTCGCGCTTCGGCGAGGTGGCGCTCGATCCGTCGTCGATCGCGCTCGGCCAGTTCGTGTTCGGCAAGTGCGGCGAGGAAGCGAGCGGCGGGCCAGCCTTCCTTGTCGGCTTGTCCGGCGAACGTGGGCCACATCAGTTTACTGGCGGGCAGTCTCAGTTCGTTGAGAAGCAGCGTGAGGCGAGCGGGGTCGATGGTGGCAGTCTTCATGCGGCATCTCCCGTCGCGCATTCGCTGTTTACGCCGATGAGGGCTTCATAGGCCTGCAAGGGGACGAGATTGACGACGACCTCCGGGACGCGTGCGGGATCGGGTGCGAAGCGGGCGCGTAGGGCCGCCATATCCGGGAGCGTTCGGCTCTCCAGGCAGACGGATAGCGCGTCGGCCAACTCGCTCTCGCATCCGCGGTCATGGGCCAAAGCGAGAATCTCGACCGTGATACGGCAAGCTTGGCGTTCCGGGAGCCGGTCGATGAGGAGATCGAAGACTCGCCGATAAGCTTCGCGCGGGAATAGACGGTCGCGATAGACGAGATTGAGTAGTGCCATCGGCTTACGCCGGAGAGCGTGGATGACGTGTCGGTAGTTGACGACTTGATCGTGCTTGCCCGACGCGCAGGCGCGGCCGCGCGGGAGGGTCATGAGGTGCGTGCCGCCGAGAAACACCTCGAGCCGGTCGTCGTGCAGACGTATGCGCAAGCGATGTCCGATGAGGCGCGAGGGTACGGTATAGAACACCTTGCGCAGCGTGAACCCGCCCGAGGAAGCAACACGCACGACGAGTTCTTCGTAGTCGGCGGAACGCCGCTCGGGCAGCTTGCCGAGCGTGGCGCGCTCGGCGTCGATGCGCTTGGCGTTGCGCGCGTTGCGCCGGCCGACGAGTTCGTCGATGAAGCGTCGATAGGCGGCAAGATCGTCGAACGATCGGGTGCCACGCAGCAAAAGCGCATCCTCGATCGCGCGCTTGAGATGACCGTGCGGGCCTTCGATAGCGCCGTTCTCATGGGCGATGCCGGCGTTGTTGCGCGAGGCGATCATGCCGTAATGGCCGCAAAGCGCGTCGTAGCGGCGGGTCATATCCTCGCGCGCATCCTTGTCGAGATTGCGGAAAGCCGCCGAGAGGCTATCCGATCGGTGTTCGCGCGGTGCGCCGCCGAGAGACCAGAGCGCGTTCTGCAGGCCTTCGGCCAATGCCACGAAGCTCTCGCCGCCGAGAACGACATGGGCGTGCTCGAAGCCGGAATAGGCCATCCGGAAATGATAAAGCCGGTGATCGAGGGGGACGCCGGCGATTATGACGCCGTAGCCGGCCATGTCGGTGAAATCCGATAGGCCGAGCCGGCCGGGTTCGTGCGCTTGCCGGAAAATAACCTCTCGCTCTTCGCCATGCAGGGCCCGCCATTCCCGAATACGGCGTTCCAGGGTCCGGCGTACGCCCTCGCCCAGTGTCGGATGCCGGCGCATCAACTCCTCGAAGATGGCGATGGGCCGCAAGCCGGGCGCCGCTTTGAGCAGCGGGAGAACCTCGTCCTCGAAAATGCCCGCCAATGGATCGGGGCGTCGGCGGCCGCGGGGTTGCTTCTTCTGCGAGGGCAGCCGAGGGTCCCCCTCGATACGGTATCCGGTTGCCGTGCTGATGGATGCCTTCGCCGCCGCGACAGGCGCGGAATGGGTCTTCCTGAGATGCATGTACAGCCTCGTCTGGTGGTCGGTTAGGTGGCGGCCGGGCACAAGGCAGTTCCTCCAAAACGGAAAAACCATCCGAATACCCGGTCGGCCACGGCCACCAAACGCCCCAAAACCAAGGGCGTCCCGCTGGTTGGCGCCGTCAGGCGGGCTACGCCCGCCAGCCGGCCCCAACCAGCGGCATTCTCATCCTGATTGACGCGCCGTTCTCAGCTTGATTGTCGCGCTGCACTGGTGTTTGCGAAGCGCCACCTTCACCGAGAAGGAACCGGATGAACATCCATAAGAATGCCCGATTGACGCCGCTGGGTCGAGAGCGCCTGGTTCGCGCGGTGCTAGACGACGGGCAGACGCCGCAGGCCGCTGCACGTGCCAGCGGCGTCTGCCCGCGCACCGCCGCGAAGTGGATCGACCGGTTCCTGTCGCAAGGCCCGGCCGGCTTGCGCGACCGTTCCTCGGGCCCCCATCGGCTATACCGACCGACGCCCGAGGCGTTGACCGGCGAGATCGTCGCACGCCGCCGGTTGCGCAAGACCGGCGCGCAGATCGCCAAGGAGACTGGCGTCTCGCCTGCGACGGTCAGTCGCGTGCTGCGGCGGGCGGGGTTGAGCCGGATGCGCGATCTCGATCCGCCCGTGCCGGTCGTACGCTACGAGCGCGAGAAGCCTGGCGAGCTGATCCATCTCGATATCAAAAAGCTCGGCCGTTTCAATCGGATCGGCCACCGCATCACCGGCGACCGCACCCGGCAAAGCAATCAGCGCGGCAACGGCACGGCGCCTGGCTGGGAGTTCGTCCATGTCTGCGTCGACGACGCTTCGCGCGTCGCCTTCACCCGCATCCACAAGGACGAGAAAGCACGCAGCGCCGTCGCCTTCCTCAAAGCCGCAATCGCCTACTACGCAAGCCTCGGCGTCACCGTCGCCCGCGTCATGACCGACAACGGTTCCTGCTACAAAGCCAAGCGCTTCGCACGCGCTTGCAAGCGCCTGGGTATCCGGCATATCCGCACCAAACCCTACACGCCCAAGACCAACGGAAAAGCCGAGCGCTTCATCCAGACGGCACTGCGCGAATGGGCCTACGCGCGCGCCTACCCGAACTCCGACGAGCGATCCCGTGCGCTGCCGTTCTGGACACATCAATACAACTGGCATCGACCGCATGGCGGGATAAACTCCGCCACGCCCATCAGCCGCCTCGATCTATCCGAGGACAACCTGTTGATGCTCCACACCTAGAGCTGCCTCAGTCTTTTGGGAGTTTGAAGAAGATTCACAGAAAATGGAATTCGCTATAGCGCCCTCCTTACGCAACCACCCCAGCTTGTCTGATGGTTCCTGACGGGGGACAGAGGCCTAAAGCTGAGGTTCAGAGCAGCAACCAACAGTCTCTAGGCCGTAAACTCATAAAGGGATAGCGGTTTTGCGCGAATACTGATTCAAGCTCCCGAAAGGGAGGCTTTGGATGGCGCGCTACGATCTGACGGATTTCGAGTGGAAGGCGATCCAGCCGGTACTGCCGAACAAGCCGCGCGGGGTTCCGCGTGTCGATGATCGGCGCGTTCTGAACGGGATATTCTGGGTTCTGCGCTCGGGCTCTCCCTGGGCGGATGTGCCGGAACGCTACGGCCCGCCGACGACGATCTACAACCGCTTCAACCGCTGGCGCAAAGCGGGCGTGTGGGACCGGCTGATGGACGCGGTGATCGCCGCGCACGACGGCAAGGTGCAGATGATCGATTCGACCAGCGTACGGGTCCATCAGCAAGCCGCCGCCCAAAAAAACAGCCTGCGGCGGCTTGTATCGGTCGAAGCCGTGGAGGACTGACCACCAAGCTGCATGCGCGCGTGGTCGGCAACGGCCTGCCGGTGCAACTGGAGCTGACGCCGGGTCAGGCGAACGACGCGCCCATGGCCGAACTGCTGCTCGACACGCTACCGCCGGGTGCGGACGTCATCGCCGACAAGGGCTACGACGCCGACTGGATCAGGGACATGATCGAGGATCGTGATTGCCGACCACACATCCCGCCACGCTCCAACCGGTACGACGGGATCGGATACTCAAAGCGGCTCTACAAGAAACGGAACCTCATCGAGCGCTTCTTCGGCAAGCTCAAGCAGTTCCGCCATATCGCCACCCGCTACGACCGAAACCCGCTCAACTATCTCGCAATGGCAAAGCTCGCCTCAGCGCGGCTTTGGTTGCGCCATTATGAGTCTGCGGCCTAGTTCCAAACTTCTGAGTTCACCGGCTGAGGCCGCAGTTGTATGCGAGCGGTGACCCAACAATTGACGTACGACCTAAGAACCAGCCATGATGATTCGACATTTGTTGATGCCGTATCTCCGGGGGGAGGCTTTCGTTGATCACCGCGCGGGGCGGACTTGAGTTGAAGGATGTGCATCTGCGTTACGGCGATGCACACGCGCTCCGGGGAATTTCTCTGAGGGTCGATCCCGGCGAGTTCGTCGCGTTGCTCGGTCCATCGGGCTGCGGAAAGACCACTCTTCTGCGATCGGTCGCGGGTTTCGCTCATCCGCAAAGCGGCCACATCTATATTGGCTCGAAGGATGTGGTTTCGGTGCCGCCCCGAGAGCGCAATATCGGCCTTGTGTTCCAGTCCTACGCGCTGTTCCCGCATCTGACCGCGCTAGAGAACGTCTGCTTCGGACTCGAGACCCGCGGGGTCAACGTCGCTGCGGCTCGGAGTCGGGCGAACGCGGCGCTGGAGTTGGTTGGGTTAACTGGCTTCCATGGCCGTCGACCGATCCAGCTTTCAGGCGGACAGCAACAGCGCGTGGCGCTTGCCCGCGCGATCGTCATCGAGCCGGATATCCTGCTACTCGACGAGCCGTTGGCGGCGCTCGATAGACAGCTCCGGGTTCAGATGCAGACCGAACTCAAGTCACTGCAACGCAAGCTTGGCGTTACGACGGTCTTCGTCACGCACGATCAAGAGGAGGCATTGGCGATGGCCGATCGTATCGTCGTGATGCGCGACGGAAGGATCGAGCAAGTTGCGCCGCCGATGCAGCTCTTCGCGGAGCCATCGAACGCTTGGGTGGGCGAGTTCGTCGGCGCGGGAAACATTCTGAGCGGTGAGATCGTGGTCGATGACTTGGGGCCGACGATCATGGTCGCGCCGAATTGGCGAATTCGGCTTCCCAATGGGGCCAAACCCGACGCCGGCAAGGCTCTATTTGTGCGCGCTGAGAAGATCGGTTTGCGCGCGCCGCTCGACGGTGAATGCACACTTCGAGTTTTGGCACATCGTTTCTTGGGCGTACACATCGAAGTCCATCTCGACTTTTCCGGCGGAACGTTGCGGGCCCTACTGCCTCCCGAAAAGGCCGCCCTGTATCCACCGAACAGTCATGTCGCAGCGGTTATCGACCCCGGCGACTGCAGATTGCTCACAAGGTAGCTTCAGACAACAAGCACAAGGAGGACCGTCATGCTCGCCAAGAAGTTGGGACGCCGAAAGCTTCTCGCATCAGCCGCGACCGTCACCGCCGTATCCGCCATCGGTGCGCCAGCGCTCGCCCAACAGCGGAGGGAACTGGTCGTTGGCACATTTGGGGGCTTGTTCGAGAAGGTGCTGCGGGATTCGATAATCCCGGATTTCGAACGTCAACATAACGCTACCGTCAAACTCGAACTCGGCATCGGCACCACGTTTATCCCTCGGATCGTCGCTTCGCCGCGACGGGCGCCGTATGACGTAGTTTACGTGAACGACGACGAAGCCATTCTTGGGGAGGACGCCGGGCTTTGGCTACCCGATCAATCGTCGAAGCTGCCAAGCCTTTCGCGTGCTTACGACAGCCTTCGTCCACCAGCCCTTCCGCTCTATGGATCTACGATCTACGAGTTCGTACTCGTCTACAATCCCGTGAAGTTAGCCGCGCCAACTTCATGGGGTGATTTGTGGCGGCCGGGGCTCGCCGTCGGCGTGCCGCATATCTCCAATTCCTACGGCCTCACTTTTCTAATGATTGCGGCCCAGATGAATGGAGGCTCGGAAACTAATTTTAACCCTGGGTTCGACGCCCTCAAGCGCCTCCAGAACATGAAGATCTATCGTGGGGTGACCCAGGGATACACTATGCTTCAGCAGGGCGAGGTGGATGCGGCCCTATTCTATTATCATCGCGCGATTACACTTATTGACCAAGGTGTGCGGGTTGCAATCGCCCGCCCGCGCGAGGGGACCTGGGGGCAACGGACCGGGTGCCAAATTCCGCGTGGCGCCAGCAACCCGGAACTGGCTTTAGCGTGGACGGAGACAACGCTTCAAACGAAATACCAAGAAGCCTTCGCCCAGCAACTGTACAGCCCAGGTAATCGGGACACCAAAATCGATGCCGAGCTCGCTAAAAAGCACATTTACGGACCCGATGCAGTGAATGCGATCAAGAGCCCACCGTGGCGGGTTCTCAATCCGCAGCGCGACGCACTGCTTGGGCGGTGGAATCGAGAATTCGCGAGCTGATCCGGATATAGGCATGGCGGCGGCAAGTATCAGCGAAGCGGCGCGGCGGCGGCGCCAGATAGAGCGAACGCTCTATCTGGCGCCGTCGATCGCGTTTCTCTTGATCTTCATCGTGCTACCCTACCTTGCCGTCTTTCGGATGAGCTTCAATACGTTCAGCCCCATGCGGCTCTTCGTCGAGAGCTTCACGTTCGATAACTATGTCGGGGTGCTCTCTGATCCCTACTATTACAGCCTCATTTTCCGCACGCTCCTTCTCGGCACGACGGTCACGCTTGCGACGCTCGTACTCGGGCTACCGCTCGCGCTGAAGATCGCCGCTTCTGGACGGCGGATGAAGAGCCTGCTGATGGCACTCGTATTGTCGCCGCTGCTGATCAACTTGGTCGTGCGGACCTATGCGTGGCTTGTCGTGCTGGGCGATAAGGGACTGATCAACGAGTTTCTCTTGGGCACCGACCTTGCAGCTTCTCCGATACGGCTAACCGGCTCGTTTTTCTCCGTTTGGCTCGGGCTTACGCACATTACGCTGCCTTTGATGGTATTGAGCCTCGTAGGTGTGTTGGAAAAGCTCGATCGCCGCGTGTTCGAGGCGGCAACGTCGCTAGGTGCTGGCGAATGGTTCATCTTGCGTCGCGTTACGCTTCCTTTGGTGATGCCGGGAATCGGGGCAGGTGCGCTGTTGGTATTTTGCTTCACGGTCAGCGCATTCATTACCCCCGCCCTGCTTGGAGGTAGCCGCGTCGGGACTGTAAGCACTGTTATCTTCGAGAAGTTCACGTATTCAATGAATTGGCCGGTCGGATCGGCCCTCGTCTTCGTGTTGCTGATCATCAACATGGGCGTGATCTGGCTGCACGGTCGGATTTTCGGGGAGCACGCGTGATCGAAAGTCGGATCGTCTCCGTCATCGCTTGGGGCGTCGTTGTCTTCCTAATGGCGCCGCTGATCGTAGTCATCGGCGGCTCATTCACCGAATCCGCCTACGTGGCATTCCCGCCGCAGGGATTTTCGCTGAAGTGGTACGTCCAACTACTCGAGCGGAAGGATTTCTTCACTTCGTTCAAGGAGAGCCTCGTGATCGGCGTCGCGGCGACACTGGGGGCCGTTGGACTCGGCGTACCGGCGGCGATCGGTCTGTCGCGCGGGCCTTTCTGGGGGCGCGGCTTCTTGAAGGCGTTCGTGATGTCGCCCATCGTGCTGCCGACCGTGATCACGGGAATCGCGCTCCTTCAATTCTACCGAATGATCGATAGCGCTCTCCCTCTGACCCAGATCGTGATCGGACATATCGTGATTACCGTGCCCTATATTCTGCGGACCGTCGGCGCAGGGCTTCAGCTCCTACCACCGAACATCGAGGAGGCGGCGGAAAGCTTGGGAGCAGGTCGCATTCGCACGCTCCTCAAAGTGACGCTCCCCTCCATCGCACCCTCGGTTTTGGTCGGTACGATTTTCGTATTCATCATCTCGTTCGATCAGGTCACGATCTCGATCTTCCTAAGTAGCGCCGATGCAATGCCGCTACCGATCCGCATTTATTCCTATATCGAATTCGCGATCGACCCAATGGTCGCAGCCGTATCGACGGTGCTGATTCTTTTCTCGTACTTACTTGTCGTCGTCCTCGAAAGGGCGTTCGGCCTAGATCGAGTTTTCGGGGGAGGGACCGGCAGATGACGGGTCGTCCGAAAGATAGCGCGGATGCCGTGGCGCTTGTGCGGCGCTATCTCGAGCTGATGGAACGACGCGCACTCGATGAGGCGCAGGCCTGCCTCGCGCCCGGCGCGGAGTTGATCTTCCCTGGCGGCCGTCGGCATTCCAGTCCGGCCGCGATCGCGGGCGGATCGGCCGCAAAGTATCGCCGCGTCGCGAAGTGTATCGACGGGTGGGATGCTTGCCCCCGAACACCGCAAGGATGGATCATCTACGCCCATGGTACGCTCTATGGCGAGTGGATCGACGGCACGCCGTTCTCGAATATCCGCTTCGTGGATCGATTCGAGGTCGAGGCCGAGGGCATCGTCCGGCAAGATGTATGGAACGACACGGGACTCGCCCGACCGGCAACGACCGGTACGGTCGCGCCGCAAAGCGGATTCAACGACGAACGGCTCGACCTGATTTTCGGAGTTGTTTGGTCGCTGGCAGGCGAAGCTTGGCGTCTTGAGGACAGGCTCGACCATTTTGAAGCGCTTCTGGTCGGCCAAGGAACCATCACAAAGAGCGCCATGTCTGAAACGACGTTGTCGATCGAGGCGAAAGCCGAGCAGACCCAGCGTCGGCGGGAGTATATTGAACGTTTGCTCGCCTCATTCACCAAGTCCTGACACAAGGGGGCATATCGTGATCGAAGGTCGCGAGTTTCAAGCGTATCAGGCATTCTTGGGGACCTCTCGCGAAGTATGGGGGCGGTCGCTGTTTCGCGCGCTGCGCATGCGCGCGGATCGGACAGGCGCATCGACGCCCGAAGATATCGAAGCGGCTCTTACCGGCGACGCCATATATGGCGCCTTCGATTGGTTTGAAAGGAATCTGCAGGATTGGAAGCTTAACGGGCCCCACGGCATTTTCCCTGCGATCGCAGCGGATACTGCGCGGTGGTGCGAATGGCTCGACCGGCCGCTGCCCGACGGGCTTCTGTCGCTGTCGAGCGATCTGGCGTTGCCCGACTACTTTACCCGGCACGATATCCACCACATGCCTGGCGGATTGTGGGAAAGCCCGCTCGCCGGCCTCGTCTACCGGCAAAGCGCGGGACAAGCCGGCGGGGTAGTCTCAAAGCCAGGCTTGCACGAGCGCTTCGCCGCATTAGCGCTACGTGGCGGCGATGAGCGAATGGTCGATCTCGGCTGTGGCTTCGGAAAAAGTACGATTCCATTCGCGCGCGCGAACGACAAGCTCTCGATCATCGGCGTCGATCTCTCGGCGCCATGCTTGCGCGTGGCTGCTCAAGACGCAGCCGACCGAGGTCTTTCGAACGTTCGGTACGTCCAAGCCGACGCTGCGAAGCCCCTACCGGCGCTTACGGGCGCCGACATATCGACATCCACGATGCTTCTGCACGAGCTTCCGCCCTATGCGGTGCACGGTTTGCTGCGCACCGCCTTCGACGTGCTCAAACCCGGCGGTCTAACGATCCATCTTGATTTCCTGCCGCCGGACGACGCCTTCGTCCGTTTCATCCACTTCGGACATGGCCGGCGCAACAACGAGCCGTTCATGGAGCCGCTTGCCAATCTCGATCTCCGGCGGATCTGCGCGGAGATCGGCTTTGTGGACGTCCGGATCGACGATTTCGACGAGACCGACCCGCCGGCGGCCGATCGAAGCGCGGCTTGGCGACTCCCATGGGCGGTCTTGCGCGCGCGTAAACCGGATTGAGGAGGTCGAGCTACCCGGCCGCCGCCGCTCGCTCGGTCACGATAATCTCACGCGGCAGCGTCGTCAGATGCTCGACTCCACCGTCGCGAACGAAAACAGTGTCCTCAAGGTGGACGCCGCCTAGATCCGGATCGCGGTAGAAGACCTCGAAGTTAAGTGCCATATCCTTCTCTACCGTCCAACCGCGTACCTTGTCGGCCGGATCCGCGTACTCAAGCACGTCCAGACCGATACTATGGAACATCATGGTGGTCAGACTGGGATCGTAGCCGTGCTTGGCGATGACCTCGGCCGCATGATCGCGCGCCAGACTCGTATGCGCGCCTGGCTTCAAGAGGCTTTCAGCGGTCTCGAGGGCCTCGCGGACGGCAGAATGGGCGCGTCGCAAACCGGTCGGCGGATCGCCAACATAGCCCGTCCTGGCGATGTCCATGTGATAGAGCTGATAGGTACCGATCGCGTCGTAAACGATCGTATCGCCCCGCTTGAGGCGTCTGGTTTCGGCCCAGCCATTGTCCAGAACGAAGCCACCGTCGGGGCCCGCGCCGAACATCATTCCGCGCTCACCGAGGAACTTTCCACCCTGCCGGACCACGCTAAGACGATAGGCGTCAACCATGGCGAAGATCGGCGCGCCTTCGCGCGTCGCGTCGGCTGCGTCAAGCGTCGCCCGATCATTGATCGCCGCAGCCCGACGCAGAATATCGAGTTCGTCAGGCGTTTTGACGATTCGGATCGCACGGAAAGTGTGAAGGGCATCGTGTATCTCGAGTCGGTCGCCGATCTTTTCGCGGACGACCGCCGCCACACGAAGATCGTCGAAGCCGATCCGTAGTTTGCCTTTGCCGAGGTGCGTACGAATGTACGCTACGATCGCGTCATAGAGATCGTTCTCAGACATCTCCCGCGTTGCCGAGAAGATCCGGCGCAACGGCTGCCGCAACTCGGTATCGATGCCTGTTCCCTTCTGGATCATCTCAAGCAAATAGGCGGCGCTTGAACGCGTTTTGGCGCTGAACATGCGCAGCTCCGGCATCCAGGTTGGCCGGGTGACGAGATAGGCGAGATCGTAGTCCGACGCACATAGGCACGCCGGTACATTTTCGGAGGCCGGCAGGATCGCCGCGGCCGTGACGTCAGCGAAATGGCCGACCACTGAATCCGGCATGTGACCCGAAAGGTAATACAGGTTCTTGTAGTTCGTCCCAATCACGGCATCTAGCTTAAGGTCAGCCATAATGCGCCGGGCCCGATCGGTATTGGCGAGCCGCCGTGGTACACGCGCGAACGGCGCTTGGGGGAACTCGATCAACACGTTTGACATCGTCCGGTTTCCTTACCGCTGTACGACCCGACATTGACTTTGGCACAGTGTGATCCGGGAAACAAATCGCTAGATCGCGGGCGGGGCATGACAGAAAGTTTCGATTCGAGGTTGCTCGAAGTGATCGAAGACGTGGACCGTCGACCAGTTTCTCAAGCGACGGAGCGCCGGGCGCGCCACGTTCTACTCGACACGTTTGGCTGCGCTCTTGCGGGGCTGCGGGCCGACACACTCGTGGCTCTAGCCGGGCGTTACGGTACTTACGATTCTGGCTCAGTAAAGATACCGGGTATGCCACCACTTTCCGCGAGCGGGGCCGCGAGCCTGCTTGCGGTCGGCGCATGCTGGGACGAAGCATGCGAAGGTCACGGGGAAGCCCACGGACGCCCGGGCCTGCACGCTGCACCGGCGGTTCTGGCGCTCGCCTCGGCTCGAGCTCTCAACATCGCCGATGCCGTCAAAGCCTTAGTGATCGGATATGAAGTGGGTGTGCGCGCCGGCGTCGCCCTCCGTATTCGACCAGGCATGCATGTCGATGGCGCTTGGGGGCTGTTTGCAACGGTCGCCGCGGCCGGACGCGCCTTGGAACTCGCCCCCAGATCGATACTCGGCGCGGTCCGATCCGCGGCGTGTCAGGTGCCTTTCTCCCTGTATCTTCCGATCGCGGCGGGTTCCTTCGCGCGCAATACCTACATCGCGCATGCGCAAACCGTCGGTCAGCAACTCGCCCACGCGGCGGCGGCGGGAATCTTAGGACCCGCTGGTGCGATTGAGGTTTATGCCGAAAAAGCCCTCGGCATCACGGTATTGCAGCAGACGGTATCGCCAGCGACGCGGATGATCGAGAGTGGGTATTTGAAGGCTTTCGCCAGCGTCAAACATGCGCATTATCCCGTTGCCGCCGCGCTCGTCGCCATGCGCAAATATGATCTAAAGGCTTCCGATATTGATGCGATTACGATCCGCGTCTACCGCGAGGCGATCGTCTACTGCTCCAACCGCTCCCCGGCGACGCCGATCCAAGCACAGTTCAGTATGAGTTACGCGGTTGCTGCGGCAATTGTGCTAGGCGACCTCGGACCAGGGGCTTACACGAAAGAAGCCCGCGAAGATCGAACGATCAAGCGCCTGGAAGCATGCGTTCGGATTGAAGAGGATCCCGCGCGCACTGCCGCCAACGCGCGCGGCGCCGAGGTTTTGTTCTCGCGGGGCGAACATTGCATCGCTTCCGCGGCCGTCGATCACGTACTCGGCGATCCCGCTGAACCTTTCGACGATGCGGCAGTTCGGAGGAAGTTCGAAATCTACGCCGGACCGACGCTGGGTGCCGAGGCGGCCCGGATTGCAGATCATTTTTTGAATGCTGCAATGGATCGCCCGTTGTTCCCGCCGTCCGATCAAATCGCGGTGTAGCCCCCATCGACTAAGTAATCGCAGCCCGTTGAGAATCCAGCCTTTCCGCTCGCCACGAACATGACAAAGTCGGCGATCTCATCGGCCTTGCCGATGCGGCCGACGAGATGTTTCGACGCCAAGGCTGCGTTCGCAGCGTCAGTTCCCCCGAATCGGTCGAGGAGTCGACCGGTCATGACCGCACCCGGCGAAACGCTCACGGCACGGATCCCCTCATCGGCATGATCCACCGCCAGAGAGCGCGTCAACGCGATCAGGCCCGCCTTCGAGACGCTGTAGGCAATACGACCTTTGGTCGCGACGTGGCCGAGCTGCGATGCGATATTGACAATGACGCCGCCGCCGTTTCGACGCATCGCGATGATCGCGTGACGCGAAAGTAGATACGCGGCCTTAAGGTTGACGTCGATCGTACGATCCCACTCTTCTTCTTCGAGTTCTGTACAGTCGACGCCACGTGTGACCGTGGCAGCGTTGTTAATCAAAACGTCGAGACGACCAAACCGGGCCAAACACCTCTCGATCGCATCGTTGCACGCCGTAGCGCGCGCAATATCGGCTTCGATGTGAAGGAAGTTCTGCGACTGGGCGGGCAGAGTGTCATGGCGCATATCGACGGCCGCGACGACGGAACCATCGGAAAGGTACTTTCGGCACAAAGTACTTCCGATGCCCCCATTCGCGCCTGTGATCAGTACGACTAGACTTCTAACCATAGGGCTTCCTCGCGACTTAGCAGCTATGACAACGTCATCACGGTTGACTTACCCCCGCGTTTCTCGGGCCAAGACGCGCTTGAAACTAGTGTCTTGGTTCAAGTGTGCCCCTAGCGGGGCAATGGTGCAACGGGCCTAGGCGCAGAGGCCCCGTATACCGCAGCGCCCCTTCCGGTTACTTGGCGGGTAGCTGCCGATTCTTCTGCGAACTCTGCTGGCGTCGGTAGCCAAGGCTCGACTGTGAACCGCCCCGGGATTGTCGGAGGCTCCAACTCCTGAAAAGGTGGAGCCATGATGAGCAAGACGACGAACAAGTATTCACCCGAGGTTCGTGACCGGGCGGTTCGGCTGGTTCTCGATCATGAACACGAGCATCCGTCCCGCTGGGCGGCGATCGAGTCAGTGGCCGGGAAGATCGGCTGCGCGGCGCAGACGCTCAACGACTGGATCAAGAAGGTCGAGGTCGACGCTGGGAAGCGTGCGGGCGTCACGACCGAGATGGCCGAGAAGCTCAAGGCGCTCGAACGCGAGAACCGGGAACTGCGCCAGGCGAACGAGATCTTGCGCAAGGCATCCGCGTATTTTGCCCAGGCAGAGCTCGACCGCCGGTTCAAGCCATGATCGACTTCATCGACGATCATCGCCGGGCGTACGGGGTCGAGCCGATCTGCAAGGTGCTGCCGATCGCCCCGTTGACCTATCGCGATCGCGTCGCCGAGCGTGTTGATCTGACGAAGCTCTCGGCACGGGCAAAGCGCGACAGAGCCCTACGCCCGGAGATCCGGCGGGTCTTCAAGGAGAACTTCGAAGTCTATGGCGCGCGTAAGGTATGGCGGCAGTTGGGGCGCGCGGGGATTCCCGTCGCGCGGTGCACGGTCGAGCGCCTGATGGCCGATTTAGGCCTGCAGGGCGCTATCCGAGGCAAGTCCGTTCGAACGACGATCTGCGACAAAGCCGCTCCGTGCCCGCTGGATCACGTGAACCGGCAGTTCCATGCGCCGGCGCCGAATGTGCTGTAGCTATCGAATTTACCTACGTCAGTACGTGGTCCGGGTTCGTGTATGTGGCCGTCGTGATCGATGCTTACGCTAGGCGCATCGTCGGCTGGCGTGTCAGCCGGACGGCGCACGCCAACTTCGTGCTGGATGTGCTGGAGCAGGCGCTGCACGAACGCAGACCCGTTCATCGCGCCGGGCTGGTGCATCATTCCGACAGGGGATCGCAATACGTGTCCATAAAATACACCGAGCGCCTCGCCGAGGCTGGGATCGAGCCGTCCGTCGGTAGCGTCGGCGACAGCTACGATAACGCGCTCGCCGAAACGATCAACGGCCTCTACAAGGCCGAGGTCATTCACCGCCGCGGCCCCTGGCGCAGCTTCGAAGCCGTCGAGTTCGCGACGCTGACCTGGGTCGACTGGTTCAACAATCGCCGGCTGCTGGAGCCTATCGGCAACATCCCGCCGGCCGAAGCCGAGGCACGCTTCTACGCTATGCTCGAAGAGCAAAAAACTGGCAGCGTGACTCAAACCAAACAGCCTCCGGCAATCCCGGGGCGGTTCAGCGAATGACGATCGTGCCGTTCGCATCGACCGCATGAACCTGAAAGACGTGCTTGGCGATATCCAAACCAATTGTGATGCTCGGCTGCATGGACGGTCTCCCTTGGCTGGTTCAAGATCACCAGCCTACGGCACCCCGAGGCTGGGTGCGGGGGCCGTCCACCCCATCAGGTCATCGTAAGATCCGGTGCAAAACGCTCGTGGCCACCAAAGAAACCCATCGCATTAGACATCGCCGTTTCTAAAGCGAACACTGAGAGGTTTTCGTCTGACGCCGCGTCCCGCCCGATTAACCCGATCGGGGCGCGCGTTTGGCGCGGGACGCCGGTTTACCCGGTGGCGGCGGCGCGTCGGCGACGCGCGGGAAGGTCTCCCGCGCGACGTCCATCATCGCGCGCACCACGCGGCGGCCGCGCTCGCTGTTGAGGCAGGCGATGTAGTCGATCGACCGCATCCGCGTGTCCGCTAGGTCGAGCGTGGCGAAACGCGTGTCGCCCTTCGCTTCGACGTGCCAAATCACGCCCACCCCAAGTCCGGCGGCGACAGCCCCCAGCACACCTTCGCGCGCGCCTAGTTCGAGGACGACGCGTGGCTTGACGTTGGCCCGTGCCAACGCTGCGTCGAGTTCCTTCTGGGTGTTCGAGCCTTCCTTGCGCATGACGATCGGCTCGCCATCGAGATCGTGGATCGACGCGGATTTTCGTTTCGCCCAGCGATGTCCATGCGGCACGATCAGCACCGGCGTATGGCGCCAAATCGGCAGCGCCTCGAAAGCCGCTTCGCCGCCCACGTTGGGGAGAATGCCGATATCCACGCGCCGCTCGAGTAATTCGTCGCGTACGGAGCGCGAGCTTCCCAAGGTCACGGAGAGCTCCACGCGCGGATAGAGTTCCATGAAACGGGCGAACAAGCCCATCACGATATGCGCGCCGTCGGCAGCCACCCGGATACGCCCGCCGGTCAGCGCCCGCGAGGCGGTCAGCATCTCGCGCGCCGCGTCTTCCAACTCGAACAGGCGGCTGGTCGTGTCGAAGAGCCGGCGCCCCGTCTCGGTGAGTTCGACCCTCCGCCCGACACGATCGAACAGACGCACGCCGTATGCGCGCTCAATCCCGGCGACTTGGATGGTCAAGGCGGGCTGCGTGAGGCCGAGCGCCGCCGCGGCTTTGGAGAAGCTGCCTTCGCGGGCGATGGCGTCGAAGGCGCGGAGCTGCGTGATCTTCATGGGTCGATATTTTATTACATAAGATTTTTTGCGTCCAAAGACGATGACTATTAATTTGTCTTGCGCCCGCCCTTGCCACAAGCTTTGCCGACAGGGGAAAGGCGAAAGCCGTGATCGATAAATCCGGGCGCGATCAAGCATTGGCCATCGCCGCGCGTTCGCGCGAGGAAAGCGTTGCGGCTTTGGCCGCGTTGGTCCGCATTCCGAGCCTGACGGGCGAGGAAACGAAGGCCCAGGCATACATGGCCAAGACGCTGCGGGAGATGGGGGCCGAGGTGCTCGAGGCCGAGCCCGATGTGGAGAAGCTGTTCGACCGCTTTCCCGAAATCGCCCAGTACCCGACGCATTGGCAACACGACCTAATACTGCCCTACGCCGAGCTGCCGACCTACGCGGCCTTGCGCGACAGCGGCTTGGCGAAGGTCCTCAACTACGAGGGCCGCCCGAACGTCGTCGGGGTCGTCAAGGGGACGGGCGGCGGGCGC
>JADCGK010000197.1 GCA_020249045.1 Azospirillum sp. | reverse complement strand
GGGCGCCGTCGATGCATTTGAGCGGGTCGTGCGAGCAAACGCTTTTCCATCTGCTGCTCAACATACTCGCGATCCTCGGAAGTAGGTGGTTCGTCGGTGGGCGGGCGAATCCCAGATAGTCGATCGATCTCGCGGTCGATAGCATGCCGATCGAACCACAGCTTTCGTGACCTCTTTGTTGCGTTGGGATTCTGTATCGGAGTGAGGCGCGGGCGGATCATCACGTTGAATAGTTTGACGCACATATCGCAGTAAGCCGCAGAAGCCTTCACCGACATAAGGCGACGTTGATCCTTTGGTGGAGTGGGCGCAATCCGTCGGCCGCCGGCGCCCTGGCTGGGCGCCGGCTCCGGGGCGAAGAAGCCGCCCTGGCTGCCGGATTTGCTCGTCCTTTCCATAGGGACAAGTGTCCACCCGGGTACTTAAAAACGGCCGTCGCGCCGAATCAGTCGATCTAAGCGTCTCGAGCAAAGATCGAAATATCTATATTTTTCAGATGATTATCGGATCTCGTCGCCTGCGCTGACTTTCGCGTGTTTTTGGCTGCGGCCGACTATTGTCACGATCTGAGGGATCTTCGGGTTCGAGGCCGCCCGGCGATTTGCCGGTACCTGGCGCTCGGAACTGGGGCCCTTGTGGCCTCTCCCGGGATGGTCAGGCGACCGCCTAAAAGGGTGTTCGCGTCCTGAATTTTGGCAACGATCCGGCGTTACCGGGCCGGTTGGGATTGCCGGCAGCTGAGCCAGGCGGATCGACGATTTTAAGTCCCCTGTGTTAGGCGCCGCGCTGAACGCCGGAAGTGTTGTTCGGGCACCCGTTGGGCCTCTTTTGGAGAATAACGGGTAGCAAGTTGCCGACTGCTGACGTTCTTAAGGGGGATGCCCTCAGCCTTATCGCGTCATCTCTCAAACCAGGAGGTAACGATGACGCAGAAGAAGCAGACTACCCAACCGCACGCTGACGGGAAGGTTGACCCTATCCGTGCCGAGCTCGCGACCCCGCCGTCGACGGAGGTCGCGGAGCTCAAGCCGACGCTCCCGCCGGAAGCCAGGGCGGAGCCTCAGCGGCCGGAGGTCACGATGACGCGTACGAAGAAGGCTATCCAAGTTGATATCAGCCAAGAGACCATCTCGACGGGAGCAGCGATGCTCCCCGAAGCGCCGATCTCGGGGTCTGCGACGACCGAAACGCCGAAGGATCAGACCGGATCGCCCGCGCCGTCGGCTGCCGAATTGGTCTCGCCGAATGAGCCGGCGACGGATCCCTCGAGTTCCGAAACCATAACGCCGGGAACGAAGAAGCCCGGCCGGCGATCCACCAAACAGGAGCCCGCCCAAGTTCGCGACGAGCGTCGGCTCCAGAAAGCGCTCAAGCGGCTCAACGACGCTCGTGCGGAACTGAATCGCGCCGAGGACCTGCACAAGAAGGCAACGGACATGGTGGAGGCGAAATACGTGGCGGCGGGTGCGACGGCATACAAGGAGTTCAAACAACGCTGGCCTAACGACGAACTCTTTTCCTTCGACGACATACTCGATGTCGTCGGGCATGCGATCGCCAAGCGGATCGGGCCGGCCCAACTGACCGCGATCATTGACCGCGAACCTGCCGGCGAATAGGGCCCATAATGCGGAAAGGTCGTGGGACGATCGTGGCTATCGGCCACGGTCGTCCTGCGACCGCTTCCTCGGAGGCGTCGTCGTTTCGAGTTTGTCGGAAAGGGTCGCCGCGAGCAGCCTCATCGCCGCGTCAAAGATCAATTGGGCCGTTTTGTCCATGGTCGCAGGTATCGGATCTGACTGCATCGTTCGAAGAAGACTTCGCCGTTCGGACTCGCTGATTGCGCGCACGCGCATATGAAACTGCTCACGTGTCTTCGCGTCGCTCGCCGTCACGGCAGCGACGAGAAGCTTGAGAAGGCCCTCCGGTAATCTCGAAGCGGCATCAACCGACTTCGAGGCCGAAGGCATGCCGCCGGTGGGCGCGCGGACCGTGGGGCGCGGGTTGATGACACGAGTCGGAATTTCTCGGCTTGGCGGGGATGGACGGTTGGGGCGTACGGGCAGTGTATGGCGCCGGATTTCTTCGGCCCGCGCGATTTCTGTCAGCTCAGTAATGTGGCCCGCGATGTTTGTGTGCCGATGGGATTGATCGCTAGCCCAGTGACTGAGTCCTGCAGCCTCCCTTTCAAGTCGATCAAGAAGGATCATGCGATGCCGCGAGGTGCTGCCGGAAGACCGCTTCTCCCATTCAGCGGCGGCCCGTTTCGAGTTGAAAATAAGCAGATGTGCGTCGTCTAGGCCCTTAGACGCAAAATTGCAGGCAACATGCGCCGAGTGGTAAGGCTGCACATTCTTGAGGGCTTGTAAGGCGAGAATGTCCGCGGACCATCTCGAATGCAGTGCGAGCGCATCGTCGATTTTCCGTATCGCCGCGGCCGCACGGATGTCCTGATCGAGGCGCTCGACGGAGAGATTGCGCTGCGTCGCACGCGTCGGCTTGCCGGCTCGCCGCAGGGCCGTTCGCGCTGGCCCCTCATGCGTCTGAGAGGTTACGAAGATTCCGATAGATTCGTAAGTGCCGGGATGCAGAAGCCTTATAGGTAACTGCTTGTCTCGCTCGGCGACTTGCAGAATTACGTCGTTCACCGCGTCGGCGTATCGACGGCGAAGAAGCCGCTATCCAGTCGGCGCCTCGGCACTCTCTTGCTTTCTTTTCCTCGAATTCTGGGAAGGGGATATCGACCGTCCCGAATTTTTTGACCGGACGGTCAAACCAGACGATGTGAAGATGAATGTTACGGGTATCTGATCCACCCTCGACATCTGGAAGATGGACGGCCGCCCAGTAACCGAGCCCATTCTCTTCGAAGATTTTTACGAAACGTTCGACGATCTGCCGCCGATCTTCTGCCGAAATCCAATAGGGCAGCTCGGCGTCGAGCCGAAATTGCAGAATGGCGTCAGCGCGCTTTTCGGTCTTGTTGATTTCGTCCCAAAAAGCTAGCCGTACATCCAACGTCGGCCCAAGATTTCCGAGTGAAATCGGCCCGAGCCTGTCATGCTCTACTTCTTCCTTTCGGGTTTCGTCGTCGGCCCGTGCACGTTCGATGTAAATTTGAAAACTCTTTGCCTCCCGGATGCTCCTGGCTTCTGATTTTCCATGCAGTCGGCTTGCGCGTTCGAAAAATGAAAGTGAGTGCGCCATCGCGGCGCCCTCCGGCGTTTTCAAAAATGGGTGCTCTTTAGGGAGCGTGTAGGCGCGGCAGCGCCAATTTCTCTTGGCGCCAAGCTCGATGACCCGCCGAACATCCTGCTTTTTCGGCGAGATGATGACATGCGTCCCGCGCCGTACATTTGCTGGAATTTTTGGGAGTGCCGCGCGCGAAACGCGGGCGACATGGAGGTGAAAAGGCGCGTACCCGACGTCGGCAGTGGAGCCAAGTTTCAGCGCGCTGAGACGGGTGTGGAGTTCCGGATTAACCAAAATCTTCGCAATTTGGCGTGGCCGGAAGCTGGCCATTGATGGAATGGCGACCATTCCAGGTGCCGCTCCACTGCGAAAAAATAGTCCAAACTCATCGGCTTTCTCGCCTTCTAAATGTCCTTGTTTGATGCGATTCCAGTCGAGTTCATCATCTTTCCTAGCCATTTTCTGCCCCTTCCTATCGCACCAAATGGTGCGATGGATAATTGCGCCCGTCGTCGGGCCCGGCGGGGCCCGACGACGGGGAGCGTGCGGCCACTGCGCGGCCGCCTGTTGGTTACGCGCGCCTCGGCGCCCGGCTTCGCCAGGCGCCGAGGCGCGCACGCATCATGAGGTCGGGGGACTTAAGATCACGAGCATCTGGCCGTGAATCGGGAATGGCGCCGGTAGCCATCCCGGTCTTCGGACAGCGCCTGGGCGTTCCCGGCGCCGCTAATCAGCGATGATGGGTAACGGCTCGGACGTGTACAGCAAGTGTCGGGGGTACTTCGAGGGCGTCGTCCTAGACGCCCAGTAATTCAGATAACTGGGTCAACGCCGGCGTCATGCCGAAGACAACGGTCATGATCGCCGCGATCGCAGCGCAGCCAAGATATACGAAGCGCGATAGCCCAATTGCCGATGTGCCGAACGAATTCTCGCCACGCCGGCGTTGTGCGGCCTCGCGGCCCACGCGTGCTGCGATCGCCATGGCGACGATCAGGCCGGGAACGATCACCGCGTTGAACGCCGTGTCGTTCGGCGAACCGATCATTATTGTGCCGACAACGATCGCGGCGCCAGCAACCATCACGACTGTGTCGAGGGGTCGAGGAAGTGCGCCATGGGCCGCATTTTCAAACCTGCGGATCGTCATTAACGGGCTCATGATTCCTGCCATAGGTCGGTCGTGGGTATTTCTTCAAGCCAAGAAGGGACACTCACGCGTAGTGCGATTTGGGTGCCGATTGGTTCCCCGGTCACGCGGAAACTCGGATGGGGCCTGCGGCGGCCGAGCCGCATGCGCGAAAGCATCGAACTTTCGAAGCTGTTGTCCTTGACCTAGCGATGGATCGCATGAAATAGCGCTCGAACCTCGAGTGTCAGAGCTCTTCGAGATTCCGGCGCCGCGCCGCGATCGCCTTGTCGATCAACGCCAGCGTTTCCGGCCTCGCTGCGCGGGTTAGAATCGCGGATCCCAGATTCGTTAAACCCGGCGGCGCCAAAGGAAGGCGTTCCAGCGGATCCCTGATCGATCGCTCAAGCGGAGTATCGTCCGGCATAGCGGGCGAGTTCTCAGGTCTTGAATTCGGATCTCTGGACATCGCTGAAAAGCACTCCCGTTGCCAGTCGGATTCACTGAGAAAGCGCGAATATCGCCGCCAGTTAAATTACTCGAACTGAAGAGTTGCGGAAAGCCAAGATGTGTTGACGGCGCGTTCAGCCGTCCCCTCAAATCGACTCAAACGCGATTACAGCGGACAATCGATCCCAGCGCCGTTAGCCTATTGGTTCAGAAATCAACCTGCGGGACTGAGAGTCCTGCCGATTGCCTTTCCTCTCGGAGCGTTGGGTATGCTGACCTGCCCCCCGTAGACGAGACCATGAGAAAGTTGGAACCGTTCCTCTTTGTGGAAGGGAGAACGGACGATGCGGAAAAGCAATTTCTCGGAAGAGAAGATCATCGGCGTGCTGCGCGAGCACGAGGCCGGCGCGAAGGTCGAGGAGCTGTGCCGTCGGCACGGGATATCGACGACGACGCTGTACAAGTGGAGGGCCAAATATGGCGGGATGACGGTGCCGGAG